>JADJXL010000017.1 GCA_016715885.1 Polyangiaceae bacterium
GAACCGCCCAATGCGTGGGTCGTAGACTCTTCCCTTCATGTTGACGAGGCCGAATTCGTCGGCGGCCTCTTCGCCAACCTGCTTATAGCCCTTTTTCGTTTTGCTCGTGGGCCCCTTTATCGGCGATCCGCCCCATTCTGGATTTCTCCGTGCGCCAAAAGCATCGTAACTCCGCCGCTCATCGATGGTGCCATTTTCTTTGGTGGTCGTCTCGATCGACCCAAGGTGATCGACATGCAGATACAGCGTCCCCGGTTCTGGGCCACCGCGCGTCACAATGGCAATAACTCGCTCCGGCGAATGCACGTAATACCGATACGCTTTGCCAAAAGCGCCGGTCACTTGCTCGAAGATGTCCTCGAAGTACAGCGTCTCGCTCGACGGTGTCGTCTTCCGAATTCTTTGCTCGTCGCCATCGTACCCGAACGATACCGTCGTCGCGCCCCATGGCGATCGTCTTCGGCAAATCAAACGGCGTATACGTAATGCCAACGCCTCCTGGCCGCGTGATTTGATTGCCAACCGCATCATGGTAGAAGTTATCGCCTGCCGCATTCGTAACGGCATGCGGATGCGTGGGATCAGTATACGACAGAATGCCCACGTCGCTTTTTGATACGAGGTCCCATTGGGCGCATAGCCGTACGACGTGTCGCACGGTGCATTCGGATTCTCGACGAGCCTGAAGTATGCACATGTTAGCCGATTCAGCCCATCATACTGGAACCGCTCCGTCGTGTTTTGCGCTTGCAACGCATCCGTGCGGCTCTTCAAATTGGAGCCGCTCATCCCCAGGCGTAAGCCAATTGCTTGAATGGTCGCTGCACCCCTTCGTCGTGGTGATGCTTCAGGGGCTCCTTTCCCCATGGTCGTATCCACGCGCCGTCGTCCACGCCATTAACAATAACTCGCCCTTGTACCGGCCGGCTTGGTCGACGTCCGTCACCGCCAATACGCATCGTTCGTATACGTGTCGCGCACGCCAATGCGATGACCGTGTTGGTCGTGCTCATACGTTACGCCGAACGGCAACGCGCCAAGCGGCTGCGGATATTGGAGCGCTTTTGGCCTCCCAACGTCGTCGTACGTCATTCGCGCCGTAAACGACTCTCCCGCAACGGAGAGCGTCATCCCTTCGAGCTGCCCTCGCTTCGAATAAGTGTACGTCTTGATTCCGTCGGGACTTTCGAGCATGTGCAACCGGCCAATTCCATTCGGCGCTGTATCCCACGTCCACGTCGTCGTCAAGCTCTTTCCCGCGTGCGTATCCGTGCGCGTTTTCACGCGCCGGAGTGCGTCCACGCCAAACGCGATCACGCGCCCGAGCGCATCCGTCGATGCAAGCACGTCACCAGAATCCATCGTTGACGAACATCGTCGTGCCGCGATCTGGCTCTTCCAATTGCCGCACACGCCCGAATGCATCGCGCGTCCATTTTGTTACGGCCCCGCCAGGATCGGTCACCGTGCGAAGCGCATCAGATAGGCCGCATAGGCATATTTCGTTTTGCCATTCGCTGCATCCGTGATTGTTACGGGTCGACCCAATGCATCGAGCTCGGTCAATGTATGCTTCAACAGCGGATCGGTCATCTCGATGAAGAAACCATCATACGAGGTCGTGGTTGTTGCGTTCCACGGTGTGGTGTGCCGAATCTCGCGCCCCAACGTATCGAATTCGTATTCGTCGAAGACGAGCTGCGCATCGGGCGTACCTTCCGCAGTCGGCACAGACCCTCTGGCAACGTTTCCACTCAGCGGATCGTATTCGATGAGCTGCATCAACCGAGGCGTATTCGGCTTTGGCGCGGGGCCGTGCGTATACGTGCGCATGGGCCGCCCCAGACTATCGAACACCGTTTCATCGTCGAACCACCCGCTGTCGTCGTGCGCTCCTTCAATCGCCATTGACCATCGATCCGCTCGCGCGTGCTGTGATCGTCGTTTGCGATCCGTCGGGGCGTTTCTCGTTCTCCAACCTTCCGAGGCTGTCGTATTGCCACTCGGTCGCCAATTGATTCGGATCCGTCTCCTTTCTCAGCACACCCAGAGCGGGATCGTATTCGACGAGCGTCTCGTGCGCCAATCCATTGATGTGCTTGACCGGGAACACGCCTTCGTCATCGTAAACGGTCATTGATTCGCGCCGATGACCGAATGCATCGTCTGCCTTTACGCTCGTGACGTTGCCGAATTTGTCGCGCTCGTACACTACAGTCAGCTTCGTATCGTCGATGTTATCGCTGCTTGACGTGGACTCCGTTTCCACTTGCGCCGAATGCATTCGTTGTGCGTTGGGTGGTCCGGCATTGCGTCAAGCCCGCAGCCGAGCTGCATTCCTCTTGCCATTGCGGCTGCCCGAGTATCCACCTGCCGACGTCATTCTTGACGGTGCGCGTGATATGCGTCGTCAGGTCGACGCCCACTGTGGATACGTCAACCTCGGACACGTTGCCGAATTCGTCGAAGGCCGCTACATCCACCATCGTATCGCGCAGCATCGTCGCGTTTTCATTGGCGGCCACGCCCGCAGCATATTCTTCGAGCGAACCTGCTCCAGAAAAAGCGCCTTGCATGCGGCGCGTGTGGCGTTTCGTGGGCAGCGCGAATACGTTTTGCCGTTATTCGTGGGCACATCTTCAAGCGTAATGTCGACAAATGAAAGCTCGACGCGGCTCGGATTCGGCTCGCTCGGCAACGCTGGAGCCCATCGCCATTGTGATTTCACCTGCCCCGCAAACGGATATACCTTGCGCTGGCCGATAGCAACAAACGTTTCGTTGTCGTAAAATGTCGCCGTCGTCGCGCCAGTGTCCAGGTCCGTCAGGATGCGCGCGCCGAATCCAAGAAAGCCATACCCTCGACGATCGTATCGACCATCGCGATAACGCAAGCCAAATCGACGCTGCCCACCTTGTCCGTCGTTGAGTGCATAGTCGCGCACGACACGCTTGGAGCCCACCGCGCAATGACGCGGGTATGCGCAGTCATTCGCCGCGTCGGCACGTGACCATCACAGATACGACTCCTTCTTCGGATCGTTCGCCTGCGCGCCGTTCGTCTTCCATTCGTCCGTCAAGTGCGCATACGAAATGGCCACGTTGGGAATGAAACCGGGACCCTCGGGGTCATGCTCGTTCATGCCATCGGAAAACCCCACGAGCACATCCGGGTCGGCTGCACGGTTCTTGAAGGTGCAACTCATTCCCCAGAAAGATCGCTACATCAGGCACCATCACCATTTACATCGCCAATGCGTGGACCGCGCGGGTCCGCCAGCGTAATCGCATCGCCGAGCACGGGCTCGAATGGAATGCCGACTCGATCCGCTCAAAGGTGAACCCATTCGATCCGCGCGTTGCACGGAGAATCACCCAGCGCGGAATGTCGGGGCTGATGGCATCGAGCGGCATCAAAGATCGCTTTGCCCATTCTGATCGAAATCAGCAACAGCCGCCAAATGGAAGTAGGTGGTCTGCGGAATGAGCCCATCCCATTCCAGAGTATTTACCGCCTTGTCCGCAAAACCTTTGCCCGTGTTGATCCACGTCCAAAGTCGTCCCGAAGGATCGCCGGACGTTATGGCATCGGGCAACGCATCTCCATTGACGTCAACGAACAACGTGCGACCACCATTCGGAGGTATGCGCAAACTCGTATCGTGCGATTCCACGTCCCATCACTGTTACGGCGAAACACGTAATAGGTCGGTGCTCGTTGAAATGGCACACCGCCTTGTTCAATCATTCCGGGCATGACCAAGTCCACGGTCCCGCTTCCCGTCGATATCGACCGTGTGCATTTCGAGGTTGCACGGGTATCCGTTCAGCTCGTCGATTGCCGTACCGATTTGTGCAAACCCCCCAGGGCGCCATGCGTGCACATTCCACAGAGATTGAGGGGCGTTGTTGCCATGATCCGTGCATTGGATCAGATCCGATACGCCATCGCCGTCGACGTCGGCCGATGCACCGCGCCTGTTGCGCCACGCAGTTGCTTCGGTACAGGACCCAATGGAAACGGTCTTTGAATGCCCGTGTCGACTTCTTCCGAATGTGCCGTCCGCTTTCGATAACAAGACAATATGGTTGTTCCGATTGCCGTACACATCGTGCAAAGGACATCCGCTTTCCCATCGCCATTGTAATCGATCGCCGTGCCGAGCTCCGGTTGAAGGATTCCCGGATCAACTGGCTCCGTGGGATCCTGCTGGAACGACCATTCCTGCAAAAGGCAACCTTGGGCGCCCCAAATCCGCTTCTGAATTTCGCGCAACTCGCCATTCCGTGATCGGATTCGTCGGCGTCGACAGCGTCGTTGTATCGGGCACGAGAAAAATCGCCAATCCATCGCCCGTAAATCAGCCAGCATATAACTCGCGCGCCGCGACAGCGGCGCCGCTATCGTCGTCGCAACAACCTCCTCGAACCCCGTTTCAACCTTCGCATATTGAAACCTCGTCGGCGGTTTGCACGCTCCATTCGCACCGCATTCTTCGACCGACGTAAGCAGCGTCCGACCCGTCGTTTCGCTTTGCTCATACTCAAAGCATATCGACGCACCAGCTCGTCGTTCAGCAGCATCTGCGCTTCCTCGAGCTGTAGCGATTGCCGAAGCTCCATTCCGCCGGAATACATCGTGCGTGCGTCTTCCTTGGCGGCATACACGAGCGCAACCGCACGTGTCGGCTCCATTCCGTCAAACGAGGTGTAGCGTATCTCGTCGACCGCATACTCCGCGGTGTAGCCGTCTGCCTCTGCAAAGCAATACCCGTACGTCATTGCATTCCCGCGAGCATCGCTGTTTCGTTCGCGAGCCACGCACGCACGGCGCCCCCGAGCGCACGCGGCCGGCTTCCTTTGGTTTTGCCATACTCGACGACATGCCCCGATGGCAAAAACGCCTCGAAATAACGCGAGCCATCCTCGGTTTGATGGCCAATGATTTTTCACGTGCGTATTAGGCCACGTGCGGTATTCAATGGCGTTTGCACTTTGCGAAACGACGACGAGCCGCTTGCCATCCATGCACAGCGCATCATCTGCTTCATATTGCACCGTGCGAAGTTCGCCGTCGATGGCCATCGTCATCGGACGGCGCGTAATGGCACTGGTGCCCGACAACGAAAAGCCAATTCCGAGCACGCCGTCACCACCAGCACTGCTATAAAATAACCGCAAATTGGCTCGACGCCGGTTCGCCCAGGCACGGAAACGAGCGGCATGGATAACGTTGCGTCGCCAGCATCGCTCACTCCGAATGATACCGACGTCGCCCCGGGACGATCGTCTTCGATGCGATCGGCCGGGCTACCGGGAGCAATGGATGCTGGGGGATGCAAGCATGATTCTGGCTTATCGAAGGCGCATCCGTCGGATCACACGAGCATCCTGCTTGGGCGACAACACACGCAAGAAAGAGCCACCGGGACCATTGATTGCGGAAATACGCTGCATCTTGGATGCGAAAAACCAATGGACGAATATCAGTGACGCCATATGCCCGTCCCCTTCGAGAATGTACTTGTCCGACAACCCGCGCAGGTATGCCTGCCTGGCAATGCGGTCCAAGTCCGGGGCGGACAGGGATTGTCCGACCTAATAAGAGCGGCGGGGCTTTGGCTCTTCCGCAGCGAGGTACGCATCATCGGCGGCCGTTCGCGCGAACATGTCGATGACGAGCGCCGTCTTGCCCATGCCTTCGGCGCCTTGGATCGCGAACATCTCGCGACCCCCGCGCCGAGCGCGATCCACGGCGGCGGACAGCGTTTCACGCTCGGCGTCGCGTCCGTAGAGACGCACGGCGGAGGTGAGCATCGTGGGGCGGTCTTGTCCTCCGGTGGAAACGGATCGACGCGTCCCGACGAACGCAGCCGTTCGATGCACATGCCGATGTCGGCGGCGATTCCGCGTGCGCTTTGGTAACGATCGTCCGCGCTCTTCGCGAGCAGCTTCAGCACGATACGCGAATCGCTGGAGGCACGCTTGGTTCCAGCTCGTGCGGCCGGCTTCGGTGCTCGTGCGAGATGCGCGTGCACGAGCGCCATGGGCTCTTGCGACGTGAACGGCGGGCTCCCCGTGAGCATTTCGTAGAGCACGGCGCCGAGCGCGTAGAAGTCGGCTCGATGATCACGGGGCGGTTTGTCCGGCCAGTCTGTTCGGAGCGCCATGTAGAGGAGCGTGCCTTCTGGAGCGTCTGGGTTCGGCGTGCGTAGGGACTCGTCGCCGGTACGTCCTGCGGACGTGAAGTGCACGAGGAACACGGCGTTGTCGGCTTCTCGGACGAGGATGCTTTTGGGTGTGATGTCGCGATGCACGACGCCTTGCGCGGCCAGCACGGCGAGCGCTCGTGCGACGGCGGCTGCGTACGCGAGCGCTTATTTCGAGTGGCAAGCGGTGCGTGGCGAGGATCGTTTCCGAGCGTCGTGCCGCCGGGAGTTCGCGCATGACGCCGAACAGCTCGGCATGTTCGACGAACCCGATCGCGCGTGGTGTGACGGCGTCACCGAGCTCTTTCCGAGCGCGTGGGCGCGACGCAAGCGGGCGCGATCGTCGCTGGGCGCGCATGCGCGTGCATTCGACGAGCACCGAGGTGCCATCCTCGAGACGTCCTCGGTAGAGGGCGAAGCGGGCATCTGTGGCGAGGGTGGCGACGATGCTACAGCCGGGGAATTCGGGGTCATGCGTTTTGATTCGGCGAATGCGGGGACTCGGCACGAACGATACGGCGTCAGGGCGGGTCAGTGGAAGGGTTGAGTGTGGGACGAGTTGCCACGGGCGACAGGGATGCTGCGGTGGAGCTAGGTGAAGCGGTCGGAACGACTTGGTGGTTCTAGTACTACTGCGGAACGTTCAATCGGACTAGCCGACGTCTCACGGCGTCTGGGTAGGGCTGTGTCGTTTTGTTTCTTACTTTGTCCTCCATATCTTGGAAAAGTTTTTCTTGGAACCTTGCGCGGCGTAAAACCGTGTCCATGGTGCGCGCCCATGAAGTTTGCCCAGGACACGGAGACAAACCGTCGCGCGATCGACTTCTTTCAGGTGACCATCGGTCAACATCTCAAACGCCCCGAGCAACGCGCGTCATTTGCGACCTATGCGTTCGGGATCATCGGGGCGGGTGAACGAAAAGCGTGGAACCCATCGCAGCGCAAGCGTTCTGCGAACCGCGAGACGTACAGCGTTGTCACGACAGGCTGCTGCACTTCGTCGGAACTGCGCCGTGGAGCGATCGAGATGTTCGGCGCGCAGCCGCCGCTACGCAGTCGACGAGATGCGCAAGCAGGATCCGGTGACGATTTCGATTGTCGATGATGCCGGGTTCCTCAAGCAGGGCAAACACTCGGTCGCGTGCAGCGGCAATACACGGGCTCTGCGGGCAAAGTCACCAATTGCCAGATTGGTGTGAGCCTTTGCGCGTCGAATCGGAGAGAGCAGGTTGCCATCGACTTCGAGGCTGTATTTGCCGCAGAAATGGACCGACGACGCCGCTCTGCGGAAAGCGGCACATATCCCCGACGACTGCGTTTTCAAGACGAAGCCCGAGGTCGCGCTCGACATGATCCGGCGAGCCAAAGCTGACGATCTCCTTGGAAAATTCTCCTCGCTGATTCCGGATATGGTGATTCGTGGTTTTTCGTGCGGAGCTGCGCAAATTGGGCCTTGATTTTGCCGTTGCAATCAAGGGCACGACGCGTGTTTGGCTGCTGAATTCGGACGAGGAACACGAACGCATCTTTTCTGCACGCGATCTTGGCGTAACACTTGGTTTGAATGCGTTTCGGCGGATCACGTGGCGAACAGGCACAAAGGGGAAACTTTCGTCTCGTTTTTGCATTCGCAGGGTAAAACCCGTACTGGGCGAGGGTGAACCGGAAGACAAGGAGCCGCTTTGGCTCGTCATGGAATGGTTGGAAGGCGAATCGACGCCAACGAAATTCGTGCTGACGACACTGCCGCGGCGGATGAGCAAGAAAGAGATCATTCGAATCATCAAGGAACGGTGGCGAACGGAGATTCTTTATGAGGAACTGAAGGAAGAGCTCGGCCTCGACCATTTCGAGGGACGCTCGTTCCGCGGATGGCACCACCACATTTCTGTCGTCCTCTGCTGCTACGCTTTCGTCATCGTCGAGCGTATGCGGCGTTTTTCCCCCTCGGCAGAACGGCGAGCGTAAAACAACGCGCTCGCTGTCTCGTCCAGCTCGCCACATCGCCGATTCCCTCGCCTCAGTCCGCATTGCAATCGCACATGCGCTGCTCGCCCTGGCTGCCGCGTTGTCCATTGTGTCATCGAAAAACGATACGGTTCCACCACCCACTCGTCGATTGACGGGTCCCGCTCCTCGCGTCAAGAGCATTCGTCGCACGTCTCGGAGGTTCCGCAGTAGTACTAGGCGATCCATTTTCAGGTCTAGGCGATCCATTTTCAGGTTTAGGCCATCCTTTTTCAGGTCCACGCGATCCTTTTTCAGGTCCACGCGATCCTTTTTCAGGTCCACGCGATCCTTTTTCAGGTCCACGCGATCCTTTTTCAGATCTAGGCGATCCCTTTTTCAACCGGGTGCGATCCATTTTCAGGTCCACACGATCCCGGGTCAACCCGACGCGATCCTTCATCAACCCGTACGCGATCCTTCATCAACCCAACGCGATCCTTCATCAACCCGACGCGATCCTTCATCAACCCGTACGCGATCCTTCGTCAACCCGACGCGATCCTTCATCAACCCGACGCGATCCTTCGTCAACCCGACGCGCTCCTTCGTCACCCCGACGCGGTCCGTCGTCAAACCGACGCGGCACTTGTTCCGAGCAGCACACTTTTTCGCTCGACACACGTATTCCGGCTTAAGTAAAATCCCTTCCGTGGGAGGTGGTTGTATGGCACTCGACTTGAAGGCGCTCGCCCCCGAAGCGCGCGCGGCATTCATCAAAGATGGTGAACAATTTGGATCGGCGGACACGCTGGCGCAGGCAAATCAAACATTGAATGCGTACGCAGCGCACGGCGCAAAGCTCGTCGATTATGGTTTTGGTTCGGCCGATGCGGCCGAAGTGAGATGCGCGCAATGAATTGATCGCAGCGGGCGTCGGGCGAGAAACGAAGCGGACGAGCAAGAAAGTCGATACCGCGGCGCTTTCGGCGGCCATGCGCGATGGCCAGGGCGCTCGATTGCAGGCGCGTTCGGTCCTGGGTGGGGCAAAGCGAACGCTGTTGGCATTGGGAAACATTGCGGCCGTACAAAAGATCGAGGCGCTTTTGGAGCGCGACTCCGTTGCGGCCGAGGATGCCGAGGGGCTCGCCAAACAGCTCGATGCATTGCAGGACGTATTGAAAGACCCAGCCATTGCGGACGCGGCCAAAGGTCGTGGTGGACCGAAAGCCGTCACCGACCTTGCAGCGGACGCGCAAGCATTGCGTGACGCTTCCAAAGCGAAAGCCGAGCCGCGAGGAACGCCCGTGGAAACCGGAGACGCTCGATTTGCTCGACGGAGTCGTCGTGAGCTTGGTGCGAATGGCGCGGGATGCCGCGGAGGTTGCCGCACGCGATTTATCGGAGCCGGCCATGGCGACGGCATTCGAGCTATCCGCGCTGTACAAGCGTCGAGCAAAGAAAAAGGGCGAGCAGCCCGCGGGCGGTGGTGGCGAGGGTGGCTGAGCTCCCAATGCGGCGCATGTGACGCATGACCGAGCCTCTTTCGTGCGTCGTGCGGGGCCCTTCCTGGATGTTTGAGGTAGTTGCTGCCTGAGTATTACGGGGAGACAAACCTCGTTAATCGGCCTACCGATGCTTCACAACCACTTCGGGTGCTTTGCAGCGTCCCCTGTCCAACCCCAGTCGCGAAGAACGTCGATTACGTCATTCAGGCTCAAGTCGGATGGTCCCCTAATTCTGGATCATCCAAAACGGAGAAGCCATAGCCAACCTCTGCGATAGCAGTTCGGTGAGGCCAGACAAGTTCATCATTTGTCACCAGCAGCATCCCCCTTTGTCCTCCAAAGTCCAGAAGGAGTGCATCTGCTTCAATCTGAATTCCTGATGGCAGCGAGATCGATGCGGGCGCAATGAGTCGAAGGCCCAGTTTGCTTGCGATTGTCGTCCATCGAAGGCCGAGTCGTGACGGCATATTAGTGTTTTCAGTCATGGCGTATCCTTGATTGGAATGTGGTCCACCGGACCCACATGTCCATGTGGTTGCTGTCCTGGTCGGTAACGATTCGGTAGTCCGCAACGAATGGGTTTCGGGTCCACGCACGTTATCCGACGGGAAAGGATCAGGGGAGTTCCTTATTTAGCTCTTTATATGCCTTCATGTCCCTTCGAGTAATCCCCCGCTTTGCTTTGTCCCTCTTTGCCATTTCGACAAGTGCTTGCTTTTCCTTACTAAACGCACTCGTCGTGCCCGCCCCTTCGGCGGTCCACGCGTCATCCTTGACCCCGTTCCTGCTCCCAACTTCTTCCCGACTATCGCCGCAACGATCGCCACGCCCACGCCCACGGACGTTCGTCCTACCGTGTACCAATCTTCCTCATCGTATGCGTTGTACAGGTATACGCCCGCAACCATGGGATTGGCGACGTTGATCGCGTCAATGATGTCGCCTTTTGGTACGCTTTCGGCCATTTCGAGCACCGTGCGCGCTGGGCCCCAAATTCGCAGCCGACCCCGGCACCATTTCATCGAGATGGTCGTAGACGTCGACGAAGCCGTCCCAGACGCCGTCCCAAGCACCGGGCGCCGACGGCCCCGACTCTGGTTCCGTCGTTTGCTGCGGTAAACTGCTGGCGCCATTTCCCGTCGTTGCCACATCATTCGTCGGCGCCTGGGCGCCCACGTCAGCCGCGTGTGGCGCAGCCGTAGGTCGTGGCGTTGGTGCCGGCAGTTGGTCGAACGTGATGTGAATGCCGAGCTGTCCGGGCGTTTCTTCGACGCGCCACAACCGCCGCGCTTCTTCCTCAGTAAACCCCACTTGGATCCACGAATGCAAGCGGATTGTTGCGCACGTACGAATACGCCCCAAAGCTTTGCCCATTGTATAAATTTGCAATGATCGGGTCCGTCGTCGTGAACCGCCCAATGCGTGGGTCGTATACTCTTCCCTTCATGTTCACGAGGCCAAATTCGTCAGCTTCTTCGTGCCCCGTGAATCCTTTTTTCGTTTTGCTCGTGAACGCTATCGACGATCCGCCCCATTCTGGATTCCTGCGCGCGCCGAATGCATCGTAGCTGCGCCGCTCATCGATGGCGCCATTTTCTTTCGTGGTCGTCTCCGATCGACCCAATGTGATCGACATGCAGGTAGCGCGTCCCCGGTTCTTGGCCGTCGCGCGTCACAATGGCAATCGTGCGCTCCGGCGAATGCACGTAATACCGATACGCTTTGCCAAAGCGCCGGTCACTTGCTCGAAGATGTCCTCGAAGTACAGCGTCTCGCTCGACGGTGTCGTCTTCCGAATTCTTTGCTCGTCGCCATCGTACCCGAACGATACCGTCGTCGCGCCCTGTGTGATCGTTTTCGGCAAATCAAACGGCGTATACGTAATGCCAACGCCTCCCGGCCGCGTGATTTGATTGCCGACCGCATCATGGTAGAAGCTATCGCCTGCCGCATTCGTGACGGCATGCGGATGCTTTGGATCGGTATACGACAGAATGCCCACGTCCGACTTTGACGTGAGGTTCCCATTGGGCGTATACCCATACGACGTGTCGCACGGTGGATTCGGATTCTCGACGAGCCGAAGTACGCACACGTGAGCCGATTCAATGCGTCATACCGGAATCGCTCCGTAGTATGTTGCGGCTGCCTGGCGTCCGTACGGCGTTTCAAATTGAGTCGCTCGTCCCAGTCGTACGACAATTGCTGAATGGTCGCCGCGCCCTTCGTCGAGGTGATGCTCTCGAGGCACCTTTCTCATGGTCGTAACCCCGCGCCGTCGTCACGCCATTGCCAAATAAGCTCGCCCTTGTACCGGCCAGCTTTGGTCGACGTCCGTCAATTGCCAATACGCCCCGTTCGCATATGTGTCGCGCACGCCAATGCGGTGACCGTGGTTGTCGTGCTCGTACGTTACACCAAACGGCAACGCTCCGAGCGCCTGCGGATATTCGAGCGCTTTGGCCCTCCCAACCTCGTCGTACGTCATTCGCGCCGTAAACGATTCTCCCGCAACGGAGAGCGTCATCCCTTCGAGCTGCCCTCGCTTCCTGAATACGCGTACGTCTTGATTCCGTCGGGACTTTCGAGCATGTGCAACCGGCCAATTCCATTCGGCGCTGTATCCCACGTCCACGTCGTCGTCAAGCTTTTTCCCGTGTGCGTATCCGTGCGCGTTTGCACGCGCCCGAGTGCGTCCACGCCAAACGCGATCACGCGCCCGAGCGCATCGGTCGATGCAAGCACGTCACCGAATCCATCGTTGACGAACGTCGTCGTGCCGCGATCCGGCTCTTCCAATTGCCGCACGCGAGCGAATGCATCGCGCGTCCATTTTGTGACGGCACCGCCAGGATCCGTCACGCTGCGAAGCGTGTCGAATGGGCCGTACACGTATTTGGTTTTGCCATTCGCTGCTTCCGTGATCGTAACGGGTCGACCCAATGCATCGAGCTCGGTAATCGTATTGTGCAACAGCGGATCGGTCATCTCGATGAAAAAACCATCATACGAGGTCGTGGTCGTTGCGTTCCACGGTGTGGTGTGCCGAATCTCGCGACCGAGCGCATCGAATTCGTATTCGTCGAAGGCGAGCTGCGAGTCGAGCGTATCTTCTGCCGCCGGGGCCGATCGTCGCGCAACATTTCCGCTCAGCGGATCGTATTCGATGACTTGTATCAAGCGCGGCGTATTCGGCTTTGGCGCAGGGCCATGCGTATACACGCGCATGGCTCGCCCTCGGCTGTCGAACACCGTTTGATCGTCCGGAACCACCCGCCGTCGTCGTGCGCTCCTTCAATCGCCATTGACCATCGATCCGCTCGCGCGTGCGCGTGATCGTCTTTTGCGATCCGTCGGGGCGTTTCTCGTTCTCCAACCTTCCGAGGCTGTCGTATTGCCACACGGTCGCCAATTGATTCGGATCAGTCTCCCTTCTCAACACCCCCAGAGCGGGATCGTATTCGACGAGCGTCTCGTGCGCCAATCCATTGATGTGCTTGACCGGGTAAATCCTCGTCGGCATCGTACACCGTCGTTGTTTCCCGATGATGCCCGAATGCATCGTCCGCAACCACGCTCGTCACATTGCCAAACGGGTCACGCTCGTACTTCACGGTCAGCTTCGTATCGTCGATGTTGTCGTTGCTCGAAGTGGATTCCGTTTCCACTTCGCCAAATGCATTCGTCGTTCGTGTGATCGTCCGGCATTGCGTCAAGCCCGCAGCCGAGCTGCACTCCTCTTGCCATTGCGGCTGCCCTAAATCCAACGGCTCACGTCATTCTTCACGGTGCGCGAAACACGCGTCGTCAGGTCGACGCCCACTGTGGATACGTCAACCTCGAGCACGTTGCCGAATTCGTCAAAGGCCGCTACATCCACGGTCGTATCGCGCAGCATCGTCGCGTTTTCATTGGCGGCCACGCCCTCAGCATATGCTTCAAGCGAACCTGCTCCAGAAAAAGCGCCTTGCATGCGGCGCGTATGGCGTTTCGTGGGCAGCGCGAAATACGTGCGCCCGTCATTCGTGGGAACGACGTCTGCGACAATATCGACGAAAGCCATTTCTACACGGCTCGGATTCGGCTCGTTTGGCAACGCCGGAGCCCACCGCCATTGCGATTTCACCTGCCCCGCAAACGGATACGCCTTGCGCTCGCCAATCTTGACAAGGGTTTCGTTGTCGTAAAATGTCGCCGTCGTCGCGCCAGTGTCCAGGTCCGTCAGGATGCGCTCGCCGAATCCAAGGAAGCCATACCCGCGACGATCGTACCGCCCATCTCGATACCGCAGTCCAAAGCGACGTTGCCCGCCCTGACCCTCGTTCATTGCATATTCGCGCACGACACGCTTGAGCCCACCGCGCAATGCCGCGGGTATGCGCAATCATTCGCCTGATCCCAATGCGACAAATAGAAATCCGTTTCCTTCGGGGTTGTCCGTTCGTTTTCGATGCATCTGTCAAGTGCCCATACTTGATGGACACATTCGGTATGAAGCCCGGATCCTCGGGGTCATGCTCGTTCATGCCATCGGAAAACCCCACGAGCACATCCGGGTCGGCTGCACGGTTCTTGAAAAGGTGCAACTCATTCCCCAGAAAGATCGCTACATCAGGGGCACCATCACCATTTACATCGCCAATGCGTGGACCTCGCGGGTCCGCCAGCGTAATCGCATCGCCGAGCACCGGCTCGAATGGAATACCCGACTCGATCCGCTCGAAGGTGAACCCATTCGATCCGCGCGTTGCACGGAGAATCACCCAGCGCGGAATGTCGGGGCTGATGGCATCGACGAGCGGCATCAAGAGATCGCCTTGCCCATCCTGATCGAAATCGGCGACAGCCGCCAAATGGAAGTAGGTGGTCTGCGGAATGAGCCCATCCCACTCGAGAGTATTTGCCGCCTTGTCCGCAAAACCTTTGCCCGTGTTGATCCACGTCCACAGTCGTCCCGAAGGATCGCCGGACGTTATGGCATCGGGCAACGCATCTCCATTGACGTCCACGAACAACGTGCGACCACCATTCGAGGTATGCGCAAACTCGTATCGTGCGATTCCCACGTCCCATCACTGTTACGGCGAAACACGTAATAGGTCGGTGCTCGTTGAAATGGCACACCGCCTTGTTCAATCATTCCGGGCATGACCAAGTCCACGGTCCCGCTTCTGTCGATATCGACCGTGTGCATTTCGAGGTTGCACGGGTATCCGTTCAGCTCGTCGATTGCCGTACCGATTTGTGCAAACCCACCAGGGCGCCATGCGTGCACATTCCACAGAGATTGAGGGGCGTTGTTGCCATGATCCGTGCATTGAATCAGATCCAATACGCCATCGCCGTCGACATCGGCCAAATGCACCGCGCCTGAAGCGCCACGCAGTTGCTTCGGTGCAGGACCCAATGGAAACGGCCTTTGAATGCCCGTGTCGACTTCTTCGAATGTGCCGTCCGATTTCGATAACAAGACGATGTGGTTGTTCCGATTGCCGTACACATCGTGCAAAAGGACATCCGCTTTGCCATCGCCATTGTAATCGATCGCCGTGCCGAGCTCCGGTTGAAGGATTCCCGGATCAACTGGCTCCGTGGGATCCTGCTGGAACGACCATTCCTGCAAAAAGGCAACCTTGGGCGCGCCGAATCCGCTTCCTGAATTCCGCGCAATTCGCCATTCCGTGATCGGATTCGTCGGCGTCGACACCGGCGTCGTATCGGGCACGAGAAAATCGCCAATCCCATCGCCCGTAAAATCAGCCAGCATATAACTCGCGCGCCGCGACAGCGGCACCGCTATCGTCGTCGCAACCTCCTCGAACCCAGCTTCAACGTCCGCATATTGAAACCTCGTCGGCGGCTTGCACGCTCCATCCGCGCCGCATTCCTCGATTGACGTAAGCAGCGACCGGCCCGTCACTTCGCTTTGCTCGTAGTCGAAAGCATATCGACGCACCAGCTCGTTGTTCAGCAGCATCTGCGCTTCCTCGAGCTGTAGCGACTGCCGAAGCTCCATTCCGCCCGAATACACCGTGCGTGCGTCTTCCTTGGCGGCATACACGAGCGCAACCGCACGCGTCGGCTCCATTCCGTCGAACGCCGTATACCTTATCTCGTCGAGCGCATACTCCGCGGTGTAGCCGTCTGCCTCCGCAAAGCAATACCCGTACGTCATTGCATTTCCGCGAGCATCGCGCATTTCGTTCGCGAGCCACGCACGCACGGCGCCCCTGAGCGCTACCGGCCGGCTTCCTTTGGTTTTGCCATATTCGATGACATGTCCCGATGGCATATACGCCTTGAAGTACCGCGAGCCATCCTCGGCAACATGGCCAACAACTTTGACTTGCATATCGGGCCACGTGCGGTATTCAGCGGCGTTTGCACTTTGCGAAACGACGACGAGCCGCTTGCCATCCATACACAGCACATCATCCGCGTCGTATTGCACGGTGCGAATTTCGCCGTCGATAGCCATCGTCTTCGGACAGCGCGTAATTGCGCTGGCGCCCGAGAAGGAAAAACCAACACCGAGCACGCCGTCAACACCGGCACTGCTATAAGATAACCGCAAGTCAGGCTCGACACCGGCTCGCCCAGGCACCGAAACCAGCGGAAGTGATAACGTTGCGTCACCTGTGTCGCTCACGTTGAACGAAACAGGTATCGCTCCAGGTGCGGTCGTTTTCGACGCGACGGACCCAGCCACCGGCAGCGACGCATGCTGCGGGATGCAAGCATGAATCGGATGATTCGCAGGTCGACCGGGCGCGTCGCACAAACACCCCGCTTGGGCAACAACACACGCAAGAAAGAGCCACAGCGGCATCGATGCCCGCCAAAGCTGCATGATGGATGCGAAAAACCGATTGGCGAATATCAGTGACGCCATATGCCCGTCCCCTTCGAGAATGTACTTGTCCGACAACCCGCGCAGGTATGCGCTGCCTGGAAAATGCGGTCAAGTCCGGGGCGGACAGGGATTGTCCGACCTAATAAGAGCGGCGGGGCTTTGGCTCTTCCGAAGCGAGGTACGCATCATCGGCGGCCGTTCGCGCGAACATGTCGATGACGAGCGCCGTCTTGCCCATGCCTTCGGCGCCTTGGATCGCGAACATCTCGCGACCCCCGCGCCGAGCGCGATCCACGGCGGCGGACAGCGTTTCACGCTCGGCGTCGCGTCCGTAGAGACGCACGGCGGACGTCAGCATCGTTGGGCGGTCTTGTCCTCCGAGTGGAAACGGATCGACGCGTCCCGACGTGCGAAGCCGTTCGATGCACATGCCGATGTCGGCGGCGATTCCGCGTGCGCTTTGGTAGCGGTCGTCGGCGCTCTTCGCGAGCAGCTTCAGGACGATGCGCGAAATCGCTGGAGGCACGCTTGGTTCCAGCTCGTGCGGCGGCTTCGGTGCTCGTGCAAGGTGCGCGTGCACGAGCGCCATGGGTTCTTGCGAAGTGAACGGCAAGCTGCCCGTGAGCATTTCGTAGAGCACGGCCCCGAGCGCGTAAAAGTCCGCTCGATGATCGACCGGACGGTTTGTCCGGCCCGTCTGTTCGGGCGCCATGTACACGAGGGTGCCTTCGGGGGCATCCGGGTTCGGCGTGCGTAAAGATTCGTCGCCGGTGCGTCCTGCGGACGTGAAGTGCACGAGAAACGCTGCGTTGTCGTGTTCCCGCACGAGGATGCTTCTTGGCGTGATGTCGCGATGCACGACGCCTTGCGCGGCCAGCACGGCGAGCGCTCGTGCGACGGCGGCTGCGTACGCGAGCGCTGTTTCGAGTGGCAAGCGCTGCGTGGCGAGGATCGTTTCGAGCGTCGTGCCGCCGGGGTCTTCGCGCATGACGCCGAACAGCTCGGCATGTTCGACGAACCCGATCGCGCGTGGTGTGACGGCGTCACCGAGCTCTTTTCCGAGCGCGTGGGCGCGACGCAAGCGGGCGCGATCGTCGCTGCGGGCGCGCATGCGCGTGCATTCGACGAGCACCGAGGTGCCATCCTCGAGACGCCCTCGGTAGAGGGCGAAGCGGGCATCTGTGGCGAGGGTGGCGACGATGCTACAGCCGGGGAATTCGGGGGTCATGCGTTTCGATTCGGCGAATGCGGGGACTCGGCACGAACGATACGGCGTCAGGGCGGGTCAGTGGAAGGGTTGAGTTGTGCGACGAGTTGCCACGAGGCGACAGGGATGGTGCGGTGGAGCTAGGTGAAGCGGTCGGAACGGACTTGGTGGGTCCAGGCGATCCATTTTCAGGTCTAGGCGATCCATTTTCAGGTTTAGGCCATCCTTTTTCAGGTCCACGCGATCCTTTTTCAGGTCCACGCGATCCTTTTTCAGGTCCACGCGATTCCCTTTTCAACCGGGTGCGATCCATTTTCAGGTCCACACGATCCCGGGTCAACCCGACGCGATCCTTCATCAACCCGACGCGATCCTTCATCAACCCGTACGCGGTCCTTCGTCAACCCGACGCGATCCTTCATCAACCCGACGCGGTCCTTCATCAACCCGACGCGATCCTTCATCAACCCGACGCGGTCCTTCGTCAGGTCCACGCGGCACTTGTTCCGACCAGCACACTCGACTTGAAGGCGCTCGCCCCCCGAAGCGCGCGCGTTGATATGAGAATTCGCGCGTCATTGGGCACGAGATATTCGGGAAGCCGAGGGCGCCAACGAGCCCTTGCCTCATTGCATCTGATTGACCGGCCAAGGGCGTGCCCGTGTATTCTGGTTCGCATGGGAAGCACTTGAGGATCAATGCTTTCGCGAAAGGATCCAACATGCAAACGATAATGCTGTTCTTGCGCGGCTTCATACTTTGGTGTGCAATTCGTCGCACGAGCTTCGGCTTGCTGATTCTGGGCCTCTTCTTGGCACTATCGACGCCCGCATGTTCATCGACGCTGCCACGCGAACCTCCCGTCAATACCTGTGACACGAGCGGTGGCAAGTCCGGTGCGCCATATTGTCTGCCACCACCGGGTTTCTTTTGCGAACGTAATCCTGCGCAACCGGCAAACGCGCGCAGCGGACGAGGGCACAAGGCCTAATTGGGGCAGTTTCAGCTTCTCCCATCGAAACCGGGTTTGGGCATCAATCAACCGACATGCCCGCAGAACGCGACGCGGCTTCTGCAAGACCAGGATTGGAACGATGCGAAGGACGGAGCCGAAAAGATAGGCAAGCAAGTGGGGCGCATCTTTGCGACCTGCGAAAAACTCATGGAGGCCGTGACGCGGCCATCCGACTTGGAGCTGCAGGGGCTTTACGACGAGAATCCCGGCGCGCTGGAAAAAGTTTTCAACATGTGCGCCAAGGAGCTCGACGCGATTCCCGTCATGCCGGCGTACGACGATCCGTGGCTTGCGGGCGCTGCATTGCGAGGTTTCGAGGCGGGGGTACGGCGCTGGCGCGGATGAAGTATGGCTGCGGCTCTTGGCGCTCGATTTGGCGATTGCCGCGGTTGAATCGGCAATCGTGCCGGGTGTGCTTTTCGCCGAAGTCGTCATCACCCGTGGCATACGGCTCTCGCTGAGCGTCGTGCGAAGAATGCCGATTTTCCTTCCGGGCACGGTAGGCGCCGGTGGCGCCTTCTTTGAAAGGCGTGCCGCGCGCGGCGGCAAAGGCCGTTGTGACGGGATCGTCGAGGGTGCTCGGAGACAACATGAAACGGGTGGGCTTGGAAAGGCTAGCGGGCGAGTTTGCCCATCACATCGTTGCGCATGGGGATGATCGGGCGAAAGATGCGGTGAAGCTTTTGAAGAAGTTCCACATCGACGTTGACGATGCCGTCAATGGCGTGTATCTGCCCGGCTACAAGACCTCGCCAAACCCCCATGGGAAAGCCGTGCACGGAAATCTTCATACGAACGCGTACTACGAAGCCGTCGACACGGTACTCAAAGGCGCAAATACACAGGCCGAGGTGATCCAACGCCTACGCTTCATCGCCCACAACCTCGAACACGGAATCCTGCCATGACCGCAGTCTTCGATACGCTGAACGCCAATGGGTACGAGATCATCAACACCGTCAGCAACGACTACGATGACGTCGACGCGCTACTCAACCTCTATGGCCCGTCGCGGAAGCGTGACTGGAAGCCGATCCTGGTGCAGCGCGATCGAGCCACGAAGCGCGGTGCGTTCAAAGCCGCCGACCTGCCATATGCCCATGCTGCCTTCATCTTGCGTCGTTCGGCTGTGGATGCGCTCCAAGACATCCTCGATGCGCATGGTGAATTGCTCCCACTTGCGACCAACGACGGCGTCGAGCTGTTCGTGTTCAATCCGCGATTCGTCATCGATGCCATTGACCACGAGCGGTCGCAGATCGAGCGGCCTGAAGGTATGACCCTCGTACTCATCCGCAAGTACGTATTCATCGAGTCTGCGATTCGCGACATCGATATCTTTCGAATGCCCATTGGGCCACGTCAAAACTACTTCAGCGATCGCTTCGTCGAGCGCGTGAAAGCGGCCAAGCTGAAGGGTACCGACTTCATCAAGCTGTGGTCGTCCGACGAGTCTGCGCAATCGGGCGCATAGTTTCCCTCCGTCAAAAGCGCCACGCGCGGAAGGCCAAAGACGAGGTCGCCAAAGGCCCGATGACATCCGTGATACTCCTATCGCAATGACGCAGCGTCCGAGCACGTTTCACCTTGGACCAAAAGTGGATGGCACCCGAAGCCGCATTGCGGTCCTTCTCACCTATCACTGGTATCCCAGAAACTGACGAGAAGCCGCCCCGAGCTCGACCAGCGCCAAGCCGAGCAGCAATCGCCATCCCCGGAGCACACGCAGCCTCGAGACGCGCGCGTTCGTCCAGGGGCAACTTGGTCCATTTTGCCGGATTGCTCTTTACCATCGGAATGACCTTCTCGAACCACGCATCTTGCTCGAGACTCGGGTCGAGGAAACGAATGAACCGCCTGAGTTCGGGTTCTGGATTCTCGAGAATCGATTCGTAACGCAGATGCATGACCCGCTCGGGTGGAGCGGTACAAACGGCGTCGCGCAACGAGGCAATGACCTGGCGCGATGGGGCGGGCCGCTCGGCCTCACGCCGAAGGAGTTGCGCCAGGTTGTAAACGGCTGCTCCGGCGCATTGAGTGAGATCCAGGTCGGGGCTGAAATGGAGCGATCCACGCAGCTCCTGCCCCGTAAGCATCAACAAATGCGCTTCGAGCGCGGCACGATCAATGATAGTATTGTGTGTCACATTTGTGCTCCGATGGTGAGCGTACTCGGCTGTTGCGCCGAAAACACGACACCTCGCTGACCGGGTACACCGTGGAATGCTTCGTTACGCAGGGTTCCTTCGAGCACCCCTTCGGCGGGGAAGGACAAGATGTACCGGTCGCCAATCGCGGGAGCGGCCAACTGCCCGCCACCTGTCCATTCGTCCGTTGCAATGTGAACCGAGCCGAATGAGAGGACTTGCGTGGCATAACTGAACGGCAAGCTGACCATCGGTTCGAGAGCCACCTTGCTATAGAGCTTGCCGAAGACCTGGCGCGTTTGATCCACATCGGTGGTTCGGACCATGAGGCGAGGCGGGGACGAAGGCTGCAAGCTCACTCTGGGATCTCCTCGTGACGGCATCGAGTAAATAGGATGCGCTATGGAAACCCACCATGATACGCAATAGCTCTACATGACGCAGCAATTTTCTGACGTGTCCCATCATTTCTTTGGTGACCATTACAGTCGAATTGTTGTGTGCCTAGAAAAAATAGCCTCGAAGCCATCCACGATGACCGCACATTCTCCTTTGCCCAGCCGCGGACCATGCACGATTCGCGTCTTCGGCGCTCTGCCTGCCATGTCGACATCATGTAGGTGCGTCGACATGGCGCAAAACGCATGGAGCTGAATGCCGTATCGGAGCGCGGAGACGATGAGGGCGTATTTGAATACGTAGGAAAAAAGCCTGCCCACCGTTCATACCTCGCCCCTGCGTTCTTCAAAGAAGACGGCTGAAAGCGAAAGGGCGGTAAGCCCGCCGTAGTAAAGGAGGTTGTTAATCACCTGCAAAAGCGGGGTTTTGCCAATAACCACGTGGTAGGCCACCTGGCAGTCGCAGAGCAAAAAGAGGATTTCGCCCACAAAGACCGCGAGCGCAAAGACGCGATTGAACCTATGCCAGAGCAAGAGCCCCTCCAAACCGAGTAGGCGATGACCAGCATATAGCCGACGAAGGCCACCTTCATCACGCCGTCCTCAATGTGGGGAAAAGAAAGAAATAATAGACGGCCATGGGCAGTAGGACGGCTAGGCATAGAAGTATTCGCCGTTGTGCGTGTTCTTGTAGAGGATATGGTAGTTGGCGCCCAAGAGGATGTGGGCGACCAGGAAAACGGCGAGCCCCGCAATAAAGACGCGGATGAGGAGCATGTCAGCCAGCCATATCAGGACAAAGGCTGCCAGAAGCAGGATCTTATAAACCTTCACTTTCTTCCACAGCGCGTGTATCAGGTTCCAGAGAAGTGGCACAATGAGGACGGTGCGCCAGAAGGAGAGGTCGGCGGCGGTCCATTTTTCATAGTCCAGCACCGAAAATATGGTTACCAAAACGACTTCGATAAATACACAACCAAGAGCTAGAGCCTGGTTTTCACGCGATAACATGGTCACCCCGTTTTTTTCGGCTATCATTTTGGCGATTGTCCAGGCTTTCGTCAAACGCTTGTCGGATAAACTTCGCCGCCAGCTCCAGCGCCCCGGCGGCCCAGGAAAAATTGCCGAATATGTTTGGGTCAGCCGCCACGAAGCGCTGATCAAGAAGGCGGAGTTCATCATGTCCTGCAGGCGTCCCACGCGTGACGCGGAGGAACGTCATACCGCGTGTGGGTCAGAATCTGTTGATGATTGAAACACATGAGCGGCAAACCGATGCGACGAGCAGCACGGATCGAATAGCTCTCGAAATCCGTAATCAGCTACTTCCACGACGTTTTCACGCCATCAGCGCCCGCTCCATTGACGCCCGCCAACGCGAGCGCCAAATAACGCAAGACGCGACGCGCAGATGAGTTATGCTGGCTTCGATGGCCAAGCACCCTCATGAGCCCGAATCAGAGCGCCCCCTCGTGGATCCGTACGCGCACGGTCCGGCTCGTACCGCGAAAAAGTGGCAGCTCACGGCCGTGCTCCTCACAGCCATCCTCGCCATCGCCGGCGCCATTGGCCTCGGTGTCGCCTCCTGGACGCCTCCAGCCGCCTCGACAAGCGTCGTAACCATCCACTCAACTCCAAACGTCCTCGTCGCCGTGCGAGACCTGGCGCGCCTTCAGACCGCTGAAGTCCACGTGGAAAAAGTGATCGATTTAACCGACACTCAAAGCCACATGTTCGGATTGGTACAAGCCACCGATGCAATCCTGCTCGTCGCCGTGGGCCAAGCTACGTTGGGGATTGATCTCTCCAAACTGGCAGAAGCTGACGTCTCCATGGACGCGACCGGCAAGACCGCGAGCCTGCATTTGCCCGCTCCCGAAGTGTTTCACGCGGGACTCGATGAAAACGCCACGTATGTATACACGCGCACAACCAGCGTGTTGGCAAAGCGCAATGAGCAGCTCGAAACTCGAGCGAGGCGCGAAGCCGTCGCAGCCATTCGGAAAGCTGCCGACACGTCGGAGATGAAAACGCGGGCCAAAGTGCAGGCCGAAAAGCAGATAACCTCGCTGCTGCGTCAGCTTGGCGCCGAGCGAGTAGAGATTACCTGGAAGCCGTAAATGCTCCCGCCCGTGCCATCGCCATTGTTGAGCAAGACGCTCGAAGTGCTGTTGTTCGCGGTCATGAGGTCGGGCTTGCCATCGCCATTCAAGTCCGCTGCAGCGATACCTCGGGGGGCAGAGTCCGTCGGGTAATTGATCTTGGCGGCGAACGTACCGTCGCCATTGCCAAGCAGCACACTCACGTTGCTGCCGGATTGATTTCCCGCAGCAATGTCGAGTTTGCCGTCGCCATTGAAGTCTGCCAGAACCAATGCGTACCCGGAAGCGGCGGAGTAATTGCCGCCGTTCATGAATGTCCCGTTTCCGTTGTTCAGGAGCACCGTCACGTTGCCCCCACTGTTGTTCAACGCCACGATATCGGGTTTGCCGTCACCATTCACATCGCCCGAAACCGCCGCATAGGGGCTCGATCCAACGCCGTACTCGACATTGGGGGCGAACGTGGTGTTGCCATTGTTCAGCATGACGCTCACGGTGCTGCTGTTCCGATTTGCCGTGAAAAGGTCGACATGGCCATTGCCATCGAGGTCCGCCGCCCCCACCGCATAAGGCAGGTTGCCCGTGGTGAGGTACGAAATCGTTCCGAGGATACCGCTGCCGTCCTGCAAGACCACGCTCACGTCGGAGCCACCGACGAGCACGAGATCGCGCTTGCTGTCGCCATTGAGGTCCCCGGCCGCCATGCCCAACACGCTGAATGTCATCGAATAGGAACGGCTCGGGCCGAATGCTCCGCCGCTATTGGTGCGCACTTCGAGTGCTTTGTTGAAATCGCCTCCGACGATGAGCTCGGCTCGGCCATCGCCGGTGATATCCGTCAAGGCGAGCGTGGTGGAGTAGTCGTTGGTGGGGTATTCGATCGGCGCGGCGAAGGTGCCATTACCGTTGTTACGAAACACGCTGACAGCCTTGCTACCCTTCACGACGGCCAGGTCGATCTTGCCATCGCCGTCCACGTCTGCGGCATCCACGTTACGCGGGGTGAGGCCCGTGGGGTAAGCCGTGACGGGGGCAAACGTGCCATTGCCATAATTACGCAGCACGACCAATGTGCTGAAAAAGTCGCTCGATGTCGCGAGGTCGGGTTTGCCGTCGCCATCGAGGTCCGCCGCGACCAGGCCCATGGGAAAACCACCCACCGCATAGTCTCCAGCGGGCGCGAGCGTGCCGTTGCCGATGTTGCGAAGTACGGTCACGGCCCCAGGATTGGGAGTCGTTACCGCAACATCCATTTTGCCGTCGCCATCGAAATCCGCCGCAACCACCGACTGTGGCGTGGGTGGCGTGGGGTAGTCCATTTTGGTCCCGAACGTGCCATTGCCCAAGTTGATGAAAACGCTCACGTTGTTCCCCGCTTCGTTGGCCGCGACGATGTCCGGCCGCCCATCTCCGTTGAAATCGCCCACGGCGACGTCGCGAGGGAATGTGTTGGTCGGGTAATCAACTTTGGGGGCAAATGTGCCATTGCCCAAGTTGATCATCACGCTCACGCTGGACAGACCGAGCTGCGAAACGACGAGATCTCGATTGCCATCCCCATTGAAGTCCGCCATGGCCACCGCTGTGGGATTGGCGTTTGTCGACACAAATCGTGGGCCAATGAATTGGTTCACACAGTTGGCGCATGAACCGGCGACGCAGAGCATATTCGCATTGCACATCACGGGGCTCGTGGGAACGCAAGCGCCCATCTGACAGTTATCGCCTAGCGTGCAAGCGTCGCCATCGGTGCACGCTATCCCATTGGGTTTGGCCGGGTGAAGCAGCATTCCGCCCGAACATGCTTCGTCCGTGCAAGGCGAGCCATCGTCGAGCGGCAAATCGGTGTCGTTCGGCAGGTCCATGACGCCGCCATTGCCATCGCAAACGGCGGACTTGCAATCGTGCAGCGTTTGCGCGGCGAGCACCGTCCCCATGGCCGTGATGGGAAAACCGCACAAACCTCCATTGCACGAGCGCTTCCGGCATTCCTCGTCGACGCCGGGGCAATCGGTCGGCGCCATGCAGCCGGTGCACACGCCATTGCCATCGCAGGCGAGGCCACCCCCGCAATCGGTTCCTTTGGGCTTGTTCGGATTCGATGCGACACCCCCCTGACAAACGTCGTCGGTGCATGCGTTCATGTCGTCGGGGAGGTCCGTGTCGTCTTTTTGCGGCGTGACGCCACCTTCACCGTCGCATACATTTTGTTGCAATCCCCTGCGACTTGGTTCGACGCTGGCGTCCCGACGGGCGCGAATTGCTGACCGCATTTGCCCAGCGCACAGGTGCGGTACTGACACGTCGAGTCTTCACCGGGGCAATCCTTGGCAAGGACGCATTCGACGCAACTGCCGTCGCCATTGCACACGGTGCCCCCTTCCGTGCACGCGGTGCCCGCGGGCGAGGGCGTGTGAATGGGCATGGTGCCTTGACAAACGTCGTCGGTGCACGGGTTCTGATCATCGACGGGGACACACGACATGCCCCCCGAGCCTCCAGAGGACGAGCTCATGCCTCCGCCCGAGCCAGCCATGCCACCTGCGCCAGCCATGCCGCCGGCGCCGGCGGACCCCCCGGACCCGTTCGTGCCGCCTCCGCCACTGGACGTGGAGGTAGCGGGCGTTTCTCCGCCGCAACCGGGTAAGCCGACGAAGACGAAGAACAACGTCATGACAACACGATTTCGGTGCATGGTCATGCACTATACACGGGTTTGCTTTACGGGATTCGGTTATTGAATGCATTTTGTGCTGGAGTGTGCGTGGAACAACCACTGACGCTCGGTGAAGCGATCGAAACGTCGCGGGTACGTCCCGATGAAGGCTCCAACCTCCAGCCTGAGGGCGCGAACCTCCAGCCAGCGCCTCCAAGGCACGTCGCGCAGCACCACGACAGCAGGCAAACGCTGCTTTTGACGATATCGCAAACGCGCGGGCGCTTCGACGCAGTTGGCACATCGATTGCGAAGGGAGTGAACCACATCGATTCACCGCACATCGAATGCGGGGGACGACCTGAAAGGATCACAATCATGCTTTCTTTGGCCAAACACTTCACCCTCGGGAACCTTTCAATTGCTCACGCTGCCGCTTTTTCGCTCATCGGAATGACGCTTGCCGCATGCTCGGGCGAAGATCCCACGACGGCAAATCCGCCGCCGAATGCGATCGTGGATGTCCCCGAAATCAAAGGCGCGGTCGCGGCGGAAGATTTTTGCGCGCTGGCGGATGAAATCCATTGTGCGGGGGCGGTTGGTTGTTGTTCAGGCGCCGACGTGGTGTACGCGGATGTCGAAGAATGTTTACAAGAATCAAAATGCTCGGCGGGGCTTGGCCAGGTGCTCGACAGTCCCCTCGTCGAGAACGGCGAAATCAGCTACGACGCCGACGCGGCCGGCGATTACCTCCGCCAGCTCGAAAAAGCCGTCTCGCAATGCGCGCCGCATCCGGAAGCTATTGCGCAGCCCATCTTTTTGGTCGGGAAGCGCGGCGAAAACGAGGACTGCACGCCGACGGGATCGGATAGGTCCAGCACGTTTGCATGCAAGCCCGGGCTGGTATGCCAGTTGAGCCCCGATCCGATGACCGGCGAACCGGTGGGTTCGTGCCAACCGAAGCCTCCTGCACCCACCGAGGGGATTGCCGGAGCTGCTTGTGCAACGGGAGAAGATTGCATCAGCGGCACTTGCGAAGCGGGTGCGTGCACCGCCGACGTAAATCAGGAATATTGCGTGCGCCCGCCGGAAAAGTTGCCCCCGGTCAATGCTGACCCGACGCATTTGTACATCGACTTGTCCGGCAGTAATTCGGGAACCTCCGGGGACATCACGCTCCAATACCTCAACAACGGGAAATATTGGGAATGCACCATCACGGACACGCTTTCGGACGGCCAAGAAAAGGTTTGCGCTGTTTCAGCAACCGGATCGGTCAGCAATTCGAATAAAGAATACTTCATCATGGAGATGAATAGCTCGGATGGAGCCAAAATCGATACGGTATGCGCTTGCTCGGCAGTGGACGGCAACAAGTGCTCGACAGCCATCGAATGCGCCGGGACGTTCAATGATTACGGCGACAAGGCCGGTTGGTGCTCCGATTCGAGCTTCAACGTTGGGCTTTGGGCAAATGCGTGCAAGAAAGTGTGGCTCGATTCGAGTGGCAATGGTAGCTGCACGAAGTTGCAGGTGAATTCGTACGACGACAACTTCACGTATTGCACCGACTGACCGCTTCGATCGAGCGGCGGTGGCGCTGCAATGGGCCCATCGCCGCTCGATTTGCCTGCCAAGTGGTGCGCCGGGCTGACGCGGAGGTGAGGTTCCATGACGATTTCAAGTGAAACGACGACCATGATTCGCCGCCAAAAACGTGTCGCAGTGTTATCACTTTTGCCACTTCTGATGACCGTCGGCTGTTCCGACGAAACGAGCTCTCCGACTCTGCCCGTCGCGCTCGATCCCCTCCGCATTGCCATCTTCATGCCTGCCGACAGAGACCCCACGGTCGAAGGATTGCCGAATTTCGAATGGGCGCGTGAAAACATCAATGCCGCAGGAGGTGTAGCCGGCAGAGAAATCGCTTTTGATTACGTCGATCCGGATATCATGAACGTGGATGGCTTTTTGGCTCGAGCGGAAGCGCTCGCAAATGACGAAGAACACGTCGCCGTGATTGGTCCACCAGGCTCCAGCGGATTATCGCTCGTTGCCAATTATTTTCTCGAAGCGAACAAGCCCATTGTCTCGACCACATCGACCTCCGATGATTTGCTTCGCGCGTATGGTGGCAGAGGCCCCATTTGGCGCACGCGCGAATCCGATATCGCGCAAACGGAGCTGCTGGTCCGTTTTGCGCAACAGAACCAAGCCAAACGCGTGACATTACTCACGTCGTTGGACATTTCGGGGTATACATTTTTTTCGTGGTTTGGGTTTTTCGCCCAAGAGCTTGGATTCCCAGAGGACGCCGTGAACATCGTGACCATCGATTCCATGGGTCCGTGCGAAAACAAAGTCATGGAAGCCATGGCGACGATGCCGGAAATGTTGTTCGTCGCTCCAGGCAGTCCCCCGGAGATGCAATGTATCGTAAAATCGTTGCCACCGCAGGGCATGCCTCGCCCTCGTATTGTTTTTGCCGATACGGGGCTCGATCCTTACGACATGGAAGAGGCGAGTCTCGGTGCGCAAGGTATCGAAGGATTCGTGGGAGCTGGAACGGAGGCTTTCGAAGCCGCGTATGGCGAGCGTTTTCCGCAATCACGTTTGGCTCCGCATGGTCCAAGCGAATACGACGCGGTACTTTTGCTCGCTTACGCATTGGAGTTGTCTGGCGGGGTGGGGTGGAAGCCGTTGATAAGTGGGATGAAGAAAATCGCGGACGGTACGGAGACGAATTCGAATGGCTGGGATGCCGCCGGAATCAAGAACAATCTCGCTGAGTTGCGTGCGGGAAAGCGGCCGAAAATCCAAGGCGCCACGGGCGTTCTCGAATTCGAGCCGGGACTTTATATGGACCTGGCCTCCTCGACGTATGCACATTTCACCATCGGACCGAGCGGGCTCGAGGTCGACAAGCGGTTTTCCACGGACGATCCCACCTTTTTGACGAGCTCGGGGGCTTTCGTCAAGCCGGGCCTCGGACCTCCGAACGTGGATCAATCCATGTGGACGCCCGCGAAAGCAAAATCCGATACCTGGGCAGTCATTGCCGCGCTTTCCTCGGGGTGGAGCAATTATCGCCACCAGTCCGACGCTTTGCAACAATACCGGCTCTTGCGCGAAAATGGCATCGACGACGATCACATCGTCCTGATCCTCGCCGACGACATCGCCACGAATCCCAGCAACGATAAAACTGGCCAAGTCCGCAACGAACCTGCCGGAGGTGACGTGTACGGCGGAGCTGTCATCGATTACGGAATTACCATTACGAGCGCCGACCTGCAGAATATCCTCACGGGTGTCGTCACAAGCACGACGCCCAAGGTGATCAGCCCGACCGACTCGAGCAATGTGTACGTGTATCTCGCAGGCCATGGAGGCGCCGAGGGTATGCCGCTCGATGCCCAAACGGCCGAAGAGGGTTTGTCTAGCCAAGGAGACATATTTTCTCCGACCCGCCTGCGCGAAAGTTTCTGTTCGATGCAGAGCAATGGCCAATATCGCCGGGCGCTCGTGGTCATCGAAAGCTGTTTCTCTGGGGTTTTTGGGGATGCAAGCGCCGACGGCATCGAATATGGATGCGGGATGAATGCGGGCGAAGTGCCACTCGAAGGCGTCACGTTGATCACGGCTGCCAATGCAAAAGAAGTATCCTATGCCGGCGCGTATGACGACGAAGTGCCTGCTTGGGTCAACGATGGGTTCTCCAGGCAATTCGTGACCAATGTCTCGATATCGCTCGATCGAAGCCTCGCCGACGTCTACGCCGATGCGTATCAGTCCACCGCCGGCTCGCATCCATCGATTTTCAACATCAACAACGCCGGCCGCCTCTCGCTCGTTCCAATTGGGGAGATGTTGACTCCTTGACCAACAACTTCACGACGTGAACTGGCAGGGATTCCGCAGCTTGCGTGGAATGGGCCGGTTGCAGGGTTGTGCTGGCTCGGAATGGTCGATCTGCCGTCGTTTTTTCGGATTTCTGCGGGAATCGCTCGTAAACGGGCTCGCGGCCAGGTCCGGCAGAAAGTCGGCCGGGCGCTGGGCGTCCAATTTGCGGTACAGACGCACGTCACGAGCTCGTCGAGCGACATCGGCGCGCAGGGTGGTCACGGCATTTGCGGAGCGCCATAGGTGACGAACTGATCGCGGACCGATCGGTTTTGCGCCGCAATCCACCCAGCCGACCGATTCTTCGAGGCGACCCGGAATTCATCCATGCGCCCTTGGAAGGCACTATTTCCATCAAAAGCCGATCCAATCCATGCATTGGCGCTGTGTGCATCGTTCCCGTTGCCAATGCTGTTCGACGTGGCAAGCATGCCATCCAGATAAAGCCGAATTTCACTGCCGGGTCGATCGAGGACCATCGTTACGTAGTGCCATTGCCCGTCCGCGGTCGCATCGTTCGTTTGAGCGTAAAAAGGCTGATGCGTTCCGCAGCCGCCGCCCGTGAACAAGCTACCTCGATATCGGATGTTGGTGGTACCTAGCGTCATGCCAAATCCGAGACAGTTCGATTCTTGAGAGAAAAGCCGCTGTGCTGCCATGTGCGTGGTCGAATACCATGCCTCGACGGTGCGCACTTGGCCCATGTCGGCGCTGAATTGGTCGACGCCGGTCAAGTCGATGCGACCGGAACCGCCGAGCGAAATACCTTCACCTATTCGGCCATTCATGTCCGTCGTCACGTTGCCATTCACGGTACCGTGATGAGCGCTCGGGGAATTATCGAATCCGACGGTCGTCGAACCCGAAAGGTGATAAACTCCGACAAACGATTTCCATAACTTCAAAGGGTCCGGGGCGACGCCGGCTGCGGGGTCACCGTAATACATGAAGATGTGATCGGTCGACGTCGCGTCAATGTCGGGGACGAGCACCCACACGAACGATATACCATCGGGGTTCCAAGCTTCGACTTCATGGGGCAGAACCGTGATTCCATCGGCGTCGACGAACCGGAGATCCGCGCCATTGGGTGATGTCCTCGCGTATTCGATCCGCGTTGCATCGAGGCGCACGAGGAGCGGAAAATCATCGATTGCCGGTCCACTTTGATTGTCGAACGTGATCTCGACGCGGCGCGCCGGCGATGACGTGGATCCACCTTGACCAGATGATGAAGAGGACGCGCCGACCACGTTGCCACCGGCGGTGCCTGCGCCGCCAGCGCCATTGCCAAGCCCGTCTCCGCCTCCGCCAGCACTTCCCCCGTCAGCGCCGAAGAGGGCGCTGCCGTCCCTATCGAGCGCGCAGTGAAGGGTCGCCATCGATAGTACCATGAATGTAAACACGTGTCGCACGGTGGTCTTCATGGTATCGAGAGTACCTATTCTGGGATGAGTTTGAAGTGAAAAGCGATCATCGTGGATCCTCCAACTTCCGTCGCCCGCGATTGCCTTGGCATCGACAAGCGACTTCGTTCATGCTCGCAGCATGTCTCGATCTTGACGAATCCGCCTATGGGGATTCCCGTGACGATGGCGAGCACATTTCGTAGCAGGCGGGGCATGGGTGATTTTCCTGGGAGGGGTACTGTTTGCTGCGCGAGAGGTAAACCACGACAAACGCGCGGGGCGCGAGAGATGTCAATCATCGGTAGAACGAAGACTGCAAAAACCGCAATCCGCTGAGCGCCTGCGAAACGCGCTCGCTCGATAATGAACCCACGTAGTTGCCCAAACGCGACTTGTAAAGGCAAGAGATCTGCGAGACCACGATCACGCTCCGCTTCTCGAGATTTCCCTCGCCTGGATCAAGAAGCACGTTTCCTGGCTCGTTCGCGCGATTCAGGTTCGAGGTGAGTGCACAAACGACGACGGTCATGATGCGAGAGTGATTGAAGACATCATCCTGGACGACGACATGTGGGTGGGAGATACCTGGAACGGATCCGCGCGTGTCATCCGGTTCGACCCAGTAAATGTCGCCTTGGTTGATCTGACGGCAGTTACGGCCAATTTGAGAGTCTTCTATTCGGTCCATGCGAAGGTGGGTAAATGACGATGTCGTTGACAGATCCGAAGCCTAATGCCAGACCTCAACCGCGTGCAAGAGTTCCGTGGTACAGGTATCCTCCTGTTGATCCCCTGTCGCTGCCCGTGCTCCTTGTTGCGGTTGCTCGGGCGTCGTCGCCGTTAGAGGGTGTTCATCAGGAATTGCTCGCAATTCGCACCTCACCCCCCGGCCCAAGAAGCGCTAACTTACTCCGAAATTGTCGCGCTTTGGCGCCTCGCCCCCCGGCCCCTCTCCAACTTCGCTTCGCTGCGCGGAGAGGGGGAGCCGAAAAAAAAACCGAGGCCAGTTAGCGAGCCTGCAAAAGCTCGTTGGAGAAGGATGCGTCGGCTGGTCGAGAAAAACGCTCGTCGGCGAGGCTGCGCGACGTACGAGTGCATCGCGAGTGCTCGTCGGCGAGGCTGCGCTACGTGCGTTTCCGGTTCGTGCAGCAATCGGTTGACCTGGGTGATTGTGGCGTGTAGCTTTCGCGCATGTTTCGGCGTTTTCCACGCTTCCTAACGTGTTTGGTGCTGCTTTCTTTGGCGTGGCCCATGAGCGCATCGGCGCAATGTACGGCGGACAAGGATTGCAAAGGCAATCGGATCTGCGAAAAAGGAGCGTGCGTCGATCCACCGGCCAATACGTGTACGAAAGACGTCGATTGCTCGGGTGATTTGGTCTGTCAAGGCGGAAAGTGCGAAAAAGCAGCGCCTCCAGTGCCAGCGCCTCCGTCGACGGTTCCCGCACCGAACGTTACGACACCGACCGTTCCTGGGCCGACCGCTACGCCACCGACAGGTTCTGCAACGGGTGAGAAGCCACCGGAGCCTTTGGCGCCGCGCAAAGTCGAGGCGGAGAGCGACACACTTCGTATCACGCTGCTCCCGCCTGGACCGATGTCTCCGACGCCCAAAGTAAACACCCATAGCCTCAGGCTCATGTTCGCAAGTGCGCCATTTTTGAGCGCGGGTCTCGTGATGATGCTCTTTGGTATGGGTGGTCTGATCACGTCAGAGGGTGCCAGCGATGGTGATCTCAATTTGCTCATGATCGGTGGTGCCACGACGCTCGTCGGGTCTGGGCTCATGATTGCCGGAGGGATGACGCAGCCGGTCTTCAACACGCAGGCGCGCATGTTCACGCCGGTTTTTCGATTTTGAAGGCCATGCTGCGCATTCGTAGAGAAAAACTCTTTTGGATTGCTTGGTTGTCAATCGGTTGCGGCGTGGGATGTGCGTCTGCATTCTACCCCATGGCGCCCATCGATGGCCCTGACCGTGCGCGTTACGGCGCCGTGCATGTCGACGGGCAATGGTATGCATTGCCCGAAGAATGCGCGTCGACGGTTGAGCGAATCGGCGGCAGCGCAGGAGAACAACGGCTGGCGGGTAGCGCTGGCGAAGGCCGTATTGGTGGAGGTGCTGGGGAGGGCAGATTGGCTGGTAGCGCCGGCGAAGAACGCATCGCTGGAAGTGCGGGCGAGGAAAAGCTCGGCGGAAACGCCGGCGAAGAACGCATTGGCGGAGGTGCCGGCGAGGGCAGATTGGCTGGTAGCGCCGGCGAAGAACGCATGGGCGGGGGTGCCGGCGAGGGCAGATTGGCTGGTAGCGCCAGCGAAGAACGCATTGGCGGGGCTGCTGGCGAGGGCAGAATTTTGGGCGGAGCAGGTGAAAGCCGGGTGGATGGTCGAGCCAATAGCCTGCAACGCTGTCGCCGATCGCGACCTGGATACGTCATTCTGGACGACGGGAAGGAATGGGCAGTGCAATGAATGCACGTTGTTTGGTTGCGACGGGCGTCGTGGCCCTTTCATGCGCGGCGGGATGCGGCGTGAATCATTCGGAGGGTTTGACGCCGGTGAGCGTCAAGATCAATGGTGAGGCTGCGCCGGACCTCGTCTCATTCAATGTCGCATTCAAGGAGGCCAATCCCAGCGACACGCTCATAAAACGTTGGGATCCCAACGACGGGCTGCTCTTGCGCGTGGATGGCCATTACGTTTGGCGTTGCGGACATCCCATCAAGATCGAGGCAGGCAGCCGGATTGCCCACGGACGACTGATCCTCTTCAATCATCTCGAAATGGCGGAAACGCCAGCCGGGCACGGTAACTATACCATCCAGGTCGGTCCCGACATCTTCAGGCATATCGATGGTGGTCGTCGGTACACCTTGTGGGAGGGATATCGGGTGGGCAAGAGCGAGTATTATGCTTGGATCCTCATCCTTGCCGAGGATCCGCTACGCTGCAATGGATCGCTCTGAATTCGATCGGTGAAGATACGGATCGTCGATTTGGGTTCACGTGCTCCTCACGGATGCACGGGCCCCGGCTGATGCGGCGCGCGCGTCTGCGGCGTCCAGCCTTTCGATAGCGGCCCTTTCTTCTTGGGATCGGGCTGCGCCGGCGGACGCCACAGCTTGGGATCGCTATCGGCCGCCGCATCCGGGGCCGCATCGGCGCAACAACGAAATGAAACGAAGTAATACGTGAATTCCGGTTCGTGGCTCACGGTCATCGGCCGACATGCATTACGCACGTGCCCCCAGGCGCCACCTTTGAGCCCCGCCCATTTCGATTTCGGATATTTTTTTTCGGCATTGACCCATTCGTCGACGTTGCCCGTCAAGTCGTACACGCCGAAATCACTCTTGCACTCCGGCCGCTCGCCGCTCGAAACGCTTTGATCCAGCCGAAAAAGCTCCGGCTCTTGGATCGTTTTGTCCTTCGAATAAATTTTTTCGAGCGTCGGTTGGAGCCAAGGATTGTCGATGTTGCACATGGCCGGGTCGCGCTTGTACCCATAAGGAAACGGCTTTTTCGCTGGGCCCTCGCACGCCGACACCCATTCGCTCTCCCAACACAAACGCTTACCTTGCTCTTGACACATCGCCAGCGCATCGAACCAGTCGACCATGACCGGCGGATGCGCTCCTTCGCGGCTTGGATACTCGTAACGATCGATGCAGAAACGCTGTCGTCGCAGATCGGTCACGCAGCGCTGTTCGCCTTTGGCAAACTCCTTGCAAATCATGATCTTGTTGGCCTTGTTGTAGGCCTTTTGAATGCAGTTGAGCTCCACTTCGGGGCAATACGTCGTGTCGACGTAAACCATGTCGTCCGGACACGGCCCCTTCGGCTCTTCCGCCGCGATGCTTTGCTCGCCCGCATCGCCGGAATCCATCGACATCCCGGCATCCGGGATCGTCACATCGGCGCCGGCATCGGTCGGCAACGCTCGTGTGAGTACCGGTACTGGCTCCTTCCCCGCTCGAACGGGCACGTCCGTCGGACCACTGCATCCGCCGGAGACCGTGAAAAGCGCAACAGCCACGAGGTTGCGGACGCGTTCGCTCGAAGAAATTTGTCGCAAGTTCATTTTCGATCGCATGCAGGTCGCATCTAGTGATACCTTGCCGTCCCTCGCATGAAAATCCACGAGTATCAAGCAAAGCAAATCTTCGCTCGTTACGGGGTCCCCGTACCGAAGGGCGAGCCGGCGTTTACCGTCGACGAGGCGGAAGCTGCTGCAAAACGGCTCATCGAGGCAACAGGAATTCCGGTTGTCGTCGTAAAGGCGCAAATCCACGCTGGTGGTCGCGGCAAAGGCGGCGGCGTCAAGGTGGCCAAGGGAGGTGTTGCAGAAGCCCGGGAGCTTGCCGAAAAAATCCTCGGCATGCAACTCGTAACCGTACAAACGGGCCCCGAGGGCCAAAAAGTGCGGCGGCTCTACATCGAACAAGGCATCGACATCGACCGCGAGCTGTACCTCGCGCTGCTTCTCGACCGCGATCGCCGGCGCATCGCGATCATGGGGTCGCGTGAAGGCGGGATGGACATCGAGAAGGTCGCGCACGACACGCCCGAGAAGATCCACACGCTGCACGTCGACCCGGTCTTGGGGCTCGCGCCGTTTCAAGCGCGCAAACTCGCTTATGACCTGGGGCTTGGCGCCAAAGAAACGATGAAGCAGTTCGTGTCGCTCGTCGACAAACTCTACAAGTGTTTCCTTGCGGAGGACTGTTCGCTCATCGAGATCAATCCGCTCATCGTCACGAAGAAGGGCGACATCATGGCGCTCGACGGCAAAATGACGATGGACGACAACGCCGAGATCCGCCATCCGGAATGGGAGAAGCTGCGCGATACCGACGAAGAGGACCCGACGGAGCTCGAAGCGAAGCACGTGGGCATTTCGTACGTGTCGCTCGATGGTGACATCGGGTGTCTCGTCAATGGCGCGGGGCTGGCCATGGGCACGATGGACATCATCATGCATTACGGTGGCAAACCGGCGAACTTCCTGGACGTGGGCGGTGGAGCGAGCACCGAGCAGGTGAAAAAAGCGTTCCAGATGATTTTGACGAGCGACAAGGTCAAAGGCATTTTCGTCAACATCTTCGGTGGCATCATGCGTTGCGACGTCGTTGCCTCGGGCGTGGTGGCTGCGGCGAAGGAGCTTGGGCTCAGAGTTCCGCTCGTCGTGCGCCTGGAAGGCACGAACGTGGAGCTTGGGCGCAAGATCCTCGACGAAAGCGGTTTGACCATTCAGAGCGCATCGTCGATGGCGGACGGCGCGCAAAAGATCATTGCCGCGGTGAAACAAGGCGCGGCTGCCTGAAGGCGCCCGGACAAACAAGGATTCGATAGCGATGAGCATCCTGGTCAACAAAGATACGCGCGTCGTCATTCAAGGCATCACGGGCGAATATGGTTCACAACATGCCCGCGCCTGCATTGCTTATGGGACGAAGGTGGTCGCGGGCGTGACGCCTGGTCGAGGCGGCCAAAAGTTCGACGACAAGGTGCCGATGTTCGATACGGTGGAGCAAGCCGTACGAAATGAAGGTGCCGACGTTTCGTGCATTTTCGTTCCGCCGGTCGGTGCAGCCGACGCGATTGCGGAAGCGGTCGATGCGGGTTGCCGTCTCGTGATTTGCATCACGGAGGGCATTCCGGTGCTCGACATGGTGAAGGTGCGCCGGTACCTCGAGGGCAAGCCCACGCGGCTGATTGGGCCGAATTGCCCGGGCATCATCACGCCGGGTGAATGCAAGATTGGCATCATGCCTGGGCACATTCACAAGCCGGGCAATATCGGCGTTCTTTCCAAGTCGGGCACGTTGACGTACGAGGCAGTCGGACAGCTCACGGCGCTCGGAATTGGCCAATCGTCGTGCATTGGCATTGGAGGCGATCCCGTGGGCGGCATGGACTTCATCGACGTGCTGGAGCTATTCAACGACGATCCGAACACGCACGGGGTCATCATGATTGGCGAGATTGGTGGCGGGGCCGAGCAAAAGGCGGCTGCGTGGATCAAGGCCAACATGAAAAAGCCGGTCGCTGCGCTCATTGCGGGCCGAGCCGCTCCTCCGGGCAAACGGATGGGACATGCTGGCGCCATCATTTCGGGTGGCAAAGGCACGGCAGCGGAAAAGATCGCGGCGCTCGAAGAAGCAGGTGTCGCCGTCGCCCCGACGCCGGCCGATATGGGCACGACGCTCGCCCGATTGCTGAAGACGTTGTCCTGAAAGCGGGTCAGTACTCGAGGGGGGTTTCAAAAACCGTCTCCTAATCGAGCCGTGCTCGCTCACCTTACGCACGCGCGGGGTTAAAACCCCGCGCTACACATTCAAAAGTCCCTCACTACCGTTCGGGACTGGCGTTGTGGGATCTCGGATCGTTATCGAGAATCCCCCGACGATTTCGCAATAGATTGCATTTCTCGCAATGGCGGCGTGAGGCTAGTCCGAGCGCGGTAGCGCGAGGACTTCTTGTCGTGTAGCGCGGGGTTTCAACCCCGCGCGGGGCTGGGCGAGGATACGCGTTCCGAGTCTTGAGACAGCCTCTAAAACCCCGCGCGGGCGTGCGGTGACACACTACGCCTCGAGTTCTGACACAGCCTCTTCAACGCCGAGCGCGCCCTCCGTTTGTCCCGCACATACCTTATTCATCCGCCCCAGACGCATATCGAGCGCATTGCGTGGACGGCCATTTCAGTTCGGAGCACTTGCCAGGCGACCACGGCGGTTTCATGAAAGCCCCGACGCACGCGTGCACGCCTTGGCTTTCTCCAGCGCAACATAATCGGCATCTCTAGGGGAGGAATCCATGAAGATTCGTGCATTGCTGACGCTTGCAACCACCGGCTTTGCGTTATCGCTCGGCAGCGTGGCGTCTGCCCACGTGCTCGATGGCGATGGCTACGAGCCCGTCATTCCGGACCAGGTGAACATCGTCTCCGTGACGCACGGCGGATCGGGCTGCCCCGTCGATAGCGTCGGCGCGAGCTTTTCGCCCGACTACCAATACCTCACCCTCATTTTCGACCAATACGCGGCCGAGATCGGACGCGACGTCGCAGCCCCCAAGAAGCGGCTCTTTTGCCAGATCGTGCTGCAATTCGACTTCCCCGCGGGTTTGTCCTTCGCGCTCGTCGATTTGACCTACCGAGGCTACGCGGACCTCGACGCCGGCATCCACGCTTCGCAAACGTCGACGTACTTTTTTCAAGGATACAGAAGAGACGATCAATATACGTTCAAGACGAACGTGTACGGTCCGTTCATTGGCGATTACGATCGCACCGACGCGCTCGAGCTCGTGTCATGGTCGCCTTGCGGTCAAAAGCGCGGCCTGAACATCGTCACGAGCGTGCAGCTCGACAACAAGCGCAACAAACACGGCTCCGGCCTCATCACGCTCGACAGCATCGATAGCCAGGTGGTCGAGCAATACGGCGTGCGCTGGCGCCGCTGTCCGGTGTGACGATTGCGGCTTTCATTCCCCCCCGAGCCGCCGTGCGACCAGCCGAGCTTCGTGTTTTCCCGTCTCGTTCCACCCTTCCCCGTACGAAACGATGACGAATTCATCGCACAAGCTCGGCAGCTCGCCGTCCTCGAGCAAATATGCGGCGCTTGGTTTGGCATGACGCACCAAATTCGATCGCGTCGGATGCTCGACGAAGAGCAAGCCGGACGGTGCGAGCAGGCTCTTGTATTGCGGAAAAAGCGCCCTATCGAGATAATGCATTTGGACGATGATGTCCCACGGCCCCTCGGGCAAAGGTTCGCGCTCCACGTCCATGACTCGCGTCGCGATCGTCACCCCCGCATCTTTCGCTCGCTCGTGGGCGAGGGCGATGGCCACCGTGGAAATATCGACGAGCGTGACGTCGAATCCTCGCTGCGCGAACCAGATGGCATTTCGACCTGCCCCGCCGGCCACGTCGAGCACGCGTCCGGATGTGGGCCGAAGACTTTCATCCGCATTGTCCATCCACGATGAAAGCCATGGAGACGGCGCATCGGATGGCGACACTGCCGAATACCGAGTATCCCACTTCGTACGATCTGCTTCCGACATGACGTTCAGCGCCGATCGCGGAATGCGTCCGTAGCCGTGATCAATTCGTGCAAAATCCCAGGCTCGAACGCCGAATGCCCCGCATCGGGCACGATGCGCAGGTCGGCTTCGGGAAACGCGCGGTGCAATTGCCATGCGCATTTCAAAGGACAAACCACGTCGTACCGTCCGTGAATGATGACCGTGGGAATGTGGCGAATACGTCCCACGTCGTCCAAAAGCTGCGTTTCACGCTCGAAAAAACCACCATTCACGAAGTAATGGCATTCGATGCGGGCAAATGCCATGCTGAATTCGTCCCCGCCGCATCTATCGATATGCGCCTGATTCCGGCAGAGAAAGCTCGTCGTCCCTTCCCAGATGCTCCACGCACGAGCTGCCGCTTGACGCACGTTATCATCGTCGCTCGTGAGCCGCTTGTAATAGGCCTTGACAAAATCTCCGCGTTCTTCTTCAGGAATCGCCGCGACGTACGCCTCCCATGCATCGGGATACAAATAACTCGTGCCTTCCTGGTAAAACCAATCAATTTCCCACTTTTGCAGCAAAAAGATGCCGCGTAAAACGAGCTCCGTCACGCGTTCGGGGTGTTTTTCCGCATAGGCAAGCGCCAGCGTCGAACCCCACGAACCGCCGAATACCTGCCATTTTTCGATGCCCAGATAATCCCGCAGCGCCTCCATGTCCGCCACGAGGTGCCATGTCGTGTTGTCCTCGAGCGACGCATGCGGCGTGCTCTGTCCCGAACCTCGCTGATCGAAAAGCACGATACGATAATGGTCGGGATCGAAAAAACGCCGCTGCTTTGCGTCCGTCCCGCCCCCCGGTCCACCATGGACGAAAACCACGGGCTTGCCCTGCGGATTGCCGGACTCTTCGAAATAAATTTCGTGGACGTCACTTACCTCGAGCCGTCCCGTACGGTATGGCTCGATGGGAGGATACAGGCCTCGGCGCGCGGATTGGTCGGACATGGCGCGGGACTTTGCCAGACATCGCAGCGCATGTCCATCCCTCGCACACGCTCCATGAACGCCAGCCCATTGACGCAACGCGCTCAGATTCGCATTCGAGATTACAATCACGAGTGACGAATTGGGCTTTTCTTTCGAACGGTTTTCGCCTATGATGATCTTTGCACCCATTGGGCCCCGCAGCCCTCGGTCCGCACCCCAGGGCTCTGGTCGTGTCCTTCCGTCAGTCGTTCATCAACGCTCTTGAAAAACAGGGCGAAGGAGGTGTGCGATGGGAGGTTTTGTCAACCTGGTCCGCCGAATGACGATGGCCGCCGTCGCTTTGGGCGTCGCGTTCGTTCTTCCAAACACGGCGCTCGCTCAAGCCCCGTCATTACAACCAGCACGTTTGCCGTTGCAGCCAGCGTCCACGTTCAAAAGCGCTACACCTTTCAACAATGGCTGGACACGCGTCGTGTCCGAAACGGAACAGCTCATCCGCACCTACGCCGATTTGAAGCGATATGGTGCAGCGCCTGCCATTGCGCCCAAAGCGCAAAACAGCGCGAGCAAAGTGCTGACGACGCCCGAGGTGGCGCGTCCGAGTGTGCCGAACCCCGAAGCGCCCTCCGCTTCCGCGGGTACGGTCCGTGCGACGTTGAAACCGATCGAAGTGGCCAGCAAGGTCGTCTCCGAATCTTTCAGCATCCAAGGCGTCCTGGTCGGCGTGCAATTCGAAGTCGTCGATTAGATCAAAGCGCCCATAACCGCACACCACCACGCAATCCTGCCACATTGTCGACGATGGAAACGTTCGGGGGCAGTTTGTCCGCGTTCACGTACCGCGCATTGCCGCCACCCAAGTACAGCTTGCGAAAATTGAATATCGGCGCGAGCTGCTCGAGCACGTTCATCACGCGAGCGTTCCACTTGCGCTTACCAATGGCCTTCAGCTCGGCATTACACACGCGCTCTTCGTACGTCCGCTTCTTGCGAAATGGATGATGTCCAAATTCGACATTGGGCACATACCGGCCGTCGATGTAAAGGCCAAACCCCATTCCCGTACCGAGCGTCACGAGGATCTCCGTCCCCTGCCCTTCAATGACTCCAAGCCCCTGCAGTCCGCAATCATTGAGCGCTCGCACGGGCCTACTGGTACGTCGAGACAACTCTTCCGCGAGCTTGCATCCCGCCCAGCCATCGCCCAAATTCGGTGCGGTGAGCGTCGTGCCGTCGATCACGACACCAGGAAAGCCGACCGACACGCGATCGAATTCCCCCGCCTTCCGAATCACCTCGTCGATCACCGCAAAGACGGCCTCGGGCACCGCAGGACTCGGCGTGCGAACTCGAAAACGGTCGGTCAGCGGCGTCGCCTCGGCATCGAGCACCATGCCTTTGATTCCCGTTCCTCCAATGTCGATGCAGAGCGTTCGCATGGGCGCATCGTCCACCCATTCGCGCCAAATAGCTAGCTGGATTTGATGGGGCCCGTCATGTTCTCGGGTCGCACGGCAGCGTCGAACTGCTGCGCAGACAACACGCCCATCGCCAATGTCGCATCGCGCAAGTTGGTATTTTCCAAATGGGCCTTGCGAGCGATTTTTGCCGCGACGTCGTACCCCACGAGCGGGACGAGGGCCGTGACGAGCATCAAGCTACGTTCGAGGTTTTCGGCAATGCGAGGCGTGTTCGGTGCAATGCCCACGGCGCAATGGTCGTGGAACGACGTCATGGCGTCGGCAAGCAGGCGTATGGATTCGAGCGACACGTGAACGAGCAGGGGTTTTGCCACATTGAGCTCGAAGTTTCCGCTGGCTCCGCCGACATTGACGGCGACGTCATTTCCGAGCACCCGGGCCGCGACCATGAGCATGGCTTCTGCTTGTGTGGGATTGACTTTTCCGGGCATGATGGAGCTTCCGGGCTCGTTTTCCGGAATCGTGATTTCGCCAATTCCTGCGCGCGGGCCGCTCGAGAGCCACCGAACGTCATTGGCGATCTTCGACAAACTGGTCGCGAGCGTTTTGAGCGTACCATGAAGAAAAACCACGGCGTCGTGGGAAGCGAGCGCTTGGAATTTATTCGGCGCCGTAACGAACGGTAAATTCGTCAATCGAGCAATCGTCTCGGCAACTCGCACGGGATAATCGGGATGCGTATTGAGGCCCGTGCCAACGGCGGTTCCTCCCAGAGGGAGCTCGTACAGGGGCGGCAGAGCGCGTTCGAGCATTGCGCGACATGTGTCCAATTGCGCGACCCAGCCGGAGATTTCCTGCCCGAGCGTCACCGGAGTGGCGTCCTGCAAATGGGTTCGTCCGAGCTTTACGATATTGGAAAATGCTGTTGACTTTTCGAATAACGTCGCGCGCAATGTTTCGATGCTCGGGAGGAGCGATTTTGTTATTTCGGTCGCCAATGCGATGTGCATGGCTGCGGGGAACACGTCATTCGAGCTTTGGCCGAGGTTGACGTCATCGTTGGGATGAATTGGTTTTTTCGATCCAAGGGCGCCGCCTGCCATTTCGATGGCGCGATTGGCGATGACTTCGTTCGCGTTCATGTTCGTCTGCGTGCCGCTACCGGTTTGCCAGACGGACAAGGGGAAGTGGTCATCGAGTTTTCCGCTGATGACTTCGTCTGCGGCAAGAGCAATGAGTTTGCATTTTTCGTCCGCGAGCAGGCCCAGGGAATGATTCGTCTGCGCTGCGGCTTTTTTGATGATTCCGAGCGATTCGATGAAGCGCCTGGAAAAACGGTCGTCACCGATGGCGAAATGGGCGAGCGAGCGCTGGGTTTGGGCGCCCCAGTAGCGCGAGGCATCGACGTCGATGGGGCCGAAGGTATCGGTTTCGGTGCGGGTCGGCATGCGGGAAGTGTAGCAGATGCAAAAGCTGCTCAGCCTGCCTCGTCTTCCGTCGGAGGTCCGCCTTCGATGACGGGCCACAAGAGTCCGAGGTCGAGCTCGATTGCGTCGAAGGGGGGAATGCGAACGCGTACATTGCCCGCATGCATGCCGGTCATCACCCAAAAACCGTCCGCATTGAGCGTGAACACTTCAATGGTTTGGCGGATTGGATGGACGAGCCAAACGTGTTTGACGCGTTCCCGCGCATAGATGGGCATCTTGTCGATGCGATCTACTTTTTCGGTCGACGGGCTGAGCACTTCGCAGACCCAATCGGGCGCGAGCGTGAAGTATGCCGTGCGCGGTAAGACGGGCATCCGTTCAATGCGCCATCCCGCAATATCGGGGGCAAGGATGTCTTCGTCGTCGGCGGGTCCAAAATGAAGCTCGGGCTCGTCAATGATGTGCCAACCTCCAGGGCCACCGCGACCGCGCCGGAACGGTCCGGACAGGTCTGCGCCAAGGTCGGACGCAACCAGCACATGTGGAGGTGCTGGCCTTGGGAAAACGTGGAGGACTCCGTTGACGAGCTGGGCGCTCTTGTGTTCCGGCACGGCGGCATAATCTGCATACGTGGCGCGACGTCCGAGCTTTTCAGCGGGCAAACCCATGGTAGCCAGTATGCCGTGGTTTGGACGGGGAGGCAAGAGCGACGGGCCGCACGCCATTCCGAGAGCTCGACGTCATCCTCACGCCCTCCGCCGAAACGCTGAAATGACGCTCAATCCTTTTTCTTGCTCGGAACGACGAGCACGGCACCATCGTATTTGCGCACGATGCTGGTCGAAACGCTGCCGCCCAAAAACGTCATGAGCTTGCTCGACCTGTCCGAGCCGACGACCACGACGTCGGCTTTCCAATCATGAGCTTTTTCGATGATGGCATCGATGAAGTCGCCCCGGAGCATCTCGCCTCGCGCATCGATGCCAAGCTCCTTCAGGACGCGAATCCCATCCTCGACGTCTTGCGCGGCGTTGAGGTTACCGCCTGTGTGCTGTTCGGGATCGGATACGGAAACGAGCAAGACATCTGCGCCCTGCATCGCGAGGAGCCTCGATGCTTCTTGCAGCGCGTGGATGGCCGGAAAGCGACCGTCTGTCGTCAAGAGGACTTTCATGCGATTACCTTTTGTGGCGCCGTCGCCGCGAGTCAAGGGCTTCGTTGCACCATCGTCACTCACTGCCCCTCCGCGTCCTTGCAGCACCGAAATCCTTCCTCGTAGCCGTAATCGTCTTCCTTGTGAAAACCCACCGTGGGCCTGCACCGCCCGCGCACGGGGCCCCACCAGCCGCCCTTCAATCCGCTTCGATTCGGATATTTTTGCTTCGGCCGCTCCACCCACTCGTTGATGTTCCCGTTGAGGTCGTACACGCCAAACGGAGATACACAACGAGGCATCGAGCCCGTCGGCAAACGCTGATCCAATCGCGCGAGCTCCGCCTTGCATTCGGGCTTCTTCATGCACCGCTCGTACTTCTTCAGCGACTTTTCCCGCTTGCGGTATTCCCGGTCGATGTTGCACGCCGTCGCATCACGCTCGTACCCGTACGTGTACGGCAGCATTGCCTCGCCCTCGCATGCGAAGTTGTATTCCGCCTCCATGCAGAGACGTTTTCCCTTTTCCTCGCAAAGCTTCTTCGCATCACCCCATGATACGAGCAATGCAGGCAATTCGCCCTTCTGGTTCGGCCATTCGTACCGATCCATGCAAAAACGCATCGGCACGCGCTTTTTGGAAAGACAAACCGACGGCTCTTCGTACCGCATACATCGCTCGCTGACCGTGCTCGCGTGATTGCCGCCAGCTTTCTTCTTTCTCTTTTGATCCGTATTGAACTCGCTATGGTGCTCGATGCATTTCTGCTGCACCGTGGGACAATAATCGCCCGCGACGAGCACCATGTCGCTCGGACACCCCTCGCTCGTCCCAGGCAATGCCGCGTCGACGTCTGCATCCGCATCCGCCGCTGCATCGTCCACATCCGCGTCCGCACCAAATGCCGCGTCGTACGCTGCATCGAGCGCCGCGTCGAATGCAGCGTCCGCCATTGCATCGGGACCTGGTTGCGCATCAGCGCCGGCGTCCGTCGCAACGACGTGCTCGCGATTCGAACACGCCGGAGCCGTCACGGACGCCGAAAGCAATGCGCAAAAGACAAACCCTATCCCCAAACGACCGGAAAACGACGGCATCGCTCGTTTCTCACACGAAATCATCGGCCGGGTGCCGGAATGATCTTGAGCGGTAAGCGCTTTCCTTCACGCTCGACTTCCACCGTCGTTTCGCGCCCGGGTTCCAACTCCTGCAAGGCATATACGTAATCGTGCACATTCGTGATGTCGTGCGTTCCGAGCTTGACGATGACGTCACCCGCTTGCAAACCCGCTCGAAGTGCCGGTGAATCCGGCCGGGCACCCGTGAGTTTTACGCCTTTGCCCTGCCACGCATAATCGGGAATCGTCCCGAGTGACACTTTGAATCCGCGACCCGTTCCGCTTCCACCTCCGCGATGCGGATCCGCCGACGGAGGATCCACGAAGACGAGCCGCTCGGGCCGCTGCGCCACCGCAAGCGTCAGGCGCGCCGCAAGCGTCGCGGCCAAGTCGATGCCACCCACGTCAATCTTCTCCGCGGTGTCACTCGGCAAGTGATAGTCGTCGTGCACGCCCGTGAACAAGAACGCCACGGGCACTCGAGCCGCCGTGAACGGCGCATGGTCGCTCGCGCCAAACCCTTCCGCTCCGAGCTTCAAGTTCAGGGACAAACCTTCGTTCGCCTTCTGCAATAGCTCCGTCCACGCGGCGGACGTGCCCGTTCCATCGACGACCAACGTGCGCTCACGCATGCGACCGACCATGTCCGCGTTGATCATCGCGACGATCGACGTCATGGGCACGGGCGGATGTTCGACCCAGTGACGTGAACCGAGCGTACCGAGCTCTTCGGCGCCGAACGCGATGAACACGACGCTTCGCGACGGCTTTTCGGGCAATTTCGACAGGCGCCGCGCGACATCGAGGAGCAGCGATGTGCCCGATGCGTTGTCGTCTGCGCCGTGATGAATCGCGCGCGAGCCGGGCGCGCGAGACGACGACGTGCCGCCCATGCCGAGGTGATCGTAGTGCGCGCCGATCACGACGTATTCACTGGCGGTTGGCGAGTCGCTTTTTGCAGGCAAACGCGCGACGACGTTCCATGCATCCGCCATCGTCGGCTCGATGCGCGTCGTCATCTTGACGTTCACGCCTGCAAGCTCTCGCGGTTTGACGGCGGCCTTCGACGCGGTCTTTGCAACATCGTCCCACTTGATGTCCGGGAAGAGTTGTTTGGCGACGCTGCGTTTGATGACGACGCCCGGAACGCCCATGCCGCGCGCATCCGCAGGCTCGAGAGGAAGCTCTTCACCCGCGGCGACGATGATCACGCCCGCCGCTTTGTGTTCGCGAGCCGTACGCAGCTTGTACCGAGCGCTCTTGAAGTCGCGCAGAGCCTTCGCTTGCTTGTCGTCTGCTGGTGCGGGCGCGCCATCGAGGACGAGCGCCACTTTGCCCGCGATTTCCTTGCCCGCGTAGTCGTCCCACGTCACGGCTGGCGCGGTGACGCCGTGCCCCACGAACACGACGACGCCTTGTGCTTCGCCGCTTTCGGAACCATCGGCTGTGATGCTCGCGCCGTCGGCGAGCGCCGTCGGCTTTTGTTTTGCGCGTGAAACATCGAGCTTCGGGGGGTCGACTTTTGCACCCACGCGAGCGGAGAACTTGTTGCGGAACTGCTTGGCCGCGCCATCTCCGTCACCGAACGGCTCGAGGCCGAGCTCCTTGAAGCGTTGTTCGATGAGCTCGGCGGCGAGCTGCGCGCCCTTGTCGCCCGTTCCGCGACCGCCAAAGTCGTCGGACGCGAGGCGCTTGACGTCGTCCGTCACGCGCTGCAGATCGCTCGTTTCGATGGGGTTTTGGGGCTTGGGCGCGGACGTTTCGACGATGTCCGGCGGAAGCGGCGGCGGCGGCGTCAGCGGCTCGCCCGCGGGACCGCACGCGGCGAGCGCGACGAGCAGCGGTGCAATTGTCCAGACGAACCTTGCGTGCTTCGGGCGCGGAAGCGCTTGTTGGGACGAGCTTTGAGCGGGACCTTGTCGAGTGATCGTCGGCTTCACGAAGAGCGCGTCTACCACGAACGGGCGAAGGAAGCTCGACTGCTGCGTGGGTGGGTCAGCCGTTCGGGATTGAAGAAGCTGACCATTCTTCAGGCAAATGCGCGGATGGTGCTGGCATCGGGCGGATGCGCCCACGCGTATTGAATTGCGGATGGCGATGCGACGCGATTATGGCATTAAATGTATCGCGCCGACGAACCGCCCAAAGTGCCCGGCACTTATTCTGAGTCGTCGGGTCAGCGCCCGATGCGTTTGCGGATCAGCATCCGCGTCGGCTCGGAAAGCGACTCGATGTAGGCGTCGGAAAGTGCGCCGAGCACTTCGTCGGGCAGCGTCAGCAGCACCTGCTCGGGCGCGAGCCCCGCGAGCCGCTCTTCGGGCGCGAGCCCCGCGAGCCGCTCTTCGGGCGCGAGCCCCGCGAGCCGCTCTTCGGGCGCGAGCCCCGCGAGCCGCTCTTCGGGCGCATACGTCGCCAGCACTTGCTCGGGCGCATACGTCGCCAGCACTTGCTCGGGCGCAAGCCCCGCGAGCCGCTGCTCGGGCGCATACGCCGACAACACTTGTTCCGGCGGCAAGCTTTGCAACAGCATATGCAGCACCTCGTCGAACCCTTCCATCTCGTGCATCTTCATCTGGATCTCCTGGGTCCGATCTGCCTTGATCGAGCCAAACGCCGACCTTCCACCGTCCTCGCCTATTTGTCCCAAAGCAAGCGTGAGGACATTCGTCGTCCGTGGCCCGCAACGACCTCGAGTTCAAACGACAATCTTGAACGGGCCACCTTCGGGTTGCCAATAACCATCACCCAGGTCCCGCCAGTTGCAAGCCATAGGCGCCGACGTCCTCATCGCTCGTCAGCGACCGATGCGTCTGCGGATCACGCCGCAAATCCGCTTCGGCTTGGCAAGCTACTCGATCTCGTCGGAAAGTGCGCGGAGCACTTTGTCAGGCCGGTCACAGGACTTGATCGGGCGGTAAGGCCCTCCCGCGCTCTTCGCACGCAACGTCGACAGCACTTGTTCCCGCGGCAACCTTTTCAAGAGAGATCCCGCAGCTCGACCCAAGGTCACATCTTTCCCAGTGAAGCACGAGAAAAACTCAACCCAACGGTCGATGAACGACCTTCACCGCAGAGCTGAAACTCGATCCCAAGGTCGATGCGCACCCATGAGGCAGAGCAAAAACTCTACCTAACGGTCGATGAACGACCTTCACGCAGAGATGAAACTCAGAACCAAGGTCGATGCGCACCCATGAGGCAGAGAAAAAACTCTACCCAACGGTCGATGACTGGCCTTCTGGAGAGATGAAACTCAGAACCAAGGTCGATGAACGACCTTCACGCAGTGAAACGACTCATCACCAAGGTGACGACTTCTGCGCGCCCTTGACGAGCTCCACCGACCGCCGTCCGATGTACTCTTCGACGTCGGCCGGAGCGATGTGCCGGTCCTTCGCAAAGTCGAACTCGCGCGGCTTGCCTGCACCGAACGTCACGCGGATCGTCGCCGCGTCACGCACCAGCTCCACACGTAGCTTGTGGTCGGCCAGCACGAGCTCGTGGGCGTCGCCTTCCTCGCCAAGCTGCGCATCCTGGCCCTTGTCGCGCACGCGATCACGCGTGAAACGCAGCGCCTCGGTCGCCAGCCCAAACGCGGCCTCCGCCGTATGAAGCGCCTCTTCGACGCGTTTGCGATGGCGCGCCGCTTCTTCCGCTTCGCGCTCTGCCTTGGTCTTCGCTGCCTCGATCAGCTCGTCTCGCCAGCTTGCCACGAAACCTCCAGGGTGATGATTTTTCCGTGACGGTATCCGTCAGAACGGCTCGGTTGTAAAGCCTGGAACGATGAAGGCAACAACCAATTCAGTGTGAGCGGTTCGGCGGGGACGCACCCGAGGGGCCAACCCCGCGCGGCATCGACTCGACGTGCAACGTCTGCGCAGGAAGGGCGATGGCCGATCCATTTGCTTCGATGACCTCCATCAGCCCAAGCAATGTTTCTTCGCGCCAGTCGAGAAATTCGGTCCACTCTTGACTGAGCAGCCACACGTTGACTTCGATGACCAATGCGGAATCGCCAAAACCGACCAGATGCACGAGAATGGTATCAGGAAATACATCGGGACGCTCGCGCAGGTATTCGCGCATTTTTTCGATGATGACGCGCACCGTTTCGGGCTTGGTCGAATAACGTAGGCCGAACTTCGCGTTCAATCGCAATCGATCGCGCGCTGCATAGTTTTCGATGCGCGTATCGGACAACTTCCCGTTCGGCATGGTGACCACGGTTCGGTCGAGCGTGCGAATGCGCGTCGATCGTAGTCCAATTTGTTCGACCGTACCCGTGAGGTCCTCGACTTTGACGAAATCGCCGATGCGAAGCGGCTGGTCCAAACCGATCACGAGCGACCCGAAGAGGTTTTCCAGCGTTTTTTGACCCGCGAATGCAACCGCTACGCCGCCAATTCCGAGACCCGCGATGATGCCGGTGACCTCGACGCCGAGCATGCCGAGTGCCATGACGAACCCGAATAGGACGACCAGCACTTTGGCCATTTTCGTGCCAATCGCAATGACCGACAGCACGCCGCCCCTGTCCTTGAGCTCATGGGCATTCGCGAGGCGTTCGGATACGCGTTTCGCCGTAATGTCGAGCGCGCAAAAAATGCCCCACAAGACGCTGATGACGACGAGCACGTCGATGCAGCTCGACAAAAATTTCGTCGGCGTCTTTCCAAGCGCAATCAACGGAACGATGTGCCAGAAGACGATGGTCCCGAAAAGAAGCCGCACCGGCCCCTGAAGCACCATCAAAAGGTCGTCGTCCCAACGCGTTTCCGACCGCTTGGCAACGGGGACGAGCGCGAACCCGAAGAGCTTCGCGACGAGCCACCCGACGAGCATCGAAAAGGCGAAAAACGAGGGCAACGCTGCCCATTGCCACAAAGCAATACCGTTATACGTCGTCGTGATGGCCCAAGGCGGCAGTCGACGAAGAAGCCACCAAGGCGGTGTCCCCGACTCCAGAGCAATCAGCCCCATCGCAGCCAAACCAAACATGGGGCGCACTGTAGCCCAGACGAGCGAACGTGGTAGCGTCTCCACACATGACTTCGAACCGCCCCGCTTCGGTCCGCACCACCGATGGATGGCTCCTCCGCGGTGAAGTGTCCGCGGAAGGCTCGATGGAAAAACCCGTCGCCCTGCTGCTTCACGCGATGATGGCAAACCGCAAATCGATGGATCGGCCTCGAGGCGCCGGACTTGCTTCGGTGCTCGCCGGACGCGACTTCGGTGTCGTTTCGTTCGACCTCCGCGGTCACGGCGAAAGTGGCCCAAGCGCCCGTGATGGGGCTCGGTACAGTTACGACGATTACGTACTCCGAGACATTCCGGCGCTCGTGGAGTTCGTGCGGCAAGAGTTTGCGGGGCGACCCGTCGTCGTGGTGGGTCATAGCCTCGGCGCGCATGCGTCTCTTGCGGCATCGGGTGTTTTTCCGGAGAAAGCGCCCGACGGCATCGTATCGATTGCAGGCAACATGTGGGTGCCTTCGTGCGAGCCCGACAAGGCACGTCGAGCGGCAAAGACGGCAATGCTCGCTGCGTTCTTGGGCATGGCTGAAACGTGGGGATATTTCGATCCGCGTCCTTTGCGCTTTGGTACGGACGCCGTCGCATTGCCTTATGTGAGGCAATTTTGGACCATGTGGTCATCGAATCGTTATGGGAGCACCGACGGCTCGATCGATTATCGCGAAGCGCTCGGTCGGGTGACGATTCCCGTATTTTCCGTCGCGAGCGAAGCCGATACGCTGCTTGCGCATCCTGTGTCCGTCGAGCTTTTTTTGCGGCCCATTCCTGAAAAGCAAAAGACGCTGCGTGTGATTTCGGGTCGGGATTTTGGCGCGCCCGCGCCGGATCACATGGGCCTGGTCACGGATGCCCGATCACGACCCGTGTGGAATGAAATTGCGGATTGGATCGAGAGCGAGCCAGGGTTTGAACGCTCGCTCCGCGCGCGTGAGACGCGCGCTACGCGAGGCTAGTTTACGACGATGGGGCTTGCGCCAAAGCACGGCGAGGCTCGGCCCCCCATACCCCCCAAATTCGAACCGCGACCAAGTCAATCAATCAATCTGCAAATGGAAATGCGGCGGCGTGAACTCCTCGAGCATCTGCACGTCCTTCATTTCAGCCACGACTTTGGCGAAATGTTTCTTTTCCGTTCGCGTCAAGTCGCGACTTCGCACGTCCACCGCGCCCGCGCGCAGGTGTGCCGAAATGTAGATGCCCCGAGCCATCTGCTTCTGAATGACCGAATGCACGGCGCCCACGACGTCGTCGGGCGACTTCTTTTTCGCTCGCGCCTGTTCGTACGCTCGCTTGATTTCACGTGCGGCTTCTTTGTTCCGGTACAGGCGCATGGGGTCACCTCCGAGACGCATCATCTTGTACATCGCTTTGGCTTGTTGTACGGCGTCTCGCGCTCCGCTCGTCACCGTCAAATGCTTGCCCGTGCGCTTGAAATATGCATCGTCCAGCTCATCGACTTTGTCCGCCACGGGCCCGCTCAGAGCAACGTCGGGCAGTTGCAGAAATCGGTGCGGCGATCCATCCGACCGCGTGATGCTTTTTTCCAAGGGCGGCGGCGACATCGGCCCGAGCGCTTCGTCTTCCGGCGTGAGCTCGGGCAAGTCGTCGCAGTCGAACACGGGACTTCCACCATCGTCCGACAGTTCGGTGAGCGCATCGTCGAAGAGTCGGTCCCAGTCTTTGCCGGAAACGGTCGTGTCGCAGCCGAGAGAAGCAAGCGCGACGGCGAGGAGCACTGGCCCTACATATGCATGCCGCATGATCGTGCGCGCCATGGTGCCATCATCGCCCGCGCGGTCCAAAAAACCGGCGATTTGCGCGCATCCTTTGGCCCAGCGCAGAATTTTCATTTCTCGCCAAGCAGAGCGATTAGACTAGGCTCGCCCGCAGAGGACACTTCATGAGCGCTCCCAGCACGAACGGCACTCCGCGAAAGACGCAACCGCTCACGCGCACCAGGTACATCGATAGCTTGCGCGGCACGCGCGAGGTCTGGGTCCACGGCGAGCGCGTCGACGACCTCACGACGCATCCCGTGTTCCGCAACGGTGCACATATGTTCGCGCGGCAGTACAACGCGCTGCACGACCCGAACCGACGCAGCAAACTCGTCACGGCGACGGACACGGGCTCGGACGGAGAAACGCATTGGTTTTTCCGGGTTCCGCGCAGCGTGAGTGATCTCCTCGCCGAACGCGAAGCGCTCGCGGAGTGGGCGCGCATCATGTACGGCTGGGCCGGACAGAGTCCCGAGGAAGGCGCGAGCCTCATCGCGGCGCTCGGCGTTGCACCCGAAGCGTATGGGCAATTCGAAGCGAATGCGCGCGCGTGGTATCAAAGGGCGAGCGAACAGGCCTTGTTTTTCCATCACGCGATTCAGCAGCCGATGAACGGCCAGCGCGATCCGTGCGAAGTGCCTCTCATCATCGAGCGGGAAACGGACGCCGGTCTCATCCTCACCGGTTCGGCGATCGTGCCTTCGTGTGCGGCCCTTTCCCATTGCGGTTTCCTCGTGCATCACGCCCATTGGCCGTCGCGCGCGGAAGATTATCCGCTCGCATTCATCGCGCCCATGGATTCGCCGGGCATCAAACTGCAGTGCCGTCCCACGAGCACCGTATTGGCGCGCCTTTATGGATCTCCCTTCGATTATCCGCTCACGAGCCGTTTCGAGGACAACGACGCCTTGCTCTCGTTCGAGTCGGCGCTCGTGCCGTGGGAAAACGTGCTCGCGTGGGGCACGGGCACGAATGGCATTCTTTCGTTTTTGCGGGCGAGCTTTGCGGCGCGGAAAAATTTCCAGGAGTGCATTCGGCTCTCCGTGAAGCTCGAATTCATCGCCGGGCTCCTCATGCATGCGGCCAACGCGGCAGGGAGCTCGTCGCTGGCCGAATCGCGAGCGGCGACGGGTGAATTGCTCTCGTATCGGAACCTGTTTTGGGGGCTCTCCGAAGCCCAAGTTCGCGCCCCGGATCCGTGGATGAACGGAGGTGTCTTGCCGGGATCGGACCATGGCCTCACGTTTCGCATTTTTTCGACCGTCGTGTATCCGCGCATTCGCGAGCTCATCGAACGATCCGTCGGTGGAGGCAGCGTGTTTCTGACCGCGAGCGCCGCGGACTTCACCAATCCGGGTACGCAAGACACCCTCGATCGCCTCGTGCGCGCGCAAAACGGTTATTCCACACTCGACCGCGTCAAACTCATGAAGTTGCTCTGGGATGCCATCGAGGTCGAAGCGCAAGCTCGCATGGATCAACCGGCGCGAACGAAAGTGACCAACGAGCTGCGGGAGACGGTGTTTTCGTCGGCCAGCGCGATTGGATTTGCCGATCAGTGCATGGCTTTCGCCAGCCGCTGCTTGAACGAATACGACGCCGAAGGCTGGAGCGCGCCCGATCTGATTACGACGATCGAACCGATTCCTGCATTGTCGTCACGGCGAAGGTTTCAGCCGATTTAGCCTCGGGGAACTTCCGTCGTCCCGGTACGGCATACGGCATGTAACAGCACCCCCAAACGTTCCCTCGTTCCGCACGATCAAGGCTCGCGGAGTGCTTTTCTTTCTCGCCGCGCCGGGGCATCATGGTTGCATGATGAAACGATACGCTTTCTTCCTCGGTTCACTTGCAGCACTTTTGACCATCTCCGCCTGCGGCTCGGAAGCTCCGAGCACGGCAGCGACGGCTGGATCCGGCGCGAACGCTGGCAGTGGTGGCACGAGCAGTAGCAGCAGCGGTGGCAGTGGCGGCGAAGGAGGCGCAGGAGGAGCATCCAACGTGACTTGCCTGCCCATTCCCGCGTGTAACGCTGCGGCCCCGAATCCCGGCACCGCGACTGGCTGGAATTCGATCATCCCTCCGATAGGCGATCCAAATCATCGCGGTCGCGACATGTTCTACAATCCCGGCGACCCGCAATGGATCATGGCCAAGTTTTCGTATGGCACGATCGACGACGACATCAAGGGCGAATACGTCGACGTCTATTTGAACCGCGATTGCGGAGATACGTGGGAATTTCTGGGCACGGCGACGACCACGGAGGATGGTGAGCACGCGACGGTCGAAGGCGTGGAAGATACGGGCGGACGCATTTATTTCCAAATTCCTGCCGACAAAGCTTTGGGCCTGGGATGGCATCGCGTGCACCTCGTCGTCAAAGGTGATCTTTCGACGACGGACCTATTCATCAACGTCGTGGAAAAGGGCGCACCCGTCATCGTCAGCGATATCGATGGAACGCTGACGACCTACGAGACGGAAGAATTCGTGGCATTGGCGGCGGGCTCGCTCCCAGCCATGCAAAAAGACGCGGCGAATTTGTTCAACATTTACGCGTCGAACGGCTACAACATCTTTTACATGACCGCACGTCCGGAATGGCTGGGTGCGCGCACGCGGGCATTTTTCCAGCAATACGGATTCCCGCGGGGCATCGTGCACACGACGCTCACGAAATCAGGCGCGCTCGGAAGCGAAGCCGCGACGTACAAGACGAACGAGCTTGCGATGATTGCCAAAAAGGGGCTCGTGCCGTCCTACGCTTTCGGCAATACGGAGAGCGACGCCGAAGCGTACTTCAATGCGATGGTACAGCCGGCCGATCACCGAGTATTCATTCAATTCGACGACAAGGTGCATGGGGGGCGACGCATCGAGCAGTATACGGAATTGCTCGGAGAAGCCTCCGCATTGCCTGCCGTCTGCCAATGAACGACGACCTTGCACGCCCGTCTCCCAATCACGTGGTTCTTGCTTCGCAACGGCTGACCTACGAACCTCCAGATACCGTTCTTTGGGTGATCCGAGGTGACCTCGACGGTGGCGAAGCCGCGGTGGCCATGGATCAATTCGTCGATTGGTCGCGCGGTCAGCCCTACATGTTGTTCGTGGTCGACGTCGTGGAGCTCACGGCGTTTTCAGGAGAAGCGCGGAAGGTGCTGGCGTCGAATGGCCATCGATTACCGCCGCGCGTATTGTCCTTTTTCGGCGCGTCGTTCAAGGTGCAAGTATTGCTCGACATGATGGACCGCGCGACGGCATTACGCGGGAGCAAGAATCGATTCACGAGGCACTTTCCGGATGAACCGAGCGCGCGAGCGTGGGCCGCAGAAATGCGGCCCGTTCTTTTGGAGAAAGCTGCGGCAGCCGTGCAATGACGACCGCCATTCAGCCGCCGTCGTACGCTTTTTGAATCGTCGGCATGTGCAGCTTGGTCATGGTCAGCATCGCCTGAAATGCCCGCCCAACGGCTTCCTTGTCGCTGCTCTTCATCATATCCATGAAGCCACGCGGAATGATTTGCCACGACAAACCAAACTTGTCCGTGAGCCATCCGCAGCGGCTTTCTACGCCGCCACCTTCCAAAAATGCCGCCCAAAGCCGGTCGACTTCGTCCTGATCGTCACAAAACACCATAATCGAAGCGGCCGGCGAAAGCTTGTACTGCGGTCCGCCATTGAGCGCGAGGTACTCGGTGCCGTCGAGCGAAAACAGCACCGTCATCACCTTGCCCCCCGCTTCGTTGACCGTGATGATCCGCGAATTCGGAATCAAGCTGACGTACAACTTCGCCGCATCGAGACCTTGACCATCGAACCACAAACACGTGCTCGTCCGTTGCATCTTTGCTTTCCTTGTTCAGCGATTGTTTTGCGTCTTGTCAGGCCAAGCGAATTTTGAGGGGTATGATGTTTTACCCTACCACGTCGTTGCGGCCTTGGACAAACTGTTTTTGCTGGATTCAGCGGTCTGCAGCGTGAATGAATGCGCTCCGCCAAACCGGAATGGATGCGGGTAGGACGAACGATGCGAACGCTTGAAAATGCCTCAGCGGCGACCCGCCCAAGGATCCTTCACCACCGCAGGCTGAACGGGAGTCGACGGGCGCAAGAAGGGATTGATGAGGTCGGATGATGTCGAAGCCGTCGCGCCTGATCCGGCAGTGACGGGCTTTTTCGGCTTGGGTATTTTGATCTTGGGGCGCGGACGAGGCACGATGATCTGGGGTTCGGGTTTCGGATTGAGCGCCAATCCGATGGCCGCACGGGCTTTGGCAATATGCGCGAGAGCATCCGCACGAGGTTTGGCAGGCGCCCCAGTCGCCGCTTGCACCTCTTTCTCGGCGCTGTCCAAAAACGCGAGGCCCCGAACGAGATGAAGGCGGGTGCTTTGCGCCGTGGTCGGAACTTCCGCGGCATCGTTGCAAGCGATGGATTCGGCGATGGCACCGCGGCCTACGACGAAGGCGAAAGCGCCGGCAAAAACGAGGGTCGAAACTTTCCAGATGTTGACCATGGGGGGCCTCCCTACGACTCGAGGTGCATGTAGCAACGAGGCCCCAAGATGTGACCAACTTTTTTCGAAGGATCAGCCAACCGCTTTCAGGGCCGCGTCGTAGTTCGGCTCCTGCGCGATTTCCGGCACGAGCTCGGAGTGGATGACCTTGTTGTCGGCGTCGAGCACGACGACGGCGCGCGCGGTGAGGCCCGCGAAGGGACCGGCCGCGATTTCAACGCCATAGTCCTTGCCAAACGACGATCGGAACGCGGAAAGCGATTCGCATTTGTCGATGCCCTCGGCACCGCAAAAACGCTTCTGCGCAAACGGAAGGTCCTCGGAAATGTTGAGCACGGTGATGCCCTTTTCCGAAGCATGCTTGTTGAACTTGCGGACCGACGTGGCGCAAACGGGCGTATCGATGCTGGGGAAAATATTGAGGATTTTCTTGCCGGAAAACGATGCGAGCGTGGCGCGGGACAAGTCGCTACGAACGAGGCTGAAGTCAGGCGCGGCATCGCCGGGCTTCGGCAAATCGCCCGAGGTGGGAATGGGATTGCCCTTCAACGTAATGGTGGCCATGTGAATTTTTCTCCGTATACGTGAGGCTCGCTCGAAACAGCGGCTCGTGGGGCGCGAATTGTAGTCGGTTCGCAACGCTCGACAAGGGGATGTGTCGTGTCGTTACGGCATCCGGGTCGACAAGAAGCGTAACATAAGCCACACCTTTCACGGAGCGCGAAACCGCAACGTGGCCCATATCGATCGCCCAGGCAGCGGAAACCCAAGAAAATCGCTGACAGGTACGGCGACGAGGTTTTGCGACAAAGGCGACGGCACGCGCATCACGCGCACGTCGAATAGGTTCTGCACTTCGAGCCCGACTCGCAATGACGAAAATCGCGGCACATTGAGCGAAATGCCCGCCCCGTGAAACAATCGCGGCGGTACGACGATGCTCGCCGCAGTGTCCACGGTCGTGCCCGCAATCGCATCGATTCCATAACGAAATCCAATGGGACCCACGCGATACGTCGCATCGTACGAAAAATCATGAATGGGGCGCCCAGGCAAAGGCCTTCCGCGCGCAAGAGGATCGTCACTGCGATTGTCCGTGAAGAGAAACGTGTAACTCAACGTGGTCACGAGGTTTTTCGCCGCGAGCGACGCCGAACCTTCCACACCCGCAAGCAATGCCGCTCCCACATTGCCTGCTCGAAATGTGCCTCGCCCGAGCGGCAAAAACAAAATGAGATCCCTCGAATCCGTGACGAACCCAGCGACCTCGTATCCCAATCGAACGCGGCCCACCCGAACATCCCCTTGAACGCCCAAGTCCGCAGCAAGCGCTCGTTCGATGCGCAATCGCGGATCCCCGACGAGGCTGCCGCGATCCCCATAAAGCTCGGCAAAACTCGGAAATCGTCGCAACAAGCCCACGTGCGCCGAAATGGTCGCCGCGTCGCCCAATCGATACGACGCACCCACATGACCACTCGGTACGACGTCCATGGCCACTCCACTGTCGGGCATTTTCGACGCAATGACACCCGTCACGCTATCACGCCGCGCATCGATGCGGCCGGACGCAAAAAGCCGCAATGCCGATCGCACGCGCGCCTCGACTTCCACGCCAGCTCCTCCCGCGAAACGTGATGCATCAACGCCACCGAGCACCGATGTGCCATCGGTCGGCAAAAGACGTTCGGCACGACCGTCGATCGAAAAGGCAACGTTGACAGGACCCGCTCGCACGCCGCGAAGACCCACGGAGGATCCCGCAGCAAGAATGGATTGTTCTGCAAGGTTCGAGCTGCGCGTCGGATCGATCTCGCCAAGAGGATCGGCAAATCGAGAACGCTCGCTGCGCCCCCATACCTGCGCGCGAACGGCCGCCGAGCCAAAAACGCGAATGGTCGTGTCCACACCTGCCACGAGGCGACTGGTATCGAGACTTGGAAACGTGGTCGTGAACGTCGCCGATCCGGGCAAGCCGACGTGCCTGGCATCCGCGAGAAACGTCGCGCCAACGCTGCCCCACGCGCGTTCGAGCGCCACGCGACCAATGGCCCCAGCTCGCACGGCTTCGGCATTCGTGCGCGTGCGCGTGACGAGATCCCCCGTGCGAGGGTTTGGCACGTCGTACGGAAAGTCTCCGTCGGAGCGCGATCCGAACACGCCGAAGCCAAGTTTGACCGGACCAACCGTACGCGCATCGCCAGCTCGAGCCTTGAGCGTGCCGAAGGAGCCTGCGACGAGTTGCGCGTCGGAGCGTGCACCGGACAGCGCGGACGGTGGATCGATGACGAGCAAGCCTCCGAGGTAGCCGGTGGTGCCGAGTGATGCGGGCGCAAAGCCGCGGTAGACGCGAAACGAGGCGCCGGGCCAAAGCGGGAGCGATCCGACGTCGAAGGTTGGATCGGCGCCGCTCGTCAGCGGAATGCCGCCCAGCATGACGCCGACTTGAGACGACGCCGAGCCACGAATGGACAGCGTCGACTGCGCGCCGTCGGCTCCGAGGCGACGTACGTGCACACTGGGAAGCTCGGCCAGCATCGATGCGGCGTCGATGGGTTCGCGTGATCGAGCGCCTTCGGACGCGCGCGAGACGAAGGCGGGTGCGGGTGAGCCTCGAACGGTGACGTCGATGGGCGTTTCGGGTTCGTCCGCGCAAACGTCACGCGACGTCGCCATGGCCAGCGCCGCGACCGCAATCGTAGATATTTTCGATGAGGGTCGCATGCCGTTCAGGTCAAAGGCGTCGTGCGTGGTGAGATGTTGGCATCCCAAGCGACGATGCAGCGACCTCGACGCCTGCCCTCTCCAGTGACCAGTGAAGCACGGAGTTGCCCCGCGAGGTCCGTTCCATCGAGGTCGTTCTCCTGATACTCAAGAGTCATGAGCACACGCACGAAGAAGCTTTTCTTTTCCACCGCGTTTGCCGCCGGAGCGCTCGTCGCATCAGCCCCCGAAGCACTCGCCGTCGATTGGATCATCAAGAACCCAGGGTCGCATCCGGGCAAGAGTGTGGAGCTCGAGCCGCACGCGAATCTGATCTTGTTCAGGTTTCGCGACTACGGCGGTCGCTACCGCGGGCGCAACTTTGGTCATGCCGAAGGTGGCGGTGGGTTTCGAGCATCCATCGAGCTTGGCGATCCTTTGTTCATCCCGAAAATCAACAACTCGATCGCCATCTCGTTCGGGCTCGACCTGACGAACTGTCGCTACTGCTGGCGGGACGATTTTCTGATTTGGTCGCCCGTTGCGCTTCAGTGGAACTTCTACCTCACGCGCAGGTGGAGCGTATTCGCCGAGGCTGGTGGGATTATCCGAAGCGAAGGATTTTTCAGAGACATCTGGATCGATCCAGCCTTCTGGGTGGGTGGACGTTTCCACTTCAATGACAAGATCGCCCTGACGATGAGGGCAGGCTCGCCCTGGTTCAGCGTTGGCGTTTCGTTCTACGTCGGCAGTTGACCATCCTTCGCGACATTGGCGAAACGCGCCGAGCGAGCACGACTCAGGCTCCGCACTACCTGCTTTCCACAACATCGCGCGCGTGCCAATCGCCTGTCCCCCGAGTAGACTCACGGTGAATGTGGAACCTCGTCGGGATTTTAGGGTTGGCTCTGCTGATGGTGGTTCACGAGAGTGGCCATTACTTCGCAGCCCGAGCCTTCGGCATGCACGTGACGAAGTTCTCGATCGGGTTCGGTCCGACGTTCTTCAAAATCGTCCCAAAAGACGGGTACTTCTGGTTCATCACGGGCGCGGACAAAATCCAGATTCGCCTGTGGAAACACGACCCTGAGCGACACGGCCCGACGATCTACCAAGTCGCGATGATCCCGTTTCTGGCGTACGTGCAAATCGCCGGAATGAACCCATTCGAGGACAACGATCCCAACGACAAACACAGCTACGCCAATGCGAGCTTGACGGGACGCATCTCGACGATTTTCGCCGGGCCTCTCGCGAATTACCTGTTCGCATCCGTGTTTTTCTTCGGCGCGTTCATGCTCGGCGGCGTCCCATCGAACGAGGCGTACGTGACGCCGCTCGAAGGGAAAGTCGCGATCGCGGCCGGGATTCGCGAAGGCGACAAGGTGGTCGAAGTCGCGGGCACGCCGATCCAAACGTGGGGCCAGATGGCCGAGCAGATTTCGAAGCGGCCGGGCGAGCCCATCCATGTCGTGGTCGAACGGGACAAACAGCGCGTGACGCTCGACATGACGCCAGCGAACGAGAACGGAACGGGGCGCATCGGGGTGACGGCGTTCGAGCAGCGTGTTGCGGTAACGCCAAAAGAAGCGGCAAAGCTTGCCGTGACGGAACCTGCAAACGTCGTGAAAATGCTGGTCGTGAGTCTCGGGCAGCTCATCACGGGCAAGGTGGAAGGCGAGCTTTCAGGGCCTGTGGGGATGGTCAAACACGTAGCCAACGCAGCGAAGCGAGGCACGGCGTATGGCCTGCACTTGCTCGGTGCGCTGTCGGCGTACCTCGGTGCGTTCAACTTGATTCCGCTCCCGGCGCTCGATGGCGGGCGGCTGATGTTCTTGACGTACGAAGCGACGACGCGAAGGCGTCCGAACGCGCGCATCGAGGCGTGGATTCACGCGATGGGCATCCTGATGTTCTTGGGTCTCATGTTGTGGGTGACCGTGTTCAAGGATCTCGGCCTCGGATCGAAGTGAACGCGATGCTTGGCGCTCGAGCATTCACGCTGGCCTTGTTGCTTGCAGCCGGAAGTGGTTGCGCGACGCAAACGGTGAGCCTTGCAGAAGGGCCGCGGGAGTACGTCGCGACAGACTACGAAACGGTGCTTCGCAAGTGGACGCGCACGGGCGATCTTTTCGCGGTGTCGGAGCTGGAGAGTTACCTGACGGTGACGGCGACGTTCGAGTCGTGGGATTTCCGTTGGGCGTACGTGGTGCGGTACGTGCAGGACTATCGGCTCACGATCGAACAGCGCAAGAAGCTGCTCGAACGGACGCTCGACGAGACGCGAGACCATCATCAGTTTTTCGTGGCGCTTTACGGCGGCGAGCGTCGGTACAACGATCTGACGAGGCCAGACAGCGCGTGGATCGTGCGGCTCATCGACGACACGGGGAACGAGACTGCACCCGAGGAGATCGTTTCGATCACGAAGCCGAACGCGGTGGAGCGGACCTACTTTCCGTACAACACGGTGTATCGCCAGGCGTTTCGGATTCGGTTTCCACACAAGAAGGCGAGCGGCACGCCGACGATTTCGCCGCAAGCGACGTGGGTGGGGCTGCGCTTTGCGGGAGCTCAAGGCAACAGCGAGCTGGTGTGGGCGCTGAAGGAATCAGGCACGCAGAAACAGTCACCGCTGGGCATTCCGACGACCATCGCGGCGCGGTGATTGCCTCACCCCCTGACCCCCTCTCCACACGTGGAGAGGGGGAATAGGCCTCACCCCCTGACCCCCTCTCCACACGTGGAGAGGGGGAATAGGCCTCACCCCCTGGCCCCCTCTCCACACGTGGAGAGGGGGAATTTCGTCAGCGTGAGAGCAGTTCGCCGACGATGGGAACGTTTTCAGCGAAGTCCAAAGCGAGCTTGCGATCGCCAACCAGAAGCAGCGCACCTGACGAGGCCGCGCGAGACCAAAGCGGCGCCGCTGCACCTGCCCAAAGAGCTTCGGGGAACAGGAGCTCGCCCGGACGAACATCGGCGACGACGGTTGCAGGATCGCCTTCGAGCACTTCGACGCTTCCGCCGACGACGAAGACGAGGCCCGGCATCGGCCCGTCTTCTTCGGTGATCGTTTCTTCGGGTTCGAGCACTCGAACTGCGAGCCGCGCGAGCATGGCGTCACGCGTGGCGAGATCGACCTGCGCGAGAGCACCGAGCGTGAGTCCGACGCGCGCTTGGAGTTCGTCCGATAGCGTTCGGCAACCTTGCTCGGCGCGCGGATGAGCACTGAAAGCGCTGTCGAAAACTTCGGACGACCAGCGGGAAATGGTGGCTCCAGCGCCACTGCCGATGATGCGCAGAGGGACCGGTTGTGCAAGCGACCCGCGCGAAGCAATGAACGAACGTGGCCCAGCGACCTTGGCCGGAACGTCCAAATTCACCGCACAAACGGATACTTCGCCGGCGATCACGAGCACGGCGCCGAAGGCGGTGCGCGCTTCACCGGGTACGATGTCGTCGACGATCGCGGTGCGAACGAGCGTGCGTTGAACGTCTTCGGGAAGTCCTGCGAATGGCTCGACTGCACGCAATTCGACGTTGCTGATCCTGAGCGAATCGACAGGAGGCGCAGCCGATTCTCGAGGCGGCGGAAGACTACTTTTGCTCGCGGTCGGCGCGGAAGGCGCAACCGAGGACCGCACGGCCTCGAATGCTGACTGCGATTTGGACTTGGAGAGGGGTGCACTCGGCGGAATCGAAAGTGGCCTTGGGGCGATGGATCCTGGGCGCGGAGGAGGCGCGGGCACACGAGGCGGAGCGACTGATGGGCCGGGCTTTTTCGTGATTTCGAAGAGCGGTTTCGTTCCGGGCGCGGGGGGCGGTATCGAAGTTTTTCGTCCCACTGCCGCCGCTTCGGCTTCGGCTTGCATGAGTGCAGCGACTGTCGTGCCGCTCGGCAACGTGTCGGTGAACATGCGGCGGGAAGCATCTTCCTCGGCGGGGGGAGGCGCATCGGCTGGAGCATTGTGCCGAGGTGCTGGAGGCGCGGGTCGGCCCAAAGCGCCGGAAGGAAGCTTGGGCGCTGGTGGAATCGTCGGACGCCGCACGGAGGGGCGCGGCGCCGTCGGCACGATGTCCGATGCGGGGGCCTGTTCGGGCGTGGGCACATCGCTCGACGCTTTCGCGTCCTGCGGCGGCGCTGGGGTAGCCGCAGGCTCGACGGATGCAGCGAGCGGAGTCGGTGGCGTCGGCCTGCGAGGAGCCTGGGATGCGTCCGCGTCTTCGCTTGGTGGCGGCGGTGTTGGCGCTTTGGTTGTAACAGGCGCTACCGGTGGAGGCGGCTGTGTTGGAACTTTGGCAGACGTAGGCGGTGGTGGAGGCGCGGGCGTCGGGCTTTTTGCCGACGTTGGCGCGGCGGGTGGCGGTGGCGGCGGCGTCGGTGCCTTCGCTGAAGTTGGAGCGGCTGCAGGCGCCGGTGCCGCGGGAGGAGGCGGCTGTGTGGGTGCCTTCGTCGATGGCGGCGCGGGTGCCACTGCAGGGGGCGTTGGCGTTGGCGCCGAAGCGCCGGGCGGCAATGGCGGCGGTCGAGCCCCGGCGGGAGCTGCACCCGGCGAGCGTGGAGGCAGAGGTGGTGGCGTTGCAGGCGAGCCGGTACGCGCGGCGGCCGGCACGGGAGGTGCCTGGGCCAAACCCGTGCCGCCGATGACGGGGCCGCCTTGATGCTTTTTGCCAAGCATTTCGGCAAGCGTCGGAGCTGACGTGAGAACGTCGTCTTCGTCCTCGTCGAGCAGCGGTCTTGCACGAGGTCGCGCTGCACCTTCGGTCGCAGCTTGCCGGCGTCGCATTTCGCGCGGCGAGACCTCGTGGGTGCTCGCTTCGGACCACGGATCGAGGATGGGCGTGCGAAGCACCTTGCGTTTCGTGGCAGCGGCAGGAACTGGCGTCGCAACCGGTGCAGACGCGGCTGCAGGGGATGGAACTGGCGTCGCAACCGGTGCAGACGCGGCTGCAGGGGATGGAACTGGCGTTGCAACCGTTGCAGGCGCGATTGCGGCGGCTGGAGCGGGCGCGGCTGCCGTTGCGGGTGCGGTTGCGGCGGATGGAACCGGCGCGGCTGCCGTTGCGGGTGCGGTTGCGGCGGATGGAACCGGCGCGGCTGCCGTTGCGGGTGCGGTTGCGGCGGATGGAGCGGGCGCGGCTGCCGTTGCGGGTGCGGTTGCGGCGGATAGAGCCGGCACGGCTGCCGTTGCTGGCGCTGCGGGCGATGGAATTGGGGCTGCAACCGTTGCAGGTGCGATTGCGGCGGATGGAGCCGGCGTTGCAACCGTTGCAGGTGCGGGAGGCGGCACGGCAGCGCGCCCATCGTCGGCGGACGGCCAGTCATCGTCCGATACCGCCGGCGGTGCAACCGCACGGGCAGGCGCATCGGACGGCGGCCGCTGAGGCGGCACAACCGCGGGCATTGCGGGTTGCGTTTTCGATCGAAGTCCAATCGGTTGCGGCCGGAGGCTGCCGGGCGACACGGAAGGCGGCGGCTTTACGGAAGCAGCGGGCACCGATGGGACGGGAGTCTGCCGTGCAGACACGGGTGATGCGGTTGGCGCTGCAGGTGCAGGCGTGGGAGCAGCCGCGGCGGGAGGCATCGTTGGCGGCGTGGGAGCAGGCGCGGCCGCAGGGGGCATCGTTGGCGGCGTAGGAGCAGCCGCGGCAGCAGGCGCAGCAGGTGGAGGCGACGCGGCGGGCGCGAGCGGGGCAAGCGGAGGAATGGCCAGCGGGGGAAGCGCGGCTGACGGAGGTGGGGTGGAGCCATCGACGACGATCTCGAACGACGAAATGGGCGCCGCTTCCGAGACGGGAGCTGGTTCCTCCGCTGGCATCGCAACGGGTAAAGCCGACGTCGCGTGAAGTGCTTTCTCGAGCTCCGGCAGGTACATGCCGAGTTCTGATGCGCGAAAGGGATTGCCCGCTGCTTCAGCGGCCTCGGCTGCACGGCGTATCCACACGATCGCGTCTCGCCGCTCGCCTCGCGCCCAGAGCGCACTCGCGGTCGAGAGTCCCCAAACGACATCCTCCGAGTCGTCGGATCGCGGTTCGGGAAGTTTTACCGAGTACTCGGCCATCACCTGACCCCTACCATAGGCCGTTTCGAATCAATCCTGGAAGTCTCGCTGGACGTTCGAGCCTAACGCCTTTCGAGAATCCGGACGAATTATCGGCAGAAGTGATGCCGGTCAGATTGGAACGAGGTTCCGATTCGTCCCGGGGGGTATGGGGGGCAGAGCAGTCGGCTCGTCTTTTGGGGCGTAGCCCCAAAAGACTTATAGAGCCGCCTGCGAGCCCCCCATCGTGACTAGCCTCGCGAAGCGCGCGTCCCACGCGCGCGAAGCGAGCGTCCCAAATCAAGACCCGGTTCCAAAATTGAGCGTCCCACGCGCGCGAAGCGAGCCCCCCAAATCGAGACCCGCTGGCAGATGTTCGTCCACACAAACCCGCCCCGGACAAACCGTCGGGTCAGCGTCCGCGACGGCGCTTCGCGACAGGTGCGGGTTTACCCGCGACCGCATGCACGCCGTTCGTCCCTTCCCCACGAAGCTCGGCGCAACGACGGCACATCTCCTCGACTCCTACGATCGACACCGGTTCACCCGGCATTCGACGCGCAAGCCAGCCAATGAGCGTGAGGCCAGCTTCACGGGCCTCCGCCGGGATCGATGTCTCCCGAAGCAAGCTCGCGATCTGGCCAATCAACCGCGTGCGTTCCTCTTCACACGCCATCTTCGCGCGGTCTGTCTAGCACGCTCGTACGGAAAGCAAAGCAACTCGATCACAACGGAGCGATGAGCACTTCACGGTCCTTGGCACCGTTGGCCGGTCCGACGATCCCTCGTCGTTCCATTGCCTCCACCATTTTTGCTGCACGGTTGTACCCAACGCCCAACTTGCGCTGAATCCACGACGTCGAACACCGACGCGTCTCCGCCACGATCCGTACCGCAGCGTCGTACATCGGATCGTTCTCCGTGTCGTTGTCCTCTTCCTTGCCGTCTTCATCGCGCGGCTTGAGGATTGCCTCGTCGTAAACAGGCTCGCCCTGAGCGCGTAGGAAGTCCGTGATTCGCTGCACCTCCTCCTCGCTCACGAAGGGGCACTGCACGCGCCGCGTGTCCGTCGCGCCGTTCATCTTCACGAGCATGTCGCCGCGACCCAAAAGATGCTCGGCACCTTGCTCGTCGAGGATCGTTCGACTGTCGACCTTCTGCGCCACGCGGAACGCAATGCGCGTCGGGAAGTTGGCCTTGATCATGCCCGTGATCACGTCGACGCTCGGACGCTGCGTCGCCAAAATCACGTGCATCCCTGCAGCTCGCGCCTTCTGCGCAAGACGCGCCACGCTCGCTTCCACATCCTTGCCCTGCTGCATCATCAAGTCCGCAAACTCGTCGACCACGATCACGATGTACGGAAGCTTCTCCGGCATCGCCACGTCCGATCCATCCTTCGCTGCGGGCACTTCCACTTCGAGACCTTCAGCCGAGATCGCTGCGACCTTCGCGTTCGCTGGAGGCTTCGGCGGACGCGCTTCACCACGTTCGACCTTCTCCACCCACGCGTTGTATGTGCCGATGTTCTTCGTCCCCGCGTTCGCAAAGAGCTGATACCGCCGCTCCATCTCGTCGACCGCCCACTTCAGCGCGTTCGACGCTTGCTTCATGTCCGTAACGACCGGCAAGAGCATGTGCGGAATCCGATCGAACGGCGCAAGCTCCACGACCTTCGGATCGATCATCAACATGCGCAGCTCCGCCGGCGACTTCCGAAAGAGCAAGCTCACGAGCATCACGTTGAGGCCCACGCTCTTTCCAGCACCCGTTGCACCTGCAACGATCACGTGCGGCATCGACGCAAGATCCGCAAAGTAGGGAGCTCCAACGATGTCGCGCCCGAGCACGCACGGCAGCGGTGCTTTGAGCTCCAAGAATCGCCGATCCTCGACGAGCTCACGCATCGACACCGGCACGCGCCGATCGTTCGGCAGCTCGAACCCGATACGGTTCTTCCCAGGAATCGGCGCGATGATGCGCACCTTCCGCGACAAACCCAACGCGAGATCATCCGCAAGGCTCGCTACCTTGGACACCTTCGTTCCAGCCGCAGGAGCTACCTCGAACGTCGTCACCGTCGGTCCAGGATGAATCTCCTCGACCTTTCCACTCACGCCGTAGTCGGCGAGCGTCTTCTCCAAGAGCCCGGCGTTTTCACGAAGCGTGTCTTCGTCCACCACGATGCACTCGTCACCCGGAGGTTCGAGCATCGTCGTCGATGGCAACGTGAAGCCCTTGCCAAACGATGGCACGACCTTGACGACCTCGCGCACCTTGGCTTTTTCCAAGGTAACCGGCTTCGACACTTCCGCAGCAGACGCCGCAACGACCGCCACAGGCTCGGGCGAATCCGATTCGTCCATCGGTTCGTCATTCAGGAACAGCCCACCCGGTTCGTCCTGGCCATCCTCCGCGTCGTCGTCATCATCGACGTGCACCGTACGCTCGACGATCGGCTGCGGTGCAACTGCACGCACCGGCGGCGGCGTCACCGTCTTCTTCACCGCGCGCGGTCGCTCCACGACGTCTTCCTGAACGGGCGCGTCTTCCACGAGCGCGGCCGACGCCTCTACCTTCTTCGCCTTCGCTCCGTCTTCAGCGGACACCTCGACCATCTCGGCGCGCACCGTCTTCGCCACACGCTCGGCCCGAGGCTCCGCGACTTCAGCCTTGCGAGACTTCGTCGCCCGAGGTGACCCACCACCTCGAACGGCAGGCTTGTCGCTCGGAGGCACGACGGCCGCATCGAAGAGCTCGTCCGGCGCATTCATGTCCGCAGCCGCCACGATCGCATCCGGGTTGGCCGGCGGAGCAACGATGGCCGGTCCGCGTTTGTCTTCCGGAACGACCGCTTTCGCTGCCGGCTTCGCCGCGTCGACCGGCGCAGCCTCGAGTCCAACCGTTGCAGCAGCAACCTTCACGACAGGCTTCGCTGCGTCCGCGACCGCCGCCTTCACGACACGCTTCGGCTCCTCGGCGCGCGCAATCTTCACGACAGGCTTGGCCTCGTCGTTTCGCACGATCTTCGCCGCAGGCTTCGCATCGTCGGCCACCTTGACCGCCTCCGACGGAACCGGCGTCGTTGCACCGAGCGCAATTGCGTCGCCGTGATCGCTCGATGGCGAGCTCGGCACTCCGTCCGCGTTCGTCTCGTTTGTCGCAGCTTGCTTGCTCGAAGCCGCACGCTTTTTGCGTTGCGGTTTGTCCGCTTCGCCGGACGCAGATGCTTCGCCTTCGAACGGTTTGTCTTTCCGATGCTGCGCGGAATCGTCCGTCAGCACCGTAATGACCACGTCGGTGGGCGACGGCGTCAGGTTTTTCGCGACGCTCGTTCGATCCTTTGCATCCGTCGCGTCCGCGGCTTTTTCGATCTCCCGCACGCGCCGAAGCGCTTTCAAGATCGCCCCCAGCCCAAACGCTCCACGCTCACCGAGCTTGGCGAAGAACGCGCGCACTTGCGCCACGAGCTCGATGAACGAGAACGTCGCGCGCTGCACGAGGATGAGCGACACGATCGTCAGACCGATGATGTACGAGCCGATCGCGGAGAACAGCGATCGCATCACCTCGCCAAACAGTTCCCCCACGCTGCCACCGAGCGGCAGTGCACCGAAGGCCGTGGCCATCGGAAACGCGACGTGCGCGAGCGCTGCGAGGATGACGAGCACGACGATGTCGCCACCGAGGCGCGCGACGCTTGCACGAGACGGTTTGCCCCCGAGCAGTGGTCCCGCGAGCACCGAAAGCTCGAGCGGAATGGTCCAGGCGGCGATGCCAAACGCTCCTGAAAACAAGCTCGAAAAGGCTTCCCCCACGGGACCGACCCAGTTGGGCCCCGTCACTTCGGGGCGCATCGGATCAGCCTCGAACGACGCCAGCGCGAGCACGGAATAGAGCGCGGAAGCGAGCAGCACGAGGGCTGCTGCTTCGCGGGCGTACGTATGCATCGGGCGCGCTGCGGTCGCGTGAGCAGTCGAGCTGCCATCCTGCTTCTTTTTCGTGGTCGAAGCGGCCTGTTCTGCGGGAGCGGAAGCAGCCGGCGCACGACGAGGAGCGAAGAGGGGAACGGCCATAACTACCTGTACCTAACTTTGCCTACCTATACGCACTTGTAGTCATGTGCAAGTTGTTGTGGGCAACGCGGGTGGGTAGCGAGGGATTTGGCGATCGGCGGTACAGGATGGGTGGGTGTCTCGGTGGTGGGTGGTGTGTCGGAAAGCCTTTAGGTTTGAGGGGGTTTGAAGAAACGACCCAAAATTCTTTGAGCTTGGGAGGGCGTGGGCGTTACCATCCCCGTCGATCCCGGCATGCGAATTGATGAAGAAGCACGGCGACGCCCGATGAAGGTGTCGATGATTGCGCTGTGTATCGCGGCGCTGGGCTCGGCATTGGGCCTTCTGGGGTGCCGAGTCGACGAAAACGACGTCCATCGGTGGGAGGGCACGGTTCAAGGGCCAAAGAAACTTTGCGCCGTGTTGCTTCACGACAAGTACGAAACGTCGCTGCGCGTCGAGTCGGCGCTGGCCATCATTCGGATGAAACCCCGTTCGGGTCGGAGGCTGGCTTTCACGCAAATCGATTCGGACGTGGAGGCGGAAAACCCGACCTGCAAGGGAAGCCTCGTCGATGTGCTTTCGGCCCTCGAGCCGGAAGCGCAGAAGGCGATCGTCGGGCCGCTCGTGTCGTCGATCATCGTCGAGCTGAAGAAGCCGCCGCCGGTCTACAAAGAGGGTGAGCCGATTCCGACGGACGGATCGATTCCGTACAAGGACGCGGCGTATGCCCTGTTGATGGCCGACAAGCCGGTGCTGATTTCGGACGAGGCGCAGAAAAAGGACCTCAAGATCGCGCTCACCGAATGGGCCATGGCGGACTTCGAGCATCGCTTGGAAGCTCGGGGTCAAGCGTCGAGCATGGACCAAGTGCTTCGGGCCGTGGGGTCGGAGGCCGTCGCGGGGCTACCCAAGTTGATGGTGCGAGACGCACGCAAGCTCGGGGAGATGTCGATTCTCGTCGCGGACATTGGGGACGAGAAGGCCAAGGAAGCGGCTTCGGCGGCGTTGGTCGAAGCGGCCCAGTGGGTCCTCGGCGAAGACTGGGCGAAGGTTCGGACGAAAGAACTCGAGAAGCAGAACGCCGATCAGAAGCTCACGCCGACGCCCGAGCAGTTCAAGAAGCAGCTCGAGACGCTTCAGGACGACGAGCTGATGAAGTTATTCCAAGCGCTTCGTCGGGTCGGGGGTCGGCCTGCGGTCGACTTTGCGCTCGGGTTCGCAGCGCGCAAGGACCAGAGTGACAAACGGCGGCAAACGGCGCTGGCGGCGCTCGATGCGACGGGAAAACCGGGCAAGCCCAAGTCGCTCGACAAGAGCAACCCCGACGACGTCAAGCGTCTCGTGGAGATCGCCGGCAGCGACGCGCCCGACGTGGTGCTCGATCAAGCGTTTCGTCGTCTCGGCGAAATGCCTCGCGAGGTTGTTGCGGACAAACTGTACGGTCTTTTCAAGACGGACAAATGGAAAGTTCGTCGTGCCGCTGCCGCAACGCTCCTGAAGTTGTCGAACGTCAAGCACATTGGTGAGTTCTTGAAAGCGTTGCCCGATGGCAAGCCGTTCGCGATGGGCGAAGCCCTCACGTATGGCGCGCTTCTCGGCGAGCTCAAAGAGGGCAAGCCGCTCGACGAATTGAAGCCATTCATGAACTCGGGCACGCCTGCTGCTCGTACCAGCGCGATTGCGTATTACTTCACTTACGGAACATCTGCGGAGCTACCCGACCTCGCACCACTGCTCGTCGATGGTGAATGGGGCCCGGCCCCAGCTCCGAGTTGTGATACCGATCCCGAATGCAAGTGGATCTGCGAAGTCCCGAAAGAGGGCGAGCAGGGGCGCGAGCAGAAGGAGATCAAGACGATTAGCGACTTCGTTCGCTATTGCATCCAGCCGGCCATGAAGGAGCGCAAGCCCGAGGCTGGCAAGGAGCAGAAGAAGTGACCTTGGGCAGGCGGCTCGACCCATTGCGCCGGTCTTCGGCTTCGCGCCCCACGCGACAGCAGATTTCCAGCGCAATTTCCGATATTTACGTCATGCCGCAGTCCTTCCGAACCTCACCGCACGGCCCAGAACCATCGACGACGATTAGGGAAAAATGAGCGCGGACCCCAACAAAAAGAGCGCAAGAACATTCCAGTGCCGCGACGTCCTCTGGGAGACGTTCGAACAGATGGCACGCGAGCTGGAGTGCTCGATCGACTACCTCATCAACGAGTCGATGAAGCAGTATGCCCGGCAGCGCAGCTACAGCCCGCGCACGCCGTTCCCCGGGACGCAGCGTACCGAGGGAGGAGCGCCGGGATCTGGTCCGTCGATGCCGCCGTCGACCGCGGGCATCCCTGCGCCGCCTCCGTCGCCGCCGCCGCCCGGGTATCCGCCTCCGCCCGGAGCCACGCCGATGCCTCCGACGTACGGTAGTGCGCCTGGAGCGCCGCCGCCGATGATGGGCATGCCGGGTGCTCCGCCGCCGCCTCCCATGATGGGTGGCATGGGCATGCCGGGTGCTCCGCCGCCGCCTCCCATGATGGGTGGCATGGGCATGCCGGGTGCGCCGCCTCCGATGATGGGAGGCGCTCCGCCGCCTCCACCGCCGATGGGTGTTCCAGGCGCGCCGCCTCCGATGATGGGTGCGCCGGGTGCGCCTCCGATGATGGGTGCGCCGGGCGCGCCTCCTGGGCCGCCGCCTCCGCCGCCTTCGCCTTACGGTGCGACGCCGCCGCCTCCTCCGGGAGCGTATGCCCCGCCGCCGACGATGTCGGGCGCTGCGGGCGTTGGAGGCCCGCCGCCTCCGCCGCCCATGGTGGGTCCTCCGCCGGCACCGCCGGGTGTTGGCATGCCCCCGCCGCCTCCTCCTGGTGCCTCGGCTGCACCGCCGCCTCCGCCTCGTCCGCCGTCGGGTACGGCAACACCAGCGCCGCCCACCGCAGCCAAGCGTCCGCCGAGCGTTCCATCGCCGCCTGGACCTACTGGTGCGCCGCGCGGGCCTGGATTGCCCCCGCCGCCTCCAACGGGCGTTGGCCGTCCACCTGGGCCGCCGCCGCCTCCTCCAGGCGCCGCCGGTGGACCGCCGCCCCCGCCGCCTCCAGGTGTGCGCTCGACCATGATGGGCCCCGGTGCACCACCGCCGCCGCCCGCGCGCACCATGCCGCCCGGACCACCGCCGCCGCCAGGCCTGACGCCGCCACCTCCTCCGGGACCGCCCGGCATGGCGCCGCCTGGGCCTCCGCCGCCGCCTCCGAGCCTCGGAGCACCCGCGACATTGGCTGCGCCGCCAGGGCCCGGCATGGCACCTCCGCCGCCGCCTCCCATGGCAGGCGGGTTTGGCGCACCGCCACCGCCGCCGCCATACGGCCAGATGCCGCCTGGACCGCCGCCCGGACCGCCAGGTCCGCCGCCCGGGCCGCCGCCTGCACCGACGCCAGCACCCGCTGCACCATCGGCAGGAGGCATCCCCGGCGCGGTCCCGCTCTTCGCTTATTACGGCGGCGAACGATTCATCGTGAACAAGGACCGCTTCATCATCGGCCGCGGCAAACAGTCGAGCGACCTGACGATCAAAGATCCGAACGTCTCCCGACAACACGCCATGGTCGAGTACCTGAACGGCCAGTACTACATGGTCGACATGGGCTCGACGAACGGCGTCGAGTTCAGCGGTCAGCGCATCACGCGCAAAGCGATCGGTGAAGGCGACCAGTACCGGATCTGCGATCACGAGGTCCGTTTCTCCTACCGCTGATGCGCGGGCTCCACATTTGGGGCTTCGGGTCGCCTTCGGCGCCTTCCGCCTCAAACCCCACCCACATCCCCAGGCTGCGCGCGAAAAACACCACTCGCGTCGCAGCCCGCGGAGCGCGTTCCATCCTCGCGATCGCTTCGGCGTTCGTCGCGACGCACGCGTTCGCTGCACACGAACCTCCCTGGGTTGGTCCCGACACACCACCGCTCGGTGACGGCATCGTCAGCGCTCGCATCATCAAAGGCGACCAGCCCATCCTCACGGCGCCTTGGGAAAACGCCGCTCGTCGAGGCTCCGCTGCGCGCGACGTGCACCTCCCCATCTTCGCCGTCAGGCGCGGACCTGGTTGCCGCGGCAGGTTCCTCGAAGTCGGTCCCAGCGCCTGGGTCTGCGACGACGCCGTCGAGCTCGCCGCAACACCCTTCGTCGACCCCGGCTACCGCGCCTTGCGCTCGAACCCGGATGGACTGCCGTTTCGTTACTACTTCGTCGGTCCCGATGGATCGTTTGCCTACAAACGACTTTCGGCCGCCGACACCGGCACGCCCGACATGCAGCTCGAGCCCGGCTTCGCCATCGCCGTCGTCGAAGAACGCGTCATCGACGGCCATCGATACGGCCGCACCCACAACGAGCTGTGGGTGCCCATGCGCGACGTCGGTCCTGCGCGCACGTTTGCGTTCCGCGGAGAGACGGTCGCGCAAGACGTGACGACCACCTTCCCCTTCGCGTGGGTCATCGTCGACAGCGCCAACGTGTTCGCTTCGCCAAACCCCGGCGCAAAAAAAATCGATCACCGCACACGTTTCGAACGCGTTCCTTTCTACGAAGTCAAAACATCCGGCCCCACCTCGTTCACGCGCATCGGTGACGACGCTTGGGTGCGCTCATCCGAGATCCGCCATCCGACGATTGCTCAGCCTCCAGCCGAAGTGGACGTTGCTGCAGGCGATCACTGGATCGACGTGGAGCTCGAAACGCAAACGCTCGTCGCGTACGAAGGAGCTCGCCCGGTCTTCGCGACGCTCGTGTCGACCGGCAAAGGCCGCGAAGGTTCGGCCACGGCAACGCCTCGAGGAACGTTTCGCATCTGGGCCAAGCTCTTCACGTCGAACATGGACAACCTCGAAGACGAAGGCGCGCATCGGTACTACCGCATGGAGGACGTCCCGTGGGTCCAGTACTTCTCCAAAGGCGTGGGCCTTCATGGAGCGTTCTGGCATCGATCGTTTGGCTACGTGCGCAGTCACGGCTGCGTCAACCTCGCGCCCATCGATGCGGAATGGCTCTTCTGGTGGACCGGGCCGCGTATGCCTGCCGGCTGGACCGCCGTTTTACCTTCGACGCACGACGCTGGCACCGTCGTACGCGTGCGATGACTCGAGACGAATAACATGGTGTCGATCGTCAACGCAGTCCGAGATCTAGGGCGCTTACGGCAAATCTACGTGGTGCTCGTGCGGCACGGCTTCGGCGAGCTCGCACAGCGCCTTGGCTTGAGCGGCCGCGATCGCGGAGCCCAAGAACAAGACATCACCGCGGAAGGCCCCGCCGAAGAAGCGCTCGCAGAAGTCGAGCGTGGTGAAGAAGAACGTCGCCGCATCTCGCTACCCGAACGCGTGCGCCTCGTGTGCATGGACCTCGGCCCATCGTTCGTGAAGCTCGGTCAGATCGCGTCGACCAGGCCCGACGTTCTTCCCGCCGAATGGATCGTCGAGCTGAAGAAGCTCCAAGACAGCGTCACTCCCCTCCCCGCGACGGAGATCCGAGTGGCGGTCGAAACATCGCTCGGCGCACCCATCGATCAGATCTACGAATCGTTTGACGACAAACCACTTGCCGCAGCATCGATCGGCCAAGTGCATCGCGCCGTGCTCAAGCATTCCGAAGGGCCGAAAGACGTCGTCGTCAAAGTGCAGAGGCCGGGCATCCGGTCCACGATCGCCAGCGATCTCGAGCTCTTGCACATGCTCGCCAAGCTCATCGAACGCACGATCCCGGAATCGTCGCTGTACCAACCATCCGCGCTGGTCGACCAATTCGATCGCGCGATCACGAGTGAGCTCGACTTCGGACAAGAAGCGGAGCACGCGATCCGTTTTGCAAAAAACTTCGAAGGTCATCCGCACGCACGGTTTCCACTCGTCTATCGAGAAGCATCGTCGAAGACCGTGCTCACGCTCGAATTGCTCCCAGGCCACAAGGTGTACGAGGCCATTCGGGAGCATGGGCACAAGGGAGCTGCGATCGCAGAAGCTTCCGTCGGGATCGTCGTCAAAAGCATTTTCGAAGATGGGTTTTTCCACGCGGATCCGCATCCGGGAAACATCCTGATCTCGGGCGATCCAGACCGTCCGACGATTGGCCTCATCGATCTCGGCATGGTCGGGCGTTTGTCTCCGGACATGCGCGACAAGACGCTCGATCTGATGATCGCAGCCGTTCGACAGGATCATCTCGCCGTCGCCGATGCGCTGTATCTGATTGGTACACCAACGAAAAAAGTCGACATGCGTGCGTACCGTGCGGAGGTGAGTCTTCTGGCGGAGAAGTACATTGGCCGACCGCTCAAGGAAATCGACGTTGCGGCGTTGATCAGCGACTTGGTGCGAGGCGCGAACAAGTACGGGATCGAAATACCGGCGGACTTTTTGCTCGTGGGCAAAGCGATCATGACGATCGAAGGTGTCGGCAAAGAGATCGACCCGGATCTCGACGTGCTCGGTGTTGCGCGACCGTACTTTTTGGATCTCCTTCGCAAGCGTTATTCGCCCGAGCGCATGGGGATGGAGGCGTGGCGGGGGCTCGAGCGTTTGTCCGGGGCAGCCTACGACTTGCCGCAGCAGGTACGCGAGATCCTGGACGACTTGCGATTGGGCAGGCTCACGATGCAGACGACGAACCCGGCGTTACCGAGCACGGTGGATCGGCTTGGCCGGCGCGTCTTTTCGGGGCTCGTCGTGGCGACGTTCGTATTGGCGGGGGCTGGGCTAGTTGCGTCCGGACAGCAGGCGACACTTGGTTACGTGCTTCTGGTGTTCGGATTTTTGACGATGATCGCCCACGTTGCGGCCGACATGATTCGCCGCAATCGATAGTTGGGAATCAAAGCAAACGGATGCACGCCTCACTCTCCTTTGCAGAGAGGAAGGCGTGCTTTCTCGAGGGTGTTTCGCAGGCATTGCGAGCGTTGCGAATCGCTGGGCGGACGTGCTCCGCGTACGACACGTACGCTTCCGCCATCCTCCCTAGCTTCGCAACGCGCAGCAGCCTGCGGAATACCCTCGGCTCAGAACGTGGCCGGAAGGCGGTTCTGGAGCAAGTACGCGATGATCAGGGCGAAGAGAACGAGCGACTCGATCAGGGCCAGGCCGAGAATCATCGGCGTCTGGATACGTGCAGCCGCGCCGGGATTGCGCGAGATGCCTTCGAGTGCCGCGGCAGCAGCGCGGCCTTGACCGAGGGCACCACCGAGGACTGCGATGCCGATGGCGATACCGGCACCCATGCTGATCCAGCCGAACGTATCGAACTTGTTGGATGCGCTTTCCTGCGCGAACGCCACAGCGGGAAGGAGGACCATCGCAGTAGCGACCACGGCAGACAGGGAAAGCTTGCTCTTGAGAGACATCCGGACTTGCTCCTTTCAGGCCACACGCCCCGACGGGGGCTCATGCTGCGTGTGAAAAATCGTTTGGCCCATGGGGCGTGGGGAACTCGTTGACGGGTTTGTCCCCCTCGTGGGCCGGGGCGGCTTTACGAGCGCGCCCCCCTCTAATCCGATTTTGGCCACTTGACCAGCGACTTTTGCGCCAAGTGTCCCTTTTAGTGCTGCTCGGCATGCTCGGTCGCGAGACCGATGTAGATGCTGCTGAGCAGGCAAAACACCAACGTTTGAACGACGATCACGATGAGCCCGAGAAACATCACGGGCAGCGGCAAGAGGATCGCAATCATGCCGGCAAATACCGACGCGATGAGATGATCCGCCGCGATGTTCACCATCAGACGAACACTCAACGTGATCGGACGGACGCACGTCGAGATGAGCTCAATCGGGAAAATGAGCGGCGCCAAGTACCACTTGGGCCCCGCCATGTGCGCGATGTAGCTCCAGCCGTTCTCCTTGATGCCGTAGTAGTTGAACGCGATGAACACGAGCAGCGCACAGCCGATCGTCACGTTCAAACTCGACGTAGGGGCGGGGAATCCCGGAATCAAACCCGAAACGTTCGAGAAGAAGATGAATGCAGCCGACCCGCCGATGAGCGGGAAGTATCGCTTCGCATTCGCCGCTCCCATGACGTCTTCGGCCATTCCGTAGAAGTAGCCAAAAAACGCCTCGAAGAACGTCCGCAAGCTGAGCCGTTCGTCCGGTACGACCGACTCGTCGACGCGCCGCCATTGGTTGCGCACCGCGAGCGACAAACCGATGAACACGAGGATGACGAGCATGCTCGAGAAGATCGGCTCGAGCCCTCGATAGCCCACCGGCTGATTGCCGATGAAGGTGTGACCGAGGTTCTTCGCGTTCTCACGAAGACCGGGCAGATGCGCGACGAGGAAAGTCAGAAAACTCGTGTGCTCGGGCATGTTGATTATCCCTCGTTGAACACTTGGGGCTTGAGGTTGCCTTCGGCGCCCTTCGCCCCAAACCCCTTGGCCTCACCGAACAAAACGCTTGTCAACTCTTACTCGGTGGGGGTTCTTCCGGCCCCGGGGGACTCGCCTTTAGCACATCTTCGCGAGAGTCATCTGCGAAAGATCTGCGTTCGTTCGAGTCACCATCCGACAGGCTCGAATCGGACTCGGTTACCTCATCCGGAGGCTTCGGGCCAAACATCGTTCCCAGCGTGATCCCGATGGGAAGCGCTCCGTAGCCCACCAATAGGGAAAGCGGCGAGGCGATTCCAGTGCGCAGGATGAGCCACACGCCGCCAAAAAGGCCCGCAAGTTTCAACATGGCAAAGGCAGTCCACGGCGCCGCTTTGCCCCGCCGCGACAAAAACGCTTCGCCAATGCGCGCAAACGCCCACAGGTTGGCCAGCGCAAACGCTCCGCCAACCGCGACGCCGCCCGCCGTACGAACGTCGAACGCGACGAACGCTCCCGCAGCAAGCACGAGCGCCGATGCGGTGACGGAAATCATCGCTGCACGAATGCCTTCATCCAGCCAGGTGCTCTTGGACGATGCCGGTGCGCTCATCGATCCACCTTCTTGCCATCCGCGTCGGCGCCATCGCCTTCGCTTTTCGAATCGCGAACGTCGTCCTTCACGATGTCGTCGTCTTTTCGTTCATCGTCCCGCGCGTCGTAAATCGGCCGCGGATTACCTTGCTCACGCTCTTCCCGCGCGGCTTCCCGCTGCATCTGCGCATGCGCACGCATCACGGCTTTGATCGCCGCAGCCAGGCCAAAGACAAACCCAATCCCCGCAAGATACGGCGCCGTACCAAGTTTCTCGTCGAGCCATCGACCACCGAAAAAACCGAACGCGATGCTCAACACGATCTCGAGGCCGATCGTGCCGAAACTGCCGACACCACGCCAATCGTCGACCTTGCGACGACGACCGCGATCCGCCGCGTCTTTGCCTTCGCGCGTCACTTGGCTCCCACGACGTGCGCCATAGAAGACAGGCGCGCATCGATCAAGGCTTCGAGCGCCGGGCGAAGTGCCTGCACCGCACGAGCTCGGTGACTCTTCTTGTTTTTCTCTTCCTCGGGCAGCTCGGCCATCGTGCGACCGTCCCCGGCCACGATGAAAAGCGGGTCGTACCCGAATCCACCCGTGCCGCGCGCTTGCCGAGCGATCGCGCCTTCACACCGACCCTCGGCCAAAATCTCGGGCCTGTGTTCGTTCCACGGATCGCGCAGCACGATCACGCAACGAAACCGCGCCGTGCGTTGATCGTCCTCGACCTCCGCAAGCGACGCGAGCAGCTCCGCGTTGTTCTCCGCGTCCGTCGCGCCTTCCTTCGCAAACCGCGCCGACCGCACGCCGGGCCGCCCTCCGAGCGCATCCACTTCGAGACCCGCGTCCTCGGCGATCGTCACCATCATCGCTGCATCGCACGCTGCGCGTGCCTTGATGAGCGCGTTCTCTTCGAAGGTCGCACCATCCTCGATGATCGGCGGAAAGTCGGGCAGCACCTTCGACAGCGGGAAAAGCTCGAGCGGCAGATCCGCAAGAAGCGCCGTGAGCTCCGCGATTTTGCCGCGGTTTGTCGTGGCCAGAAGAACCGAGAGCGGCAGCCCCATGTTCATGTCGCCGTCCACCGACCTTCTTGAAACAACTTTGACAATTCGACGCCAGCCGCCGCCAAGGTTTGTCGCTGCACCCCAACGAGGCGCGTAATCCCGGACAAACCCAGGTCGATCATGCGATCGATGTCGCGCCGATCCACCGCTTCACCTTCGGCCGTCGCTTGCACTTCGACGAGCGCGCCTCGTGCCGTCGCCACGACGTTCAGATCGACACGCGCTTGGCTGTCCTCCGAGTAGTCGAGATCCAAGAGCAGCTCGTCGCCCACGTGCCCCACGCTGATCGCCGCGACTTGATCACGCAGGACGGGCGCTCCGAGCTGCCCCGACGCCGCAAGCCGCGAAAGCGCAAGCGCAACGGCGACGAAACTGCCGGTCACCGACGCGGTTCTCGTACCTCCGTCGGCTTCGAGCACATCGCAATCGATGACGATCGTTCGTTCACCCAATGAATCCAGGTCGATGGCGCTTCGAAGCGCTCGTCCGATGAGACGCTGGATCTCTTGCGTCCGACCGCTCAGCGCCTTGCCGCGTCCTTCACGCGCTTCACGACGCGCGCGGCTGGCACGCGGATGCATCTGATAGTCGGCCGTGAGCCATCCTTTGCCGCGACCAACCATCCACGTCGGAACGGTGGGATCGATGGATGCCGTGCAAAGCACGACGGTACCGCCGGCGCGATAAAGCACCGACCCTTCGGCATTGCGGTGAAAGTCGGGAGCGATCTCGATGGGACGAGGATCTGCGGGGCTGCGAGCATGTGAGCGAGGCACGGCGGCGTCCTTAGCACAAGCGCGCGCCGGTGCAGATTTCTCGACGCGTCATCCCGTCGAGCTCGCCGCACGCATGCGAGCTACCAGGACGATGGCCAAACCTCCGCGTAGAGGCCGTCGCCCTTGCCTCCACGCGTGGCCGCTCGATGCACGACGAGCAGTTGTTGATGCTGACCCTGACAAACGAAGGCGCCTCCCTCGAGCACCACGTACACCTGCCCGCCGGCCGTCCGCAGCGTAAAGCCCTCGGGCCAGTTGTCTTTGCGCTTCAAGAACTCCACGGCCGCGTTGCCCTTTGGCGGCACGTCGTGACGGGAAAACGGCTTGATCGCCTTTTCGGCCTGCTCCCACGCGGCGCCTTCGCTTTTCGCGATGGTGTCGATGCCGATCTTGAGCGGCAATTGGCCCGGACCAACCTCGTTCGCCGGCATGCGACGTGCGCGAAACACTGCGAATTCGTTCGTTGTTTTTCCACCCTCCACACGATGCGCACGGCCAATCCATCGGCCATCACCCGACGGCGTCGATGCGCTCCACTGCGTGCACGAAGCAAACGCTGCAAGGATCGCGCATGGACCGCTCTTCGGATCGGCCGGACACGCAAGCTGCTTTTGCAGACCTTTGATGTCGAGGTCCGCGGGCGCCGCGGCCACCGTATCGAGCGCCGGGGGCGCCGATGAAGCCGCGGGCGGCGGAGCGGCCGAGGCCGAGCTTTGCGTCGAAGGTCCTGCGTTTTGTTGCTGACACGCAACGAGGTTTGCAGAGACAAACAGAACGGTGAGAACGTACGTCGTGCGCATGAGTGAGCTGAGTGTTGCACGCGCAGGGCCACCCTTTCATCCACGAAGGTAAAGGCGCATCACGGTTTGTCGGGTGGATCGATGAGCAAGCGCGGACGCAGCTTCGCCAGCTTCTTTCGCCCGATGCCTTTCACGCGCAGCAAATCTTCCGGCCGCTTGAACCGCCCGAGCTTCGCGCGAAGAGCCAAAATCGCTTGCGCCTTCTTCGCTCCGATGCCCGGCAGCTTTCGCAAGTCCGCTTCGGTGGCCAGGTTCAAGATCACCTTCCCATCGGGCGTGACGGCTCCTTCGGTGTTCGCTGACCCCGCATCCGCTTCCGGTGCACCCGCATCGGCAGCGGCCAAAGTTTGTCCGGATGGACCCGGTGGAGCGTGCGCTACAGGCTCGGCCGAAGGATGTGCCGATGCTACGGGCATCGCTGCGCTTGGAACCGTTGGAGGTCCAAGGTATGTGCCCATACGATTCGGCAAGAGATCCGCCGCGGCACCCGATCCTACGAAGGCCAGTGCGAAGAACCCGAGCATTCCGACGGCGACCTTCGCCACGAGCGGCGTCCAAGCCGATGCGCGAATTCGCGCCGTGATTCGTTGGAACAGTTCACTCGCGCCCAGCTTCAGTTTCGATGACGACTCCATGTGAGCCTCCTTGTGGACGAAGGCTTCAGCGAAGAGCGTGCCAGCTCGTTTCATTCGAAGAATCAAGGTGCTTGCATTTGGCCAAGGGTGGCGGCCGCCATGGCGAAGGGTGGCGGCCGCCAGATCTCCGCCAGCCGAGCGTGACCTTCCGCGCTACGATGACCGTCCCGAGCACGCCCATGCCGCACCGTCACTTTTCTCCATCCTCTTTCGCCACCGACTCGACCGCTTCTGCGAACGGGTTGTCTCGCCGAACGTTTCTCGGAGCGTCACTTGCCACCGCAACGCTCATCGGTTCGACGTCGGCCGAAGCCGCGGGCACCGGCCTCGCAGCGCGACCTCCGCAAGGCTTTTTGCCGATGTCGGTCCCGGGCAAGATCGTGAAGATCACCAAGTCGAACACGCTTCAGCCGAACGGACTTTGGCCCACGGAAGCCGCTACGAAGGTGATGCTCGAGCGTGCGATGTCGGAGTTGACCGGCAAGGCGGACATCGGCGCGGCGTTTGCGCGGTTTGTCCACAAAGACGACAAGGTTGCCATCAAGGCAAACGGCATCGCGGGTCAGAAGGGCGCCACGATGGCGACGAACCGCGAGCTCATTTTGGAGGTCGTGCGCGGCGTCATGGCCGCTGGCGTGCCCGCGCAAAACATCGTCATTTGCGAGCAGTATCCGAAGTTCCTCGAAGGCACGCGCATTTGGGATCGCGACAAGGGATTCGACCCCGCCGTGCCCCAGGGCATCACGGCGAACGTGCATGAAAACAAGGACGCCACGATGCCCGAGATCAGCGTGATGGGCATCCCGACGAAGTTTGTCCGAGTGATGACCGAAGCGACGGCAGTCATCAACTTGTCGCTCATCAAGGACCACTCGATTTGTGGTTACACCGGCTGCTTGAAGAACATCACGCACGGCGCGACCGTCAATCCGCACGCGTTTCATCAGCACACTGCGAGCCCTCAGATCGCCGAGCTTTACGCGCAGGACATCGTGCGTAGCCGCGTTCGACTTCACATCGTGGATGGCTTCAAGGTCATCTACGAAGGCGGGCCGCTCGACAAAGTTGCCAAGCGTCGCGTCTCGCACGAAGCGGTTTATGCAACGACGGATCCCGTGGCGATGGATGTGATTGGTTGGGGCGTCGTCGAGCAGTGGCGCAAGGACAACAACCTGCCCACGTTGAAAGATGCTGGCCGCGATCCTTCGTATATCCGCATCGCTGGTGAGCTGGGTCTCGGCGTATTCGACAAGAACAGAATCTCGATGCGCGAAGTTGCATTGTAAGCGCGCGCGTCTCGTCTCAGCTCAACCATTTGGGGCTACGGATCGCCTTCGGCGTCCTTCGCCCCAAGCCCCAGTGCCGGCTATCATTCTTACTCGAACTTTTCGAGGAGCCTCGGCATGTTGTTCTCGCGTTGCCTGCTACTCGTCTCCGTCGTGTTTGTCGCCGCAGCTTGCGCCAAACCCGCCCCGCCCTCGCAGCCTCCCGGCGCGCCGCCCACGCCGAAGACCATCACGGCGGCAAACCCTGGGGGCGATGCGAACGACCCCGAATATGCGGCGCTCGAACGCCTCGCCAAACAGCCCTGGGGCTTTCGCCGAGATTATTGGAACTCGCTGCACGTCCCGCTCGTGGATTGGAAGAACTGGCAGCGCACGCGCATCATCGCCAATCCCACGCGCGCGTCGTTTCGGTACGGCAAGAGCCACCACGCGGTAGCCACCATTTGGTACACGCCGATGGAAGGCGCGAACGATCCCGAAGCGTGTCTCGCCAAGTTCCTCGACTACGCCACGCCCATCGCCGACGCGAACGGCATCCAAGTCAGCGCACGCGAGCGTCTTCGCACGTCGCAGTCCGTCGGCGCGGAGGTTCGCCCGATCGTGGTCGAGCTACTCACGGGACGCCTCGACAGCATCCTTGGGCGTAACGACTACCACGGAGCCGTTGCGGCCTATCAATCGTTTCCTGGCACGTGTCTCGTCCAAGGTTTCGCAGTTGTCGCGACGAACCATCCTACGCTTGCAAAACAAATCCGCGATCGCTGGGTCGCCGAGGGTGCCGCGCAGCTCGTGTGGGAGAAGCACGTGAAGGAAGCGCCCGAAACGCTTTCGAGATAAGGGCTTCACTCAGTGGATGAAGGGAGAAGCGTGAATCTTTCCGGCGCTTGCGGGGGGGACCCCGCTGTTTGAGCCCGCGAAGCGGGCGAGTGCGGAGCGGGGTCCCGCGAGTGCCGGAAAGGTTCACGCTTCGACCGAGGTTTCACACCAACGCCGCAGCGATCCTCGCGCCCACGTACGCGCCCAGCGTCACGACCCACAGCATCGCGCCGCGACGAAACCCTTCGCGATACCCCCAAATCGGCGCAAGCGGAGGGACGATGAGCGCGAGGACGCCCCGGATTCGCGGCTTCTTCCGCACGATCAGCTTGCCTGCTAGCCAGACATGCGTCGTCACGAAGGCAGCAAATCCAAAAATCAAGAGCGCAGCGATGACCAGGTCCTTGCCGGACACCCTCGCGAGCGTAGCGCGCCACGTGCTGGCATGCTCCCACTTCGGTAGAACAGCGCGCTGCCGCACGAACACTCCTACGATCTCACGATCCGACTTTCGCGGCGGCTCTGTCCCAGCCCAAATTTCACGCTAAGCTCTGCGCGTGACGCAAAGCACTCATGCAAACGGCGCACACGCCAACGCGCCTCGTTTTACCCGTCGAACGTCCTTCCTCGATCACCTCCCCGGCTCCCGAGTCGTGCCCACGGGCATCGCACTGGGACTGCTCGCGAGCTTGCTCGTAGGCGTCGGCGCAGCCCACGCCGTCGCCGATCCGCCCGACATTTTGGCCGCATCCGAGGTCAAACCGGGCATGAAGGGTTACGGTCTGACGGTTTTTTCCGGAACGACGCCCGAACGCTTCGATGTCGAAATCATTTCGACCATCAAGAATGTTTTTCCCAACCAAGACCTGTTCCTGATCAGGACACCCAACCACCCGCGGCTCGATGCAGCGCACCTCGTCGCAGGCATGAGCGGCAGCCCGATCTTCGTGAACGGCAAGATGATCGGCGCGTACTCGTACGGCCCTTCGTTTGCCAAGGAGCCCATCGCGCTCGTCACGCCCATCAAGTACATGCTCGAAGATCTGGCGCGCCCCATGCCCAAGGGCGTTGCGCCGAGAGGCGGCAATCCGCTGGCCTCCTTCGATGTGCCTAGCGGAGAAAAACGGGAGAGAAGCGCGCGCGCATTCGTCGGTGCTCCGGAATCGTACGATCTCGCTCAACATGCATCGCAGATCGCGTCACGCATCTCGTCGTCAGCGCCACCGCGAGACATGGGCATCGGCAAAGCCACGACGCCCGTGCTCATGGGCGGCATGACGAACATCGGCATGCAGATCGCTCAGAAGTACCTGGCACCGCTCGGTCTCGAACCCATTCAGGCAGGCGGCGGTGGTGCTGCGAAACCTGCTCCCGACGCGCCCACCAAGTACGTCGATGGTGGCGGCATCATGGTGCAGCTCGTTCGAGGTGATGTGTCGGCGGCAGCCATCGGCACCGTGACGAAGGTCGCCGGCGACAAACTCGTCGCGTTCGGCCATCCGATGCTCGGCGGCGGCCTCGAATCACTGCCCACGGCCATTGCACGCGTTCATTGGATCATGGCGCTCACGAGCCGCAGCTACAAACTCGGCGAAGCCGTTCGTCCTCTCGGAGCGCTCGTCAACGATCGCCAAGCCTCCATCGTGGTCGACTCCAACGCGACGGCGCCCGTCATCCCGGTTCACGTGAAGATCGACGGCGCTCCGGGTGCTCCCAAAACCGATTGGAACATGGAGGTGTCGGCGGATCAGTTCCTGGGTCCGATCTACACGGCCATCGCGATCGGCGGTGCAGCCGAAGTCACGGCATCCGAACGTGAGGATTCGACGTTCCGTTCGACGAGCAAAGTGAAGCTCGCCAAGTACGGCACGATCACGCTGAACGACTTCGGCGCCGGCGCAGGAAGCCCCATCAGCGCCGACGACTTCATCCGCAGCCGCCTCGTGCGATCACTCGGATCGCTGCTCAGCAATCCTTGGGAACCCGTCACGATCGAGCGCATCGACACGGAGATCAAAGTTTCTTCCGAGCGTGAAGTATTTGGCCTTCGCGGTGCCAAAGCGCTCGATCCCGAAGTCGATGCCGGTGCGCCCGTTCGGATCCAGCTCGAGCTGCAGCGCTTCAAGGGCCCGATCGAAACGAAGATCATCGAAGTTCCGGTGCCTGCGGAGATGGCGGGACGGGATGTCGACATCGAGCTCGCGCCTGGGTACGAAGTCGAACGGCCGCTGCCTGCACCCGAATCGCTCGCTCAGCTCATCGCCAACTTGCCCAACCAAACGCACGATCCCGAATCCATCGTCGCTTCGTTCAAGCTGCGTGAGAACGGCGCTGCGTATCGCGGCAAGGTGGCTTCGAGGCTGCCTGCGGGCGCCATCGACACGCTGCGCTCTACGAACGACTCCAACGGGCCCGAAATGTTCGTGGCTCAATCGAGTACTGCCGTTCCGCTCGGTCGTTTCCTGAGCGGTCGCGACACCGTTCGCATCAAGGTTCGTCCCGTCCTGCGCTGATCCCGCGCCATGCAAACCAAGAACATCGACCGTCAAAAGGCCTCCTGCATGACACCCCTCTCTTCTCGAAAGCTCTCGCGTCTTGGCATCGGCGTCATCATTCTCGCCGCAGCCATCGTCCCCGCATCGACCGCATCGGCCGTCGGTACGCGCACCTTCCAGCTCGAAAAACTCGACGACCTCAAAGGCGGCGACCTCACCGGCGTCAGCGTCGACTCGAGCGGCACCGTGCGCGCGGGTTTTACCCTTGGAACCCTGCCCATCACCGATGCCACGAGCATCTGGAGCAGCGTCGTGCTCGCCGATGGCTCCGTGCTGCTCGGCACCGGCAACGACGGCAAGATCTACAAGGTCAGCACGACAGGACAAACCTCGCTCGTCGCGACGACCGGTCAGATGGCGGTGAGTGCTCTCGCCGTTGCATGGAACGGCGACGTCATCGCAGGCACGTTCCCCGAGGGCAAACTCTACAAGCTGCCCGCGGGAGGCGGCACGGGCGGTCAAGCCACCGAGTTCGCCAAACTGCCCGACAGCGAAGACATCTGGGCCCTCGCGTTCGATGCCAAGAGCGGATCGCTCTACGCGGGCACCGGCGCCGAAGGCAAAATCTTCAAGGTCGACCAACAAGGCAAATCGCAGGTCTTTTTCGACAGCGACGAGCCGCACATCATGTCGCTCGCGATCGCCGATGACGGAGCGGTGTATGCCGGATCGAGCGGCAAGGCGCTGCTCTACAAGATCACGGCGCCTGGTCGAGCCACCGTCGCGTACGACTTCGACGGCGACGAGGTCAAAGCCATCGCGTTTGCGAAAAACGGAACGATGTTTGTCGTGGCAAACAAGATGGGCGAGCAGCTCGCGCCGCCGAAACGCAACAAACCCGGTGCTGCCCCGCAGCCGACGAAACCGAGCAAGCCTGGCCAGGGCAGCTTGTTCCGCTTTGGCAAAGACGGCATTGCCGAGGAGCTGCTCGAAGACAAGACAACGCACTTCGTGTCGCTCGGCATCGACGACACCGGAGCTCCTTACGTCGGCACGGGTGCCGAAGGACGCGTCTACACGGTCGACGATGCGCACACGACGAGCCTCGTAGCGGACACCGACGAAAGGCAAGTGGGTGCCGTCGTCGTCGCGGGCAAACGGCGTTTCATCGCGACGACCGATCCTGTGGTGTTTCACGAGATCAAAGGAACCGGCGGTGGCGATGCCGTGTGGACCAGCAAGGTGCTCGACGCGGGCCTGCGCGCATCGTTCGGGCGCGTCACGTGGCGCGGCGACGGACAGCTCGAGTTGTCCACGCGAAGCGGCAACACGGCAACGCCCGACGGCTCATGGAGCGCTTGGTCCGCGGGCCTCGGTCAACCCGGCGACGTGACCAGCCCGCCAGGTCGTTACGTGCAAGTGCGTTCCCGCTGGAGCCGCGATCCCAAAGCAACGCTGCGCGAATTGACGCTCTACTTCGTCACGGACAACGCTCGCCCCGTCGTCACGTCCATCGAAGCCACCGCCAAGAACAGCAAGCCTGCTTTGAAGAGCGGAATTCCCTCGTCGGGCGGAGAAGCGCCGAAACCGACGACTGGCATCAAGCTGTCGTGGAAGGTCGAGAATCCGGATCAGGACGAGCTGCGGTATCGCGTGTACTACCGTATCGAAGGACAAACCACGTGGCGCAGCGCTCACAAGCCCACGGACAAGATCACGCGCACCGAGCTCGATTGGGACACGACGGGTTTGCCCGAGGGCACGTATCGCATTCGCGTCGAAGCGAGCGACGAGCTGGCCAATCCACCGGACCGCGCGCAGCGTCACGTGCTCGAATCCAGCACGGTGCTCGTCGACAACACGCCGCCCGTGTACAAGACGCTTTCGATTCAAGGCCGAAGGCTTCGCGGCGAAGTTGCCGATGGCTTGGGTCCCATCAGCCGAATCGAAGTGTCGGTAGCTGGTACGGATGAATGGCGCCCGCTCTTCCCGAGCGACCGCATTTTTGACGAAGCGTCCGAAGCTTTCGATGCGGATATCTCGTCCATCGTGCCCGCTGGGACACACCTCGTCGTCGTCCGTGCGTACGACACCGCTGGCAACGTCGTGACACGCGACGTCGACGCGCGCTGAGTCCGGGCGCGCTGAATCCAAGCCAAGATTTGCACGCTCGCTTCGCGGGCGTGAGACGCCCGCTTCGCGAGGCTTGTTTACGATGGGGGGGCCGAGGCTCGCCCATACCCCTCCGATTTGCCTTCATCCAAACGGAGCGGTGCACATGGCCATGCCACTGCGCCGATCGCCGCGACAGCGTTGTCATGCCTTCGGCGCGCTCGTGCGAATGCTCATCGCCGTTTTCGTCGCGCGTTTAGGCCGCGCCGTCGTCGTGATGCCCCATCGCCCAGGTGGTACAATGCATGCACTTATCCAGGGGCAATCCATATGGCTTCTTTCAAGCGTTTTTCGAATCTGCTGCTCGGTTTTTCCCTCCTCGCCGTGGGCGCTGTCGTAGCCGGCGCGTGCAGCGTGCAGATGAGCGCCGACCTTGCGTCGGGAGTTGGGGGAGCCGAAGACGATGACTTCTCGGCGGGCGCAACGACAGGCGCCGGGGGCGGCAACGAAGGCGTGCAGCTGCCGCCACCCGAGCAGGATCGAGCGGGCACGATGTCCTATGCGCACATGTGCGGGGGTGGGTGCATGTCCGGGGACAAGTCCATCGCGTGTTCGTTGCCGATGAACCCCGACAATCCGCCGGACACGTCCTGCACAATCGTCCCGACCGACATGGGACCCGTTGCCGAATGTTTGGCGCCGGGCGTGTTCCAAGAGGGAGAACCTTGCGAGAAGGCATCGGACTGCGCCGCATCACTCGGATGTGTACGCGTGGGTTCCGACGTCAGCGTGTGTCGGCCGTATTGCTGCGGCGACATCGAAGCGTGTGCTGCCGGTGCCTACTGCACGCTTGGCGACATGGCCGAAGATGGTTTGAATGACAAACCCATCCAGATACCGGTTTGCACTCCTGCGACGCCTTGCACGCTTCTCGACGACACCACGTGTCCCGATGGCCGCACGTGCACGCTCGTGCGTGCCGATGGAACGACGAGTTGCGTGCAGCCCGGCCCAGGCAAGCTTGGCGATCCGTGCCCGTGCAGCGCTGGCCATGTGTGCTCGATATCCCTCGGCAAGTGCCTGAAGCTCTGCCGAGTCGGCGGCAGTGACTGTCCGGATGCGATGCTTTGTCAGGGGGGCAGCGAAGGCTTCCCTGACGGCATTGGTATCTGTGTGAAGTAGTGAGAAGGCGTCGCTTCCACCTCGCGCGGCGCGCCGTGCGTGCGATGGTACGGGCGTGTCGTTGCTCCGCATGGTCATCTTTTTGCTCGGTTTCACGACGTTTGTCGGAGCCATCCACTACTACCTCTGGCATCGCCTGCTCCGCGCGACTCGCGTCGGCGATCGCCTGAAGCGGCTCGGCACGCGCATCATCGTCGGCTTTGGCATCGCGATGCCATCGGCGATGTTTCTCGTGCAGATCCTGCCGCGACCTCTTGGCGCAGTCGCCTCGTTTGTCGTGTACACCTGGATGGGCTTTGCCGGCTTGCTCGCGTCCTTCTTGATTGCGGCTGAAGTTCCACGCCTCGCCGTAGCCCTGACGTCACGGCTGCTTTCTGGTCAGCCGATCGATGCATCGAGGCGCACGTTTCTGTCCCGGATCATTGCGGGCATTGCTGGCGTATTCACGCTGGGTTTGTCCGGTGCAGGTGTTGCCGAAGCGCTCGGGGAAGTGGCGCTCAAGCGAGTGAAGGTGGCTCTGCGCAAGTGGCCGAAGGAACTCGCGGGGATGCGCATCGTGCAGCTCACGGACGTGCACATCGGGCCGATGATTGGTCGCGAATGGCTCGAAGGCATCGTGGCTCGCGTGAACGAGCTCGATGCCGACATCGTGGTGATCACGGGCGATCTCGTCGATGGATCGGTCGAGGCACTACGCGAGCACGTCGCGCCGCTTGCGCAGTTGCGATCGAAGCGGGGCGTGTACTTCGTCACGGGCAACCACGAGTACTACTCGGGGGTCAAGTCGTGGGTCGAGCACCTTGGGCAGCTTGGCTTGCGGGTTTTACGCAACGAACATGTGACGATTGGGGAAGGTGCTGCGAGTTTCGATCTGGCGGGCGTCGATGATCACACCGGCAGTCAATTCGACAAGGACCATGGCGTGGATGTGGCGAAGGCGCTTGCCGGTCGGGATCCGACCCGCGAGTGCATCTTGCTTGCGCATCAGCCGAAGGAAGTCATCGACGCTGCGAAGTTTGGCGTGGGGCTACAGATCAGCGGGCACACGCATGGGGGCCAGGTTTTTCCGGCCACGCTGCTCGTTCGTTTGCAACAACCGTTTGTCGCGGGACTCGATCGTCTAGGCGACACGCAGATCTACGTGAGTCGTGGAACGGGTTATTGGGGCCCGCCGATGCGCGTGGGCGCGCCCGCGGAGATCGCGGTGATCGAGGTCGTTCCGGAAGTCGTTTGAGCAGCAACTGCCTCACCCCCTAGCCCCCTCTCCCTTCACGGGAGAGGGGGAACATGCCTCACCCCCCGACCCCCTCTCCCTGCACGGGAGAGGGGGAGAAGAGCGCTCGCAAATCTGATTGTGCGCATCTCCATTCCCCCTCTCCAACGCAGTTGGAGAGGGGGCTAGGGGGTGAGGCAGGCTCCCCCTCTCCGCCGCGCCGTAGGCGCGTGAGGAGAGGGGGTTGGGGGGTGAGGCAAACGCCTCTCAACCCCGCGTTCTTCTCAACAAACTAAAAATCCGCGCTCCGAGCTCTGGCGCATGAAACGGTTTGACCATGTAGTCGTCGGCGCCGCAGGCGAACGCATCGACCATGTCTTGGGACGACGCGTTTGCCGTGAGAAACAAGACCGGCAGCGCGATGAGTTTGTCTCGGCGGATGGCCCGGCACAGATCGATGCCCGTCATTTTGGGCAGGTTCCAGTCCAGCACGAGCAGGTCGAACGTTTCTTGATGGATCGCAGCGAGCGCTTCTTCGGCGCTCTCTTTGGTGGTCACGACCAGACCCACGGCAGCGAGCATCGCTGCAACGACGGCGCGAATGTCCGGATCGTCGTCGACGACCAAAATTCGAGCTCCACGCCCTACACGCGGTGGCCATGACGTCGGTCTCGGTGTTTCGATTTCGTCGTCTGCTTGTGCGGTGGGAAGAGGCGGAGGGGACGTGGCGCGATCGCCTTCCACGACGCTCGATGCAAAGTCGGCCAAGCGCCGGTAGTCACGCGGCTCGAAGACCAGCCTTGCGCCATCGGGATCGACGATCGCGCGAGCGGCTGCCGACGATGCCTTGTGACGAGCACCCACGTCGAAAATCGCCAGCACCCACTCGCCGTCTTCGATGACTTCCTCTGGTGGCAGCTCGAGCTCGAGCTCGCAATCTCCCACGGAGGTAATCTGATGCTCGAACTGCTGAGGGTCGGAAAACCGATAGCAGACGCTCCGCACGCGTACACGCTACACCCCGGGCTAGCGCCTCGCAAAGGGTCCGACTAAGCTCGCGCCGCGATGGTTCACCTGCGATGGCCTGCCCTCCTTGCAGCGCTCCTGGCAATCGGCTGCGATGGTTCGTCCAGCCAAGGCAACGACAAGCCTGCGTCTTCTGCGCCTTCGGCCGCAGCGTCCGCAGCTCCGATCGTGTCCATTCCCGGCGTCGACCTCGGACCGATGACGGCGCGCGAGCAACGCGAGTGGTCGGATCAGCTCCAAGGGCTGCTTGCTCCGTGCCCTGAAACGCCCGTGAACATCGCGCAGTGCATCGCGGAAAAACGTGCGTGCAAAGCATGTACGCCCGCGGCGCTCTACCTGCTCGATGCCGTGCGCGCGGGACGAAGCAAACAGGACCGCGAAAAAGCCTACAACATGCGGTTCGATCCGAAGAAAGTTCGCACGCTCGATACCGACGGGTCCCCCGAGCTCGGACCGCCCGATGCGCCCGTGACGATCGTCGAGTGGGCGGACTTCGAATGTCCCGCGTGCAAAGCGTTTTACCCGATCCTCGACGGCCTCGTGAAACGCTTCCCCGGTCAGGTTCGTCTCGTCTACAAAAACTATCCGCTGGCCATTCACCCGCATGGCGAGATCGCCGCTCGAGCAGGCGTCGCTGCGGCACGTCAAGGCAAGTTTTGGGAAATGCACCACTTGCTCTTCGACAACCAGGACAGGCTCGAACAATCGGATCTCGAGGGATACGCCAAACAGCTCAAGCTCGATGTCGGCAAATTCCGTGCGGAGATGGGTTCGGACGACACCGTCTCACGCATCGCGCGGGACAAGCGCGCCGCTGACGACGTGAACCTCGATGGAACGCCGACGGTCTTCATCAACGGTCGCCAGGTCGAAACGCAACTGATCGACGATCCCGTCGGGGACCTCGTGAAGTGGATCAAGCTCGACCTCGAGCTCTTGGGCATCACGCCTGCGGCACCTCCGGCTCCGGTGGTCAACGCATCGGCTGAGCCTGCACCGAGCGTTCCGGCATCTGCGGGGCCCGGTTCGAGCGCATCGGCTGCGCCATCTGCGGGGCCGCCGAAGAAATGAAGGTTGCCGATCCTTGTGGGTGTTTTCCGTCGGGAAAGCATTATCCCGGCATTGCGCATTTGCTCAAGGTGCGCGCGGTCGGTGTCGCATCGGAGCTCGATGCCAGCGCGCCGTGGGTGGACCAGCCCATTGCATTTCTCGATGTCGAAACGACGGGACGTAATGCGGCGACGGATCGATTGGTCGAAGTTGCCGTCGTGATTGGCCAATGCGGCGACGTCGTGGCGCGGCATAGCTGGCTCATTCATCCAGGCCGTCCCATTCCGGCAGAATCGACATCGGTGCACGGCATCAAGGACGAAGACGTCGCGGACAAACCTGCTTTTGGAGAAATCGCCCACGAAATTCTGCAATCGCTCGCGGGTGCGATTCCGGCGGCCTACAACGCCGTATTCGATCGCGGATTTTTGCTTGCGGAACTCGAGCGAGCGCAGGTTTTTCCGGAAAACCCACCACCGGCGATGCGCCGCGAGGTCGATTGGATCGATCCATTGACGTTTGCCCGGGAACTTTACAAACACGAAGACAGCCGTGCACTTTCGGACATGGCCGCGCTTTTGGGCATATCGCTCGTGAATGCACACCGCGCGACGGACGACGCGGAAGCCGCATTGCGCGTCCTCTATGCATTGGCAAAAGATTCCCGCGTTCCCAAAGCATACGGAAGTTTCATTCAGGAGCAGCGGCGCCTTTTGCGCATTCAGGACGAAGCGCGTTCGAGGTGGCGGCGTCCTAGCTGATGCATTGTCACGGTATTCGGGGGATCACATGACCGAGCCTGACAAAAAGCGACGGCTGCCGATATTGCAAGACAAAGCGCCCGCGGACGAACCCGAAGCCGAACCGCGTCCGCCGTGGCATTGGTCGGGCATCGGCGTCGTCGCCACGTTTTTGGTATGGCTACCCATTGCAGCAGCCATTACGGCACTGAGCGCTCGGATTGCTCAGAATGCCGAATCATCGACGCTCGGCCTGGGCGTCGTGATGGTTGCGCTGCACGTATTGGGATTTTTGGTGGCGACGTTTGCAGGTGGTTTTCTCATTGGAAAATTCGGTGGAGAAGCCGGACCGCGCGAAGGAGCGGTGAGCGGCTTCGTCACGGCGGCATTCGCCGTCGCGCTTGCGGCGGGTTCACCGGTCCCAGGCGTGACGATCGTCACGTGGATCGTATTGCTTGCAATCGTGGGCGCGATCGGAGCGGCAGGCGGAATGCTCGGGGCGAGGGTCGGGAAGAGAAAACGGATTGGCTAATACGGGAAACGTAGGGTCAGCGGAAGATTGGACTTCTCGCAATCACGCCTCCCCAATCGTCACCTCCGCAAATAGCTCCCCGCCCCATCGCCAAAATGCAACCGTTCGGCTAAACAGCAGCACGACTTCGAGGCCTAGGCCACTGTCGAATTCAACGCGCCAACGACCGGGGTCGACTTCGAAGATTCGCACAATCCCACCCACTGCAATGGGCGGGCCATCCAGCCAAGAGCCCCCACGGGAATTCCAGCGCCCTTTGCACGTCGACTCGTTCGGCCACACTGCAATCAAGCCGAAAACCATGCACGCTACGCGCATGCGTCCACGTCGAACCGCAACATTCTCGCGCCGCCTCCCTTACACCATCGTCAATGCCTTCGTGGCAACTCGCACGACCGCTTCCGTCACCCCGTAACGCTCCAATTCGCCCGGCACCACGAATACAACTTCGCTCGCGTCATCCCCAGCTCGCAGCTCTCCGCCCGTCCGGAGACACACGTAATCAAGAATGACATAATGATACGGCGGCTCGATCACTTCCACGACCTCGACGAGCGGCCCCACTTGCACGACGAGCCCCGACTCCTCGAATACCTCGCGCTGCACCGCCGCCTCGATCCGCTCGCCAAATTCGAGCCGTCCGCCCGGTAGCGAAAAGCGACCCGCCATCGGCGGACGCGCTCGACGAACCAATACTATCCGCCGACAAGCCCCCGACGAATCGTCAATGACCACCGCTCCGACCGCGATTTGGGGACATTCTTTTTTTATGGAATTCGCGCCATCCGCGCCCAACGTCATTGGGTCTCACCCGGTCCACATCGTCCGCCACCCGGCGTCCGCACGATGACCTCGTATTCGCCGAGCGGCAATTCGCGCGGAACGACGACTGCGCCATCGTAAATGCCCTGCTCGTTCGTCGATAGCGACCCGACAGCCACACCCGCTGGCGCCGATGCGCTGCGCAAGAGCACGTCCACGCGTACATGCGGACACGGATTGCCACTCGCCTTGATCTGCCCGTCGAGCTTCATGGGCATACCGCGACGAACGTCCGTGCCCATTGCGCCAATCGTCACGTCCGCCGAGGTCGCATTCGGATCGATTGCCGCAGAGGACGCTGCCGGCGGTGGCATGGGCGGCGCCGCAGAAGAAGATGGCGCTGCCGTGCTGCTGCTGCTGGTCGACGTCCCATCCGGCGACGAAGCCCCTCCACCACCCGAAGTGGCCCGTGACCGATTCGCCAATTCTTGACCCGAATCCTGATTTTCCGGCCATGCATAAGGATCGTCCGGCGGATTGTGCATCGGACGATTGGGATCTTCCTGTGCGGAATCGAGGTTCGCCGAAGCGCCTCCAAGATCGATACGATGCCAAATCGTTCCGTCGTACACTTCGACCCAAGCGTGCGCTTCGTTGACGATCATTCTCGCCGGAATGCCAATGTTCAAGGCAGTCACGAGAAACGCAAAGGAACGATGGCGACACACGCCCTTTTTGGACAATGCCAAATCCAAGTAAATATCGGAATTTTCACGGAGTGGCGCGTCCGTTGGCTCGAATGAACGGAAGTAATCGACCATTTTTTCGACCACGTCACGCGCACTCATGGACGTCGAAATATCAATGGCCTTGGCAACCTGCTGAAATGCCGCGCGATGCGTCGCCGGCTGAGGCGGTACGAGCGGCGCCAAGCGTTGCCAGCGAACATCCGCAAATGCACTGCCAAACGTGCGACGTAATATGGCCAGCTCCACCACGAGCCGAATGTCTTTCCGAGTGGGCGATTTGACAAACCAGTTGTCGGCTCCGTCCCGCAAGACTTTGATATCCGTTTCGGGATTCGAATGCATGCGCAAGAGCCGAGCATCCGGGCCGACGCTCGGAATACGCACAGGCTCGTTCGGCACGAGCGCCACGGAAAAGTCACCATAAAAAGGTTCCTCGTCCGTGCCAATCACTCCACCCACGGGCACCACACTCAACGACTTGTTACGCACCGCGAGCGTGTAATCGTCGAGCACCGTGTCGAATGCTCGCAGCCGCTTGAACGGCGTCGTCGAAGGAATGAACGGGTCCTCGTAATTCTCGACGTTCGGACGACGCGTGTCGCGATCCGGCTCGTACGTCGAATCGGGACTGTCGTCGACGGTCGTGCCGCCATACAAGCTGCGCGCATCCGGCGGACGACGCGGATCAGGCGCCGTCGCTATGCCGCTCGGCGTCTTCACTGCCGCATGCAAGTTGCCGTCGATCGTCGTCGTGGCAAACGACAGATCCTCCGCCGCATCTTCCGGGACAAACTCGTGCAGGATCGAGCTCTGCGCATCGACCACGCCGCTCGACGCCACCACCGCCGCCATGAGAAACGGAGCCAGCGCACCGGAAGGTCGAAGCCACCGGCGACGTGAACGCGTCATCGACGAAGAGCCTGCGGACATGTCAGACTTGCAGTGAAACACGAAGCGCTCGAAAGTTCCACGCAAGCTCGCTCATCCACCACCACCACCACCGCGACGGTGATGCGTTCGCCGCGGCGCCGGGGGCGCGTCGTTCTGTCGAGGCGCCGCTTGCCCGCGGTGCGACGAGCTGCGGTACCGCTCCAGCACCTCCGTGGGCTTGCGCCGTGCGACGAGATCCGCGTACGTGACCTCCACCGCCGCGTCGAACATGTCCGTGCGCGCGAAGCGACCAGGACGCCCCGTCACGAGCCGCGGCATCACCGCGACGATGCGACGAATGTTGTCGACATACCGCCGCGACAGCGAGAGTCGATCGACGAGAGGCTCGAGGAAATCCGCCACCGCCGTAGCTCGATCACGCGCTCCTTCACATGCTTCCTGCATCGGTTCGAGCAAGAGGAGCGTCCAGAGCACGCTGTCATCGAGCGGCCCAACTTCCGTCGTGCGCTTGTCGATGTAATCGAGCAGGCGCCACTGACGCGCCGACGGACCATCCTCGGCACCTTCGTCGTACAGCAGCGACGACAGCTCGGGCAGCAGCACATCGAGCACGCCGGTCTCCCACGCGAGGTAAATGGTGCGCCGCGCTTGGCCGCCGCGAAGCAGCCGCAGAATCTCTTCGGACACGCGCGGACGTGCAGCGAGCGCCAGCGCTTCGCGGCAAAATACGATCGCATCGTAGACGTCGGGCGTAATGGCAAACCCGAGTCGTCCGGCAAACTTGAGCGCGCGCAGAATGCGGATCGGATCTTCGCGAAAGCGCGTCTCCGGATCGCCGATCGTGTGCACGACACGCCGCTCGACGACGTCCTCCATGCCGCCGCACCAGTCGAGGATCTGCCTTGCTTCGAGGTCGTAGAAGAGCGCGTTCATCGTGAAGTCGCGCCGCATTGCATCTTCGCTCGCCACACCGAACACGTTGTCGCTGCGTATGAGCAGCTCGGACGAGTCATCCCCTTCGTCCTTCGGATTGCGGCGAAACGTCGCGACTTCGATGACCTTGCCGCCCTGAAACAACACGTGCACCAGCCGGAATCGCCGACCGATGATCCGCGAGTTGCGGAACAAGTCGCGCACTTCCTCGGGCCGAGCGCTCGTGGCGACGTCGAAATCTTTCGGCTGACGCCCGAGCAGCAAGTCACGCACGCAGCCGCCCACGAGGTACGCTTCGTGGCCGTGACGCGTGAGCCTTCGGACGACCTTCTGCACATCCATGTCGATGTGCTCGAACGTCACGTCGTGCCGCGTAGGCGCAGGAAAGCCCACGGTGTATCGCGGCTCGAGATCGGCCTCGTACAAGTCAGTCGTAGTCGTTACTGGTGAGAGGGCCGTTCGACCCATGGCTTCCATGCGGCTCTTCCCCGGCCTGGGCCGCCCATCGAGGATTCATTCGCGTCTAGCAGGGGATGGCCTCGGGGGCAAATGTCCAGCGCTCGAGTGTTTCATGGATTACGCGATTAGTGCGCCAAGCGCTCGCCCTTCGGGGGTCGTTCGCAAGGCTTCCGCCATTTCCAGTGCCGAAACGTACCGCCTAGAAGAATCCTTGCTGAGCGCCTTGTGCACGACATCGCCCAGCTCGTTCGACCCTCGCACGAGCTGCGGAGGCTCTTGTCGCACGTGCTTTTGCGTCACGACATCGCGCGGGCCTTCGAAGGGCGGCGCGCCCGAGAGCATCTCGTAGAGCACGATTCCAAGCGCATAGATGTCGGCCGACGGACGACCGACATCGCCAAACGCTTGCTCGGGCGACATGTACTCGGGTGTGCCCACGGCCGTTTGCGAGAGCGTGAGACGACCGGAGAACACCTCGCCCGGATCGTCATCGATCCATGCGAAGCCGAAGTCGAGCAGCTTCACGTGTTCACGTCCGTCCGCGGCATGCACGAGGAACACGTTTTCCGGTTTGAGGTCACGATGCACGACGCCTGCGGCATGCGCTGCTGCGAGGCCTTTGGCGATGCCGATGGCGATGCCGACGGCGCGCAAAGGTGCCAGGCACTTGGACAAGTCGAGCGTATCTGCAAGGTCGAGGCCCTCGAGGAGCTCGGCCACGAAGTAGGGCAAGCCATCGGGCAGCTCGCCATGGTGGTGCATCGCGAGCACGTGGGGATCGTGAATGCGCGTGGTCGCTTGGATTTCGCGTGCGAACCGCGCGCGCAGCATGCCGTTTTCCACGTGCTCGGGCCGCAGCACTTTGACTGCAAAACAAGGCTTCACGCGACCACGTGCGCGCACGTCTTCGGCGACGTACAACTGCCCCACGCCGCCCGTCGCGATGTGCTGAACGATGCGATATCGCTCATCGAGAAGCGCACCGACGAAGGCGTCCGGCGAAGCGTCGAGCATGTGCACCACATGCTACTCGACGCGCGACGGATCCGAGCTTGCTGTTTACGGACTTCGTCCAAGCGCGCCGGATGGTGCGCGCCGCGGGCGCACGTGAGCATGTGGGCGTGGCCAAGACGAACAGTTGGGCGTCAAAGGAAATCGTGGAGCGCATGCAGGATGGGCGCGTCGGTGGCTGACGCGGGCGCGGGGCAGGTGCGGAAGGGAATCGTGTGCGCTCGTCGTCGATGCATAAATGAAAAAGGTTTGGCGCGACGGAACGCGATCGTGACATTGGAGCGCGCGGCCGACGTCTCAAACCGGCCACGGTACACCGAATGGACAAACCACTGAAGACGCAGCGCGCGTTGACGACGCGCGAGCATGTTCGTACGCTTCGAGCATGGCGAGCGAGCCGGATCATTCTCACAAACCCCGGACGCATCCGGTTCGCCCAGGCCGGCGCATCGAAACCCATGGCGTCGCGTTGCGGGCGTGACGACGGCCATCGTTCCCATCGCCGCGGCGCTCGGTGCCGTGTACACGTATGTGGGTTGTGCGGGGACGAGCGTGCACGTGGCAGAGGGGCTACGCGCCGACGGTGTGGCGTCGTCGAGGGCCGATGACCGTGGGAGCGAGCGAGATGCGAACGCGAACAGTGGGAGCGATGGCGCCTCAGGGGTTCAGGAGTCGGAATGCATCCCGGTTCTGGTCGATGTGCGCATTGCTGGCTCATACACTCATGATATGAGCCTCCCACCTCTCATACTCACTGGCCCTTCGCTCATTGCCGAGCATCTTGTTCCAAGCGATGGTGCACTGCAGGCCAAGCTTTGGACGACCATAACGTTTGGGCTGGCTTGGCCACCATATGCTGCTGCCTACTCGATAGAGGATCTTTGTTCCGCAGAGGAAACGCAGCCATCATATCACCGCTTTGTTTGCATAGACATCGCTGGCGAGTTGAAGACCATCGAATACCGCATCGAACAAGGTCGAACGCTCGTCATTATTGATAATGGCAAAGAAGTAGGTCGTGGGGATGGGAGTAATACGTGGTTCGTGACGCCGATGCCATCCAATGCGTGCGCGTCAATCACGACAACAATTCCGAAACGCAACTTAATCCCGCTCAAGAACGCGCACCTCAATGACAACCCATCCGAGCGCTGTCGCGACATGAATGCAACGCGGCGGAAGGTTCGGGCGACTCTGGTTCACGAGCCACTTCCCAAAGGTCATGTTTTTTATGAAATGGGAAAATTGCAGCGCACGAGCACGCCACCATACCGCTACTGTCGCGGTATCACAATGGTGCGACTCATCTTGCCCCCTGCGATTGCCCCGTCGCAGGATTTGGGACTGCTTTCGGCACAATGCGTCGAAGTATGTAATGCCTCGCGTGATGATAATCCGCGCAGCGTTGCCGCCTCTTGCTTCGAGGGTGGCAAGGTTCACGCGTATCAACTCGGTGATAGCCTTTATGTCGTCGAAGACGATCGCGTGCGGCAAGTGCCACTTCCGTGCGATGTGGATTTGGATTTTCGAATTGCCGATTTTGCTGCGCAGCTTGGTCTACCACCGCCGAGTAAATAGCGTAACGGTAACCGTACTCGTTGCTCAGCCAAGAACATGAAGTGCGCTCATGCGCGCGGCATGACCGAATGCAATATCTGGAACGAATTGATGTAGGGTGAGGGAATGCAAAAGCCAATTCAACCATATTGGATTTTGCGGCGCCGGTTGCGCGGCCAAATTGAGAATTGGCCTGATTTTACGTGCCAGCTCGCGCTTGCAGGTGGTGATTTGTGCACCGCGCAACGCTGAATCCATGACGACAACGCCAGCCGAGACGCGAGCCCGTGTACTCTCCTGCAATGGAACGCTTCGGTGAATCTCGCGCCTCGATACCCACGTACGCGTCGCCGCTGTACGTATAGAGGACCAGCGCATACCCGCCCTTGTAGCTGAGCCAAAAGGCGCTCTTGGAGTCGAGGTCGAACACTGCACCACCCCGCCGCCGCTGTCGTCGTCATCATCCACGCTTTTTGTCCCACCCCCTGCAGCCATAAGCGCTAACTTACGCGCAAGACACCACAAGAGAATTCAACGCAAAGGGGCAAAGACGCAGAGTCGCAAAGACGTGGTCTCTGCAATAGTAGGCGTGGCCATGACGAGCCTCCTCTCGCTCGCGCGTCCAGCGATCCGGGTCGAACACTTCGGGTTTTTCGCAGAACGCTGGATGCCGGTGTGTGAAGTAGGACCAAAGCATGATCGCCGTGACACTTCTCTGCCCTGGTTGAGGCACTCGAAGTCCAGCGTGTACCCACAGATGGATTCAAAAAAAGCTCTTGATCGTGCGCTCGACGCGAGCAGGCTCGAACGCGTACGTGAACATGGCCCCGTACACGGCACCGAAAAAGTGCGCGTCGTGATTGACGCCATCGCGGGCGCTGCGCGAATGCCAAGCGCTATAACCCAAATATGCCAACGCGAATACGATTCCCGGCACGGGAATGGGTAAAAACATCAAATAAAGCTTGATTCCGGGGACGAGCAGAATCGCGCTGAACATCACGGCGGCAACTGCACCGGACGCGCCGATGGAATTGTATTCTTTCTTGTTCATGTAACGCAAAGTCGTCGGAACGAATCCCAGGACCACTGCGCTGAGATACAGTGCCAAAAAGCGCACCGGCCCGAGCACGCGTAGGACGTCGTTCGCGAAAAAGTACAACGTGATCATGTTGAACGCGAGGTGCGGAAAGTCGCCGTGCAACCATCCAGCCGTGAGGAGGCGGTGGACGTGGCCGTCGTGGCGTACGCGCCAAGGGTTCAAAATCAGCGCTCGCTTGACGGAATCGGAAGACATTCCGATGAAGCTCACGACGACGATCGTCGCGATCAGGATGACGTGCACAGGCAGGGAGGCGACGATGCTTTCAAGCTGACGGGTCGGCATGATGCGGAGCACTGTATCGCATCATTGAGTCGACTTGAACCGAGTTCGAGCGCGAATCGCATGCACCAGTCGAGTATCCCCACTTACGGTGCACAGCGCGATCCATCACGATGCTCCAATTGCGAGTATCGTTCGATCGTCAATCGAGAGCATCGGATAGCGTGGAGCTGCGGGTCTCGCTACGCCAAGTCGACCGTTACCTGACAAGTCTCTTCACCGTTGGCGCCGCACTTCGTCTCGTACGCCTTCGGCCGCTTCTTGATCAGAACCTCCACGATACCAGCGACGAAACCAACCTCGAAATGGCAAATGCGCTTCGAGATGCTCGCCATGCCGGCACAAGTAATGCATTCGTCGAGATCGATGACGAGCTGTTTGTCGTCGAATCGGCGAGGAATCAGAATACCAATGCGCGAATCGCGAACGAACTGCAAGACCTCACGAAGATAGTCGTCCGTGTTCGGCCGGTAAAGCATTTGACCCGCTTCCTTGCCAAGCTCCCTGCCTCCGTTCTGAAAAACGACCGCCGCACCGCGTCCAAGCACCTCCTCGACGTAACCCGCCGTAAAGTGCCGGAAGACACGGAAAACCAATATCGGAATGTCGCTACCCAGAATCGGTCTGTCGATCTTGGCGACGTCTTGGATGAGCCCCATGAAAGCACCTTTTTGTCCTTGGATTGACCTGGATCAACTCCAACTCTGCTGTCATCCGGATCCGCGCGTTGAGCTATTCAATCATCCCGCCCATTGGATTGCAAGACAAACAGCCTCCTCCGCTTGGCACAATTTACATATCCAAAATTACAAACTTCGGAACGAAGCATCGATGCTGCCGCTCGGCTCGATTGCCTCGATGTCAGGAGAAATCTGGGTGCACCTAGGCAATAGGGGACATCGCCGAAAAGGACAAGACAAAAATATTTTTAAAATGGCAATGCGTGCGACATCCCAATTGCAAATTGCGTCAAATTTCCAACGCTCGCACAATCTGTGTTTTGCCCGTTGCACTATCCACGACGACGAGCTCTCCATCCATTCACCGTTTCGCGAAATCGCGCCGCATGCACGTCGCATTCCCCACGCGACGACTCGAAGCTTGCTGCTTACGTACTTCTTCCAAGCGCGCCCACGCGCACCGGCTGCATCGGCAACTTCGACCACTCGAGCGCTTCGGCCAGCGCTTCGAGCGGCTCGGCGCTGCCCGCGATGTCATGCCCGTACGCGCGCGCGATGGTGCGCACCAGCTCGCGTGGATCACGCCCAAACGCGCGTTGTTCGCGAATCGTCATGCCGCCATCGCGCTTGGCAAGCCTGCGGCCGTCGTCCGCAACGAGCAGCGGCACATGCGCAAACGCCGGCGGCTCGCCCCCGAGCAGCCGCGCAAGGAGCACTTGGCGCGCCGACGAGCCGGCCAAGTCTGCCCCTCGCACGACGTCCGTGATGCCCATGGCCAAGTCGTCGACGACCACGGCGAGCTGGTACGCGAAGATGCCATCACCGCGCCGCAAAACGAAGTCGCCCGTTACATCAGCGACATCGTCCGTGCGCGAGCCAAGCACGAGATCGTTTGTCGTGACGATCGAGCGCGCGTCGTGCGGCACCGCGATGCGCACCGCGGGCGGCCGCTTGAATGCGCGCGGACGCATGCCGAAGGGTCTGCACGTTCCGGAATATCGCGGTCCTTCGTCGCCGGCGTGCGGAGCGCTGGCGACGCGGGCGATCTCGGCCCTCGAGCAATCGCACAGGTACACGAGGTCATGTTTTGCAAGCTCGTCGATGGCCGCTTCGTACAGCGCTTGTCGTTGCGACTGCACGTACGGTCCCGCGGCGCCGCCGATGTCCGGGCCTTCTTGAAAACGAATGCCGAGCCAATCGAGGTCTTCGGCGATGCGTGCGGCTTGCCCTGGGATGACGCGTGGCGTGTCGATGTCTTCCACGCGCAGGACGAGCGTTCCGCGGGCTGCGAGCGCGGCAGCCGCACAAAACACCGCGGCAACGGCACTGCCGAGGTGCAGGTCGCCCGTGGGTGAAGGTGCGAATCGGCCGCGGTAGGTCATCTTTGTGGAAGTTGGTTGTACTGCATCTGCGAACAATGGGTCCACGGTTCGCTCACTCGTGGATGTGACCGTTCGGCATGGGCCAAGACGAACTGGCGGGCGTCAAGGGAATTGGCGGACCAGGTCCGCAGCGCGGCTGGTTGCCGCTACGGACAAGATACGTTGCCGCTAAATGGACAGACACCGCTCACGGAGGCGGTGAAAATCAAGCCGAAATCCCATCCTGATCCCGTCGAACACGTGGTTCAAACCACCAACAACAACGCTGACTGTTGCCGCTATTTGTTCACCCTTGTTGCCGTTCGGCGCCGATGTGGACTGCAACATCGGGAGCGAGCGACCATACGTGAACTCGTTTGGTTGCCGTGCCAGCAGGCTGGATGAGCTTTTGCTGATGCCAATTTTTCAACCATGTTCGCGCGGTTCGATCGCTAACATGCAAGCACGCAGCCACTTCGCCCGGGCCAAACGGGATCGAGGGGTCGGGAATGCGAACAAGCAGACGGCGGAACGTGCGCGGATAGCTGGCAATCGGATCCGCGAGTACGTCAGAATTCACAGCCCGAAATTGCTCGACGACGGTTTGTCGAACCTGACGTGCACTCTGGGCTAGCATTTCACTGAAATATTCGATCCATTGCGAGAGATCCGGATCCGAACGGCTTCCTTTTTCATTCGAATGATAATAATTCCAGTGAAGCCCCATCTGGAGCGCATCATAATATCCCTCGAGATTTGCGACATAGAATTCTTCCACATTCAGGAGCCCAACTGGATCGACCGCTCGTTCCTCGTTGGGTCCTCGCATCGCCCATGTCGCCAAAGCGCGGCAAGTGCGCCCGTTGCCGTCATGAAACGGGTGGATCGTCACGAATTGATACGCGAGAATTGCTGCAAAGATCCATCGCGGCAATCCCAAACCCGGACCTTGAGCCCACGCGCACAAGTCACTTATGAGCCTAGGAACATCCTCCCAAGCGGGCGGTACATAGGCAAAATGGCCCACTGTAACCGTATGCCGTCGATACTCGCTTTGTTCTCGAGGCCGTCCGGGAGAGGAACCTCGCATGATGAGCGCGTGCAAGCGGCGAATAAATTCCTCGTCACAAACACTTCCGGCGCATTGATCGACATATTCGAGCGCTTGGAAGTAGTTGCGAACCTCCTCGGCGGCGCCAGCTTTGGAGCGCGTCGGGTCTGCCAATGCCTTGTCCGCAATGACGTGTTCGGCTTCTTCGAGCGTCAATGTGCGATTTTCAATCCACGTGCTGTTATGCGCAACGCGCACGCGAGCGTCGTGCCGGAGACGTCGCTCGACCGCAAGAGGAAGTGGCAGAACGGAGACCACAGTTCGGTAGGCGCCGACTTCTTCTGCGGCTTGGACAATCGAGCCCGTATAGCTGAAACGAGGCGAATAGGCCATGGCAATCACGATTTCGATGTTGTGTGTTTACATCAAGTCATCGGGGATAGACTACGGGTGCGAGCGCTGCGAGAGCACTATCGGGTGGTGATCGCATGACGGGCCCTGTCGATGAGGCGTTTGACAGGAATGTGGTGGTCGAGGTCTTCCGCTTGCGCGTCCTTTTGCGGAAATCCGGGCGAAACCTGGAGCGCATGATCGTAGAGCGACAGCGCGAGCTTACGCGATGCTTGCCAACCCAATGTTCGGTAACTCTCGGCGCGTTGGTCTTCCTCGAGCCGCTCGAGCAAGGCCCAATCACGCTTGACGAACGCACGAATGTCGTCTGATGTCATGGCTCCTCCAACGATACCACAATACGTCGGCAGATGCGGTGGCTGAACACGTGTTCGCACAGCCGCGGCTAGGCTCGACGAAGACGAGCAGCCGGGCGTCAAAGGAAATTGGCGCACCTCGTCCGCAGCCCGTCGGGTTGGACCAGGCGCCTTGCGGACGAGCGCTCCGCGCGCGGCGAGCGCGGCGGCTGCACAAAACATGGCGGCGACGGCACTGCCAAGATGCAGGTCGCCCGTGGGGGATGTGGGCGGGCACTTGAAGGCGAAGTTTTGAGCGCGTGGAGCTCTTTCAATCTCGCAAGCGAAGTCTGAGAGGATGTCCCCAATTCGCTCGCCATGGCCCAGCCTCCCTCCGCGTCGGGCAATCGTGGACACTCGAGTGGACCCTTTGCGACACCATGCTTGCGTCGACGCAAATCGACCTCGACCGCTTGCGGCAACACATTTGCACCGGCGCAAAGGACCTCGCACACGTCGCGCAGCCTGATTTGCACGCGCGCGAGCGGTGGCGCCACGGGTGCGCGATGGTGTTTGCGTCGGTGCAAAAGACCGCCCTTCGAATTGCGGCGACCCATTTGCACGCGTGCAAATCAGCTTGCCATGTGTGTGCACGGTGATTTGCGCCGACGCAAGGAATGCGCCTAGCGGTGCCGATGCCTTTTGCGCGGGTGCGAGCGCCACCTCGCACGAGGTCGGCGCGGATTTGCGTCAACCCTTCTTGGTTTCGCCGCTGTCTTCTTCGCTCTCGGTATCGGCGTCGTCGTCTTCGTCCGCTTCGGCGAGCGCCGTCGGCTGATTCGTCTTGGTGACTCGACGCCGACGAACCCCCATCAAGGGCGCTATGCGGTTTTGTTCACCTCGATCTCGGTCTTCACGCCGTTCACGCCGTCATACATGACGGTATGCCAACGAGTAAGCGAGCCCAAGTATGTGATGCAATCAGTTGCACGAAATCCTGCGCGGGCTTATGACGTCGACGCAGATGGAAGGTGCCAGCCGAGCCCGCTTTCGTGTTCCACTCATTGCAGCGGCGATTCTGTTCGCTCCTGCCGTGGGCGCGGGGGTTTGGGTGGGCAGGTCGATTCCGGAGCGACGACCGAAGGCGACGGAGCAGAACGCGGAAGCTCGGTCGGCTCCTTGGGTGAAGAAGGAACGGCAAGAGCTCGCTTCGTGCCAGGAAACCTTGGCCGCGCTCGAAACATTGGCCGCGTTTCCAGAGGCAGGAGCGACCCTTTCGGCAGACGCGGTGAGCGAAGATGCGGGACGAACGCCAGCGACCGTCGAGGAGCTCGAAGCGGAGCTACGCAGGTGCACGAAAAACGAGCTATTGGTCAGCGCGGAGGTGTGCAGCGCAGCGGGTCGTCAATTCGATGCGCTGATGGCGTTGCCCAAGGATGGTCTGAGGTGCGGGCCCAAATCCAGAGCTGCGGATCTCATCGAGGAGGACTTCGAACGCTGCGCGGCATTCGCGGACATGCCGGCCAACGTTCGCACGGATGACCTCACGAAGGAACAAGCGAGCTTGATAGCGGAGGCGATCAAGGTTCATCAAACGCTCACGGAAGAAGAGCTGCTTCGTCGATTGAAGGATTTCGTGTACACGTGCACGGAGACACCTCCAAAGCTTCCTCCGGGAGTGAAGAAGGCACCGATGCGGGAGGAGGTGGATCGATGAGCGAACGCCCCAAGAGCGCTAGCGTCGTCGTGCATTTGCTCATTGCGGTGACCGTGCTTGGTCTCGGCTTTGGTGGTGGCGCGCTATTCGGCTGGTCGACACGCAAGCGCACACCGACGCCGCCGGAGAAAAGCGCAGAGGCGATACCCGATGCGGAGGTGAAGAGCGAGCTTGCTGCGTGCCGGCGCGAATTGAAGGCCATCAAGAAAGCTCGAGCGATGCCCAAGGTAATGGTGACGCCGGGGGAATTGGACGACGCGGGTGTGGAGGTAGCCGCGAAAGTCGAGGCGCTGCAAAAGGAAGTGCACGAATGCCGGGTGCGAGAAACGCTGCAGAATGGTTATGTTTGCGGGACGATCCGCGAGCACGATAACTTGCACTACGTCTTGGTGCTTGGAAACGCATGCGTGGAACCGCCAGGAATTGGAGAATACCTTCTCAATAGCGTCGCCAAGTGCGCCGAGTTCGCCGAACTGGACGAGTATCCACCACATATCGACGAAGACAACCTGACGCAGCAAGAAAAGATGCGGATCATGTTTTCGAAATGGAGCTGGAAATTAAAGAAGGACAACATGGCTTGGAGTCTGCAATGGACACGCCGCGAGTGTCGTCGAATTTGGGCGCTGCCCGATGAATGAACGGACGCGATCACAGCGTCATTTCCCATGCCGTCTGAGCGGGCGGTGCAGCTTCGGGCGGGGAACGAACGAGGTCGAATGAGGGAGAAGGCGTTTGCACTGCACGCACGCGGTCGCGCTTGCCCTCATCGATCCTGTCAAATGCGACGATCAAGGCGCCCCAAAGCCTCCACCGCGCGGCTACCGAGCCCGGAGAGAGCTCGATGGGGGCGCGGGCCTCGAAGGCAATCGCCATCTTGTGGCTCAGAATCGCCAGATCGCTGACCCGGAACGCAAGCGAGGGGACGATGTTCACGCCCCCATTGCTGCCACCAATCATGAACCCCAGATTCGCCTGCGCGCGCTTCGCATAGAGAGCGTAGATTCTCGCGCCGCCCAGATACGCAAGCGATAGGGGAGCATCTCCAGATTGCGGCATGAAGGTCGCCGACAACGCTCCCGAAAACTGGACCAACGGTAGCGGCGTCTCCCACAGATTGAGGTGGCCGGCGGTGGTAGGCGCGCCGGTGACGAAACCGCTCGCGGGCTCGCTCGGTCTTTGCGAACCTTGCCCATGAGCGCCCATTTGCAGCAGCCACCCGCCACGCCGATTGTTGAAGAGAGGTACACCCACGCTGACGGTCGTTGCGCCGATCCCAGGAGGGAACACGGGTATCCCATTGGCGCAAGGGGAATATCGTATCTGTCTGTACGAAAAGCGCGCCGTGGCGACGATCGGAATCCCTGCCACGTGTTCCCTCACCTGGACGACTCCACCACCCCAGTACCCATGAAAGGGCTCGGGTGCCCTACACGGCTCCTGCGCGAAGACACGCGACGTGTAGACGAGGGCCAGGGTAATGGTGCCGATTGCAAGGAGGCGCGCATGCATCACCCGCACCCACGTCACTCTGCGGGGACGAGCAGCACATCCTCCATGGGGCAGGTCGTAAACTGTCCCCGCGGCGGGCAGACCAAGAAATTCAATCCGGAGTACACGGGCTGATTGTCGGCCGTAAACTCTTTGATGGCGTCGGGAGGGTTGATGACGTAACAATACCCAGATTCTGTTTCGCGGAACTCCTCAGAGCACTTATTCCAGAGCTGCTGCATCAGCGCAACATACTCCGCATACGCAGAATTCTTCAATCTGACTTTCTCGCACTCTGGACCGCCTTGTGTGAGGAGTGGGTCTTTGTGATAATTCCACCCGTCGCAACATTCGTACATACACTCCGCGGGGACGCAGTTCTCATCGAACCAGGGTCCGACGATGGGCTGTGCTTGCGGTGGCTCGTCGCCGAACATGCAGCCCGAAAGAGCCGTCGCCACGACAGCAGCAACCACCCAACGCATGTTTCCATGACGCTTCATGCGCCGCATCCTATCGAAGATGCGGCTGACATGGAAAGGCCAAAATCGCCGGATCACCGGCGCGGGCGAATCATGACTTCCCGCTTCATGGAGCGGGATCGCCCGGTTTGAGCGTCGACAGCCGCTGACGATAAGAGCCAGCATGCTTCAGCCATCATCGTCGTCCGCGAGATCAAATAGAGGGAGCTGCAAACTCTCTTGCCGGATAGCGGCGCGACTACTCGCGAAGCGAACATGAACGTAATGCTCGCGAAATTCTACCTCCACGTTCATCCCGAGCCGTCGAAATTCGATCGAACTCGCTCTCTTTGCTGGGAGCAGTGGGGGAACCAAGGGAATACGAATGCCCACCCCACTTCTAAGCCGTTGCACCTCGGCCCCGCCCGGCGTGACTGGATCAATGCTCCGAGAGAAGCCGGTGGACCTTAGAAAGAAGCGGTCTACGAAGCCGCCTCTTCTCGCCGTCTTGTCGTCGGAGGCTTTCTCCACTTCAGCCCAAGCATCCACTCCGCCGGCTTTCGCAAGCGCACGAGCAACGGTTAACAAGTCTGCAAGCTCTTCGCGCAGTTCGTCCCAATCGCCAGAGAAGACTACTTCGAGCGCCTCCTCGACCAACTTCTGCCTGAGCGCGAGCTGAAACTCTGTTTCATCAAGCTGAACTACGTCCGCTTGTTCTCCGCCTGCGACAATGCGAGCGGGGATGCCATCACGGACAAGTTTTCGCATATACGTCCGCCTGGAAGGCCGCACCTCGTAATGGAGCGGAAGGATTGGAACGCCAAGCTGTTGCAGCTGGTAGGGAGCATGCGCGAGCATACTCCCGGCATACAGAACCTTCCAGTGATGGGGCAGCGCTAGCACCACATGGGCGAATTCAGCCAGGAATGTACGGTCGCGTACCGTCGACGCATCAGGTTGCAAAAGAACATGGCGTCCACCGACATCCATTGCTGATGGGGTCCTGCGGAATCTTTCAAGCGTGTGACGATTTTTTACCGCGCGCTCCGCGTGCAGCTCCGCTTGCCGGCGCTGCGCCGTGTGTACTGGCTGTGCGGGCAAGGCTGGCCCAAGCACGCCAACTGGACCTTCAACTTCAACTACGATCCAAGGCATCGCACTGGGAGACTGCCCGCCGCCCCCGGCCAGCACATCGAGAAACCACATGATCCGCACGGTTCGGTTTGCAGCACGCGCGACATTAATTGAAATGTTACTAATAGCCTTGACGTCCTGAATCTTACACGCCTCCTCGCCGGCAATGCTCGGGGGCGCCTTACGTATAACCCATTCTCCATTTACGGTCACATCAATGAACCTGTCCTTGTACCGGATGTGTGGAGCGATCTCTCCCGTGTCACCATTGTAAATAACCGAATCGTGAACAAACGACTGTAGCCCATCAGGGAGGCCCCAAGTGGAGTCTATGCGCACCTGCGTTGAATAAGGATTTGCCTCCGACCATGCGGCTCCTCTGGCTGCAATAAAGTGATGCACGACGACGGCAAGCTCTCCCAACTCGATGCCGCGCGCCCTGACGGATTCAACTGCACTTGCGACCTTGCGCCAAGCCTCGTCAGGTGACGACAAAGGGCCTATGGTCGGCAAGTTTGTCCACTCCGTCCTTGCGAGTGGGACATCGAAGCGGATGACAGCAGGCGTGGAAAGAAGACATGTGAGCTCGCGCCAGAAGTCACTCTGGCGATCCAGGATGCGTTCACCAACGTCGCGGGCGACAAAAATGGGCGGAACGAAAGCCCCTGCGGCCTGAAGGAGAGCGTGCGACCGAGTCTTGCGGAGACCAGAAAAATCCGCGCCGCCCGCGATCGGTACGAAAGCCGATCCCAAGCTTGCGACGTCTGGCACCGTCGCAAGGCATGGCAACGTCACCTCGGACATCGGAACTATCTTTGCCGGCAATGGGTCGACATCTAGCTGGACCAGCATGAGGCGCTTCTGTGTTACTAGCCACTCTATGTGCCCCCGTACGTTCTGGGCCGCCAACCAAGCGCCAACCATCTTGAGCGCTTTCTCGATCCCTCTCGCCCCATCCTTCAAATGCAGGCCAGTGCTTAGTGCCTGTTCTTCCGGAGCCGCTACGGGACGCTGCAAACGAAACGTCGCTGGGCGCGGTGGCTGGCTGGCAATGCCTTCCACCTCGTACACGAAGTCAACGCTGCGCTGAGCTAGCCGATACTCGTTTGAAAGGTGCCCCCAGAAGTCGGATGCAGCGAACGGTTGTAAGACGATTGCACAAGCTGGAACGTCGAGGCGCGTCATCGGTTCTCCCCGCACCTGAAAAGCCACGTTGCGCATGGCCTCTGCAAGTTTTTCGGGAACGGATTCACACACGATGCTCTCAAGCTGGCCCCTCATATCCATGCTTTCGTTGGGGCCGGACGATCTCACGATCATTCCAAGTTCGCAGGGCGCTCCTGCTTGGGACAGCCACTGGAGGATGCATCCAGCAGCCTCAGTCCATCGGGACTCAGCCTGAGCGACACGACACGCGCTGACTGGCACGACTGTCCACTGAATGCCCCAAGCAGTCGGCAGCTGCGCGAGTCCGAGGGCCTTCGTTCCACAATCTGTTGGCTCTAGCTCAGTCACCGCGATGCGGCAGCCCGTCGGTTGGAGCCATTCAAATACCGCCGCTCGCAGAGATACGTTCATACGACGCGCTCAATCGCGACGATTGTTACGCCCGCCCCTTGCTGTGCCGAAGAGTGATTCAGCAATTTCGGCGAGCTTCGCGATTGCCGAGTCACTGAAGTAACCGACCAGAAACCCGAACGCCAGCACATTGTTCGGTTTGTCGAGCGCCGTCGGATTGAGAATCCCCAGAAGATCGGATTTGAAAAGGAGGTGTACAAACATCGCGACAACGGCGGCCTGCCACGGAACCGCGAGTCGCCATGCGCGCCGATCTTGATTCCAGATGCCTTTGGCAATGCTGTGGTACCACCACTTTACGTCGAAGGTGATTCCACCCAATAGACCCGAAAAGAACACAAGGGGTATTGACTTACCAATCTGGAATTCCTCGACGAACGGCGGATGATGGAGTAACGTAAAACCGACGATACCGAATATCGCGAGAACCGCGAGATAAATCCCCTCCGTGCGCTGGGCCTTGCGAGCATCGGTGTGCCAACGCGACTTGAAGTCGTAGAGTTCGCGGTTATCGGTCGGATTGGCTGGCGCAAACGCGTCTGGCGCTTTGACCTCGGCCTCCCGACCCTTGGGCGACGCTTGCTCCGCCGACTGTTGGACGACCTCCAACGCGTCGACAGCCGGGGCTTGGGCCTCTGGCGCCGCGTCATCGCGCTTCGAGTCTGCGTCGAGGCGCTTTTCACCTGGCTCCCCACTGTGCTTGCGATTCTCGGTCACTGACCCACCAGAGCCGTGAGGGTAGCTTGCACCTGAGAATCACAAGGTGCTTCATCATAGTCGTAGGACTCAGATGGTCGGCCGCTTGCTTCCCAGATGATCTGCCGAAAGAACTGCCGCGGAGGGGCAACACGCGGTTCCAAGCTGAGCCACGCGTCGCTGCCAGCTTCGCGGATCCTAAGATATCCCTTGGTGGCACTAGGTGGATCAGTGCCAAACCGCTCCCCTAGAGCTGCCTCGGCCAACCTGGTCATGTTCGTTCCCTTGGGGAGCGGCACGAGGTGGAGGTGCGCGTGATCAATGCCGCATCCGAGAGTGGTTCCCACGCTCGATGGTCCGTGCTCGAACGCCGTGGGAGTGACGAATCTAGCCTCGAGGAGTCTCGTAGCTGCTGCAGTCAACGCGTCCAGCTCTGCGTTGAGCGAGCGATCCAGCTGCGCAAAGCTCAGCACGTGATGGATGGGGACGATTAAGATCCAGCCCGGCAAGAAACCGCCCTTTGAGGGTACAACCAAAAAATGTGGAGTCCGTAAGATGATGCGGTCGAAGTTGGCCCTACTGGCGGCGATTCCGCAAAATCGACATCCTGAAACCTTGGCGCTGTTGAGAGGCGCAGGCGGTGGGTCGCAACGGAGCGGACTGTCCACAGCGCGGGCAGTCGAGCCGACGGGGTTGCACGTGTCGGGGGTTGGGGCAGTCAACACGTTCATTCTCGTGGTGCGATGGTAGCTTGTTCGCGGTCTCCACTCCAGAGCGATGCCACCAAAGCTCGCTGGCATCAGTCACGGAGCCTTCTGTTTGCCGAAGGAGCGGCTAGGGAACACAACCCGCCAATCACACCCTCGCGAGGGAGCCGTGCGCGCAAGAAAAGCAAGCCACCTTTTCGGCGTTCGTCCCCTCCAGCCCTCCCTGTACGTTCCCTGTCTTCCCGTATCCTCACTCACAGCTTGGCATTCCAGTTCCTCGACGCGACCTAAATACATACGCTTCTGACGATTTTTGTTGACCTGTAGGCGCACTCATGCGTCGCGAGGGCGAGCGCGTTAAGCGCTTAGGACAAACCGCCTTGTTCGGCGTTCGTCCCTTCTAGCCCTGTCCTGCGCGTCCCCTGTCTTCCCGCATCCCCACTCACAGCCGTTCTTACCGCGAACTGTCGCGGAATGATCGTCACACCCGGCTGCGCACTCACCATACCAAAAGGGGGTCTCGTCATTGGGCGCCCACTTCTCGGCAGCGAGCGAGTGCCGTTGGCGCATCTCGATTCGTCGTGCTCACACCGGCTGTCGAGCCCGTTCGAACGGACCATCGTCAAGGTTTGTCCGGTGCGCGCCGCGCGCAGACAGTCGGCGCCTTGATGACTCGCAGACGCTGCTCGTGTGGAGTTCTGCATCGGCAACTTCGACCACTCGAGCGCTTCGGCCAGCGCTTCGAGCGGCTCGGCGCTGCCCGCGATGTCATGCCCGTACGCGCGCGCGATGGTGCGCACCAGCTCGCGTGGATCACGCCCAAACGCGCGTTGCTCGCGAATCGTCATGCCGCCATCGCGCTTGGCAAGCCTGCGGCCGTCGTCCGCAACGAGCAGCGGCACATGCGCAAACGCCGGCGGCTCGCCCCCGAGCAGCCGCGCAAGGAGCACTTGGCGCCGACGAGCCGGCCAAGTCTGCGCCTCGCACGACGTCCGTGATGCCCATGGCCAAGTCGTCGACGACCACGGCGAGCTGGTACGCGAAGATGCCATCACCGCGCCGCAAGACGAAGTCGCCCGTTACATCAGCGACATCGTCCGTACGCGAGCCAAGCACGAGATCGTTTGTCGTGACGATCGAGCGCGCGTCGTGCGGCACCGCGATGCGCACCGCGGGCGGCCGCTTGAATGCGCGCGGACGCATGCCGAATGGTCTGCACGTTCCGGGATATCGCGGTCCTTCGTCGCCGGCGTGCGGAGCGCTCGCGACGCGGGCGATTTCGGCCCTCGAGCAATCGCACAGGTATACGAAGCCTTGTTTTGCAAGCTCGTCGATGGCCGCTTCGTACAGCGCTTGTCGTTGCGACTGCACGTACGGTCCCGCGGCGCCGCCGATGTCCGGGCCTTCTTGAAAACGAATGCCGAGCCAATCGAGGTCTTCGTTGATGCGCGCAGCTTGCCCTGGGATGACGCGTGGCGTGTCGATGTCTTCCACGCGCAGGACGAGCGTTCCGCGCGCGGCGAGCGCGGCGGCTGCACAAAACACGGCGGCGACGGCACTGCCGAGATGCAGGTCGCCCGTGGGTGAAGGTGCGAATCGGCCGCGATAGGTCATTGGTGTGGAAGTTGGTTGTACTGCATCTGCGAACAATGGGTCCACGGTTCGCTCACTCGAGGCTGCAAGCGTTCGGCATGGGCCAAGACGAACAGGCGGGCGTCAAGGGAATTGGCGGACCAGGTCCGCAGGCCGTCTGGTTCATTCTGTAGACGCGGGCTGCCTGCATACGGTAGAATTGATGGTCCAGAACAACATCCGTGTACGCCGACTTTTGACCGAAGTGCTGCGCATTCTCCGTCCTGGTGGACGCGTGATGAGCCACGGACTCGTAACTGACAACGTTTTACCAGGCGGATTTCCACGACTTCCTCAATCTCGCAAGCGAAGTCTGAGAGGATGTCCCCAATTCGCTCGCCATGGCCCAGCCTCCCTCCGCGTCGGGCAATCGTGGACACTCGAGTGGACCCTTTGCGACATCATGCTCGCGTCGACGCAAATCGACCTCGACCGCTTGCGGCAACACATTTGCACCGGCGCAAAGGACCTCGCACACGTCGCGCAGCCTGATTTGCACGCGCGCGACACGGTGGCGCCACGGGTGCGCGATGGTGTTGCGTCGGTGCAAAAGACCGCCCTTCAGATTGCGGCGACCCATTTGCACGCGTGCAAATCAGCTTGCCATGTGTGTGCACGGTGATTTGCGCCGACGCAAGGGAATGCGCCTAGCGGCGCCGATGCCTTTTGCGCGGGTGCGAGCGCCACCTCGCACGAGGTCGGCGCGGATTTGCGTCAACCTTTCTTGTTTTCGCCGCTGTCTTCTTCGCTCTCGGTATCGGCGTCGTCGTCTTCGTCCGCTTCGGCGAGCGCCGTCGGCTGGTTCGTCTTGGTGACTCGACGCCGACGAACCGATCAAGGGCTATGCGGTTTTGTTCACCTCGATCTCGGTCTTCACGCCGTTCACGCCGTCATACATGACGGTATGCCAACGAGTAAGCGAGCCCAAGTATGTGATGCAATCAGTTGCACGAAATCCTGCACCGGCTTATGACGTCGACGCAGATGGAAGGTGCCAGCCGAGCCCGCTTTCGTGTTTCACTCATTGCAGCGGCGATTCTGTTCGCTCCTGCCGTGGGCGCGGGGGTTTGGGTGGGCAGGTCGATTCCGGAGCGACGACCGAAGGCGACGGAGCAGAACGCGGAAGCTCGGTCGGCTCCTTGGGTGAAGAAGGAACGGCAAGAGCTCGCTTCGTGCCAGGAAACCTTGGCCGCACTCGAAACATTGGCCGCTTTTCCAGAGGCAGGAGCGACCCTTTCGGCAGACGCGGTGAGCGAAGATGCGGGACGAACGCCAGCGACCGTCGAGGAGCTCGAAGCGGAGCTACGCAGGTGCACGAAAAACGAGCTATTGGTCAGCGCGGAGGTGTGCAGCGCAGCGGGTCGTCAATTCGATGCGCTGATGGCGTTGCCCAAGGATGGTCTGAGGTGCGGGCCCAAATCCAGAGCTGCGGATCTCATCGAGGAGAATTTTGAACGTTGCGCGGCATTCGCGGACATGCCGACCAACGTTCGCACGGATGACCTCACGAAGGAACAAGCGAGCTTGATAGCGGAGGCGATCAAGGTTCATCAAACGCTCACGGAAGAAGAGCTGCTTCGTCGATTGAAGGATTTCGTGTACACGTGCACGGAGACACCTCCAAAGCTTCCTCCGGGAGTGAAGAAGGCACCGATGCGGGAGGAGGTGGATCGATGAGCGAACGCCCCAAGAGCGCTAGCGTCGTCGTGCATTTGCTCATTGCGGTGACCGTGCTTGGTCTCGGCTTTGGTGGTGGCGCGCTATTCGGCTGGTCGACACGCAAGCGCACACCGGCGCCGCCGGAGAAAAGCGCAGAGGCGATACCCGACGCGGAGGTGAAGAGCGAGCTTGCTGCGTGCCGGCGCGAATTGAAGGCCATCAAGAAAGCTCGAGCGATGCCCAAGGTAATGGTGACGCCGGGGGAATTGGACGACGCGGGTGTGGAGGTAGCCGCGAAAGTCGAGGCGCTGCAAAAGGAAGTGCACGAATGCAGGGTGCGAGAAACGCTGCAGAATGGTTATGTTTGCGGGACGATTGGCAAGACCATCAACTTGTATCACACATTGGCGCACGGCATGTCATGCGCGGACCCGCCAGGGATTGGGGAGTACCTTCTCAGCAGCCTCGACACGTGCACCGAATTCGATGAATTTCCAGCGCATGTGGATGAGGACGAGCTGACGAAGAGTGAATCGGCACGCATATACGAGTCATTAATCGAGCACGACACTCAAAGTGAGAAGAATTTGATGGCGTACATGCAACACATACGCCGCGGGTGCCGTCGAATCTGGGTGCTGCCCCCTGAATGAACGAACGCGATCACAACGTCATTTCCCAGGCCGTCTGAGCCGGCGGTGCAGCTTCGGGCGGGGAACGAACGAGCCCTGCCCTGATGTTTCACGAGCGGGGTTTTTGGAAAGAGTGATGTATGCCTATTGGCCTTCCAGTTGCTTTTGCTTGGCCTCAATGAAGGCTTCGAGTTTCGCGTCGATATGAGCTTCGATCTCATTTGCGAAATCAGCAGTGATGTACACGGGTATTTGTCGACGAATGCAAGTTTCACCTGGGATGCCCATCCAGGAGAGCTTTCGTTTCGATGCTCGAAGGGCTGTAGCGACTCCCTCATGCGCCATGATGAGCGCCTGAAGGGCATCCACGCCGATGCCATACTCGGCTATTTCGTCGCCAAGTCCTACGATGCGAAAGGCACATGCCCATTCGTCTGGAGTGCGTTGCTCGGGGAAACCAATCTGTATTTCCACAATAGCCTTGGGATCCGCCTCATCCTGTAACGTGCGCTCGGCCAACCATTTCGTCATTTTCAGATTCAATCCACGAATCTCGCGTAACAGAAGCCGGAGCATGCCACGAAGCTGCCACCTGCTGCAACGATACAGAGCGCTCTTATTCGCGGGTCCAAGAATACAGCGCAATAGCGCAACATCGCGGCCCCTCCACCCTTACACGCCGTCAAGCACTTCTGGAGTTCCGCGGGATTCGAAACCAAAGGCTCAACCTCTGGGTCGTCTGGCGTCGCCACACACTCATCGAAAGCCTCTGCCACTGGCACATCAAGGAGCCCACCTCTCTTTGGTTTCAGCGAACGAGTGCTTCTTGCCAGGCTATCGTCGGTCACGGATTTGATCGACGGCAAAGAGAAAGAAGAAGGGAGCAAGGACGCGCCGCAACCGAAGGCGGCCTCGCATTGAATCATTTCGGTCCGGGAGCTTGGCGCAAAGAGGCCGAAATGTCCGTCGCCGACGAATCCTCGTGTTCGTGCGCGATTCGGCGTTCCGTTACCAGCACGAATTGCTTGGATGCCGGTTCGAGCGTCAATCGATTCGGACGCTCTTGTCGATATCCGCCATCCATCGGCACGGCAGTGCAGCTCGCGCCACGTGACCGCTCATCGCTTCTTCGCGGCGGTCTTTTTTGCTTTGGCAGGCGCCACCTTTTTCGCAACCTTGCGTACGGCCGCGCCAATCTTCCGCAACGTGCCTGCCTTCTTCTTCGCTACGTCGCCCGATCGCACCAAGACGCTTTTTCCGTCGAACGCGATGACCATCGATTGCACCGTTTGCACGCCTGCATTGCGCAATTCTGCGGCGTAGTCGTTGTCGCGAAACTGCCGCAATCCTTCGTTCAACGCTTGCTTGATCGTCCGTTGACCTTTGCGGGCCGCTTTGAGCTCCAACACCGCCCCCGGCTTTCCTGGAAACCGCGGCTTGATCAGCACGTCCGGCCGACCTTCGCCCGACTCCCGATTCGAACGCACTTCGTAATCGGGTTCCAGCGCCGCGAGCAACCCGATCATCAATCCATGGTAAAACCGCTCTGCCTCGTCAGCATTCACGTCATGATACGACGTCAAGTGGGCGACGAGGAGCCCGGAGCTGAGTCTCCACCCCTTCAACGTTTCCTTCGAGCAGCGCACGGATCAGGGTATCGGTCGTGGCGCCACGCGGCCGTAGTGCTTCGTTCATCCACGAACGAAATGTCGTTCGGTACACGGCGTCGACTTCGCGGTTTGGAATGGACAACCAATGCGAAGGCGGAGGACCACCAAGAACGTGGGGGCCCGGGGTAGCCTTGAGATACCCCGAAAAGACCAGCAGACTCCAGAGCGCATCCTCGCTCTTCTCCAGCTCGGAAAACACCACGTTTTCGTCGAGCTTCTTTTCGATGCTGCCGCCCTCGAGCAACGTGTGCACCTCGCGCTGCACCGAAAACGCGTGCTTGATGAGCAGCTCCTTGATGAGCTCGTTCGAGCTTGTGTTGAGCCAATGCGGCATGAGCATCTTGGACTTGCTGGCGAGAAAAATACAGAATGGACCAAGGATTGTAGATGGGCTCCCCGCCAAAGTCGTATCCATTGTAATACGCCCGTACGCCATCGATCAGGCCATGCAATTCGGCTCGCTCCATCAGCGCGGTCACCTCTGCATCCGTGAATCCGAAACACGTATTGAACTCCGGTGCCAGCAGGGTATACACGCCGATGTTGTTGAGCCCCGAAAAAATGCTCTCTTTGGAGACGCGCAAGATACCCGTGAGCACGGCGCGTTCGAGGTGATCGTTGTCCTTCATGGCCAATTCGAGAAACTGGCGGAAGAAATCGATGATATCCCGGTAATAGCCACCGGCGTAGCCGGCGTGAATGGGCGCGTCGTATTCGTCGATGAGCACGATGGGACGCACGCCGTGCACTTTGTGCAGCCATGCCGTCAAGTCCCGGAGCGAACGGCGGTAAAGGCTTTCGTCGGCGGTGCCGTCCAAAATTGCGTCGAGATCAGATTGCTCCCAACGTTCGAGCTTTCCCTGGAGCGCGTTGCGGTGGTCGGCGCACATTTGCTGAAGCAGATCGCGAACTTGCCGCTGACAGTCCTCGAAATGGTTTGCTTTGGTGCCGCGGAAGCTGAGGAAAATGACGGGGTATTTTTGAAAGTGGGCGCGGTATTTTTCGCCGGCCTGCGCGACGTGGAGCCCATCGAAGAGGTGCCACAGGTCTTCGTCGCGCTTTTCGAAGAACCACCGGAGCATGCTCATGTTCACGGTCTTGCCGAACCTGCGCGGACGCGGGAGCAAGGCGATCGAGACACCTTCGTCGATGAGCTCGGTGATGAAGTGGGTTTTGTCGACGTATTCGAAGCCCTCTTCGCGTAACCTGCGAAAATCGCTGAGGCCGATGGGGATGGTGCGCAAGGTCATGCGGCGGCGAGTTTGTCAGGCGTCGCGGGCGGGGTCAAGGAGGCTGCGGGGCGAGGGGGAGACGGGTTGGGCGCTTGGCGAGATGATGCGATGGGCTAGCCCAACTTCCGCAGTTGGCCAAGCCCGTCGTCAGAATCGTGCTCACCGAACGCTGATTCCACGGAACAATGTGGGCCAGGCATGTGGCCTGAGTTGTTGTGCGCGAGTGATGCGTCGCCGATTTGGGAAGACCCGTCACTCGGCCCTTCCAAACCATGCGTGTAGTGCCAACCGATGGATTTGCGCGGTTTTACCGGAAGGACCATGATTGCAGCAAGAGATCCCGATGTATCTACGTCGCTCGCTGGTCAAGAAAAACGGAACCACCCACACCTATTGGCGATTGGTTCGGTCCGTTCGTCGCAATGGCAGAGTCGTTCAACAGACGGTCGCGCAGCTCGGGAATCTCGATGCGCAGGAGCGAGCGGCCGCAGAAGGAGTTGGGCGCTCGAATGACGGGCGGCGCGAATCAAATGGAGTTATGGGAAGATAATCCCCTTCCGCAAACCTTGAAGATTCGAGCGGATCTTGTTCGCCTCGAACGCAGTCGTGATTTCGGCGATGTGTGGCTCGGATGGACGCTCTGGAAGGCATTGCAACTGGATATGTTGTGCGCGTCGTGCATGCCCGAAGGGAAAGAGTCCGTCGCATGGTCCACGATGGCGGCGGTTTTGGTCATTGCACGACTGTGCGAGCCATCCAGCGAATTGCACATCGCCGAGGATTGGTATCGCAAAACGGCGCTCGAAGACATTCTCGATTTACCAGTGGAGCGGGTCAACGATGACCGGCTGTATCGCGCGCTCGACGAGCTTTTGCCGCACAGAAGCCATCGAGAAACATTTGCGCAAGCGACTCGGCAATTGTTCTCGATTGAATATGATCTGCTGTTGTACGATGTGACGAGCACATATTTCGAGGGGCTTGCGGAGAAAAACGAGCTCGCCAAGCGCGGACACAGTCGCGATCACCGCTCGGATTGCAAGCAGGTTTGCATCGCGCTCGTCGTCACGCGTGAAGGACTTCCGCTTGGCTACGAGTTTTCCCGGGAAACCGTAGCGACATGACGACGGTCAAAGAAATCGTCGAGCATGGAACGAAGATTTGGCATCGCGCAACGCGTATGGGTCATGGATCGCGGGATGGGCAGCGAAGCGAATGTGAAAATGGCTTGAATCAACGGGCAGACGGTATTTGATTGGCACGCCCAAAGCAGCGATGAAATCTTGGCGTGAGGCGATTTTGGATTCGGCGGGCTGGACGGCAATTCGTGACGGATTGGAAGTTAAGCTGTGCTCGAAGGGATCCGAGACATTTGTATTGTGCCGGTCCGCAGATCAGGCGAAGAAGGAATCGGCGATGCACGACCGATTTGCGAAACGGATCGAAGATGGTCTCGAACGATCGAGCGGCGGCTCGAAGCGAGCCAAAAAGCCCGTGGATCGAAGCACGCTCGAACGCCAAATTGGGCGGCTTCTCGGCGGCAATGAACGCGCGGCCGGCCGCTATCGAATACAAATCGTTTACGATCCAACCAGGGCCGGAGGATTGAAACTTCAGAAAGCGCTGCAATTTGACTGGAATGAATGGGCCCGCGAAAGCGAGGATGTTATGTGCTGCGCACCAACGTAAACAATTGGTCGGCGCAAGAAATATGGCACACGTACATTCAATTGCCGCAAGCGGAAGCCGCATTTCGCATTCATAAAAACGACCTCTCGATTCGACCGATATGGCATCAGAAAGCCGAGCGAGTACAGGCGCACATTCTCGTGTGCTTTCTGGCGTATGCATTATGGAAAACGCTGGAACAGTGGCAGAAACGTGCAGGATTGGGCAACAGTCCGCGCACGATTCTCGAGGAGCTTCATCGCATTCAATGCGCGGACGTCATCATCCCCATCGCAGGAGAAGCCGGGCGCGAACTGCGGATTCGTTGCATCGTCCGTCCCGAGCCTGAACAGGCAGCCCTGCTCGACCGCCTCGGGCTACGCCTACCCGAGCGCATCCGGACCCCACGCGTCGCGTAGATTTGTAGTGCCAACTTTGGGCCGTAAGTGCTTGAAATTATTGATCTGCCCTGGCCCAACTGCGGAAGTTGGGCTAGGAGGTAAGGTGCCGGATGACGATGCAGACGTCATCAATGTCCCGCAGTAGTAGACCAGATGCCTCGCGGACCTCGTCCGCAGGCCGCCTGGATGGACCGGACGGCCTCGCGCACCTGGTCCGCAGGCCGTCTGGCGGTGTGAAAACCTTCGGGCGCTTGGTGCTCATTCCAAGCAGGGATTTTCGATGAGCGAGTCGAGCTTCGGGTCTCCGGTGAGGGGGAGGCACGTGGGCGGTGGGCAATCCCCAGGACAGCTCGCAGATGTTTCGCCATTGTTGCAGACGCCGTCGCCGCAATAGCCACTGGGCGGGCTCGGCGGGCTTGGCAAACAACTCGTGGGGTTGGTATTGATGTCCGAATTGAGCACGATGCACGCGCGCGACACGCCACTGCCCGTACGCGAGGCGGATCCTATGGATCGGTTCACGCCAACGTACCAGTAATCCTTGTCCGCCAAAACCTTGTCTTCCCAATCGCATTCAATGGAGCGCGAGGTCGACGTGGAGGAACTACAGGCGCTGTAACCAATCTTGAATCCATGCAAGGATTCAATCTCGAACGACGGCGTCGTATTGGCTTTGTCGCTGAAAAAGCGGAACATGCTGTTGGTACTGCCCGACGCGTGATACACCGTCATCTTCACGGTTTTGCAACCACCGGGATACACGTTCCAGGCCCGAGTAGCCGCGCCAGCTTCCCCACGCACCATGTCGTACGAGCTATATGACGAGAGGCCGTTTCCGTTCATGTGGACCTCGGCATCGTGGTCGGTCTTCGCGCTATCGCCGCCCCAACCATCGTTCGTCGGCGAATCGCCCACATGAAGCCACCAACCAGTCGGATTGCAAACGTCTGCAAATACATCCATTCGTCGATAGCCAGTCATTTTGACTCGGTACGTCGCAGCCGTACCCGTCACGATATTCGTTACCGTGCCGCTTCCATCGAGGTGGCAATCGACGCCGAGCGTGCAGCCGTGCGTGAGTGCATTGACGGCTTCTGCGGTGAGCCCTTCCCCGTCCAATTCGTCATTGCCTAGCTCGTCGGCATCTACGCAGGCGGCCGTACTGAGCGAAACCGCGGCAAGGAGAGAAAAACCAATACCAACCAACAACGCGTGGCATTTCATGTTCGGAAACCTTTCAACCGTACCGTGCCCCTTGCACGTCGTATCCGGGTAGTCGTCGAACCCCCCATCAGGGATTTGGAAATCGACACGTCTCTTGTTTTTTTGTATTTTGTAATCTACCCTAGCGACTACACGCTGCTGCCCTCTCTGCTGCCGTCGTCGCGTCCTCCCCGATGAGCTCCACGCGTTGCGCCGTCGTCAAACACGCCCGCGTGGCCTCTCGGAGCCGGCGTTGCAATCGTTCCACCTTTTCGTCGGCAATGTCCCAGCTACGCACCGTCCCATCCATTGCCGCGGTAATCACACGCTGACCTCGCTCATCGAATGTCGCATACCGAATGCCGTTCCAATGACCTCGTAAAACCCGCGGCACCATGGGCTGTTCCAAGTCCCATATCCGCGCGGTCGCGGCGTACCCTGCCGTAACGATGCGCCGTCCCGCCCGGTCAAACTCGGCCCACACCACCCACCCTTCGTGGCCTTTCAAGATGACCGGTGCTCCGTCGCCTTCCATCGGCCATACTCGCGCCGTGCCGTCCGCTGAGCTCGTGACAATCTGGCGTCCATCTGGGCTCATGGATACGTGATAAACCGCGCCATCATGAGCGCCAATGTCCCGGATCCATGCGCCGCTCGCCGTATCCCAAAGGCGCACCTTGCGGTCTCGGCCGACGCTCACCAATTGCCGCCCATCGGGGCGAAATACCATCGCTTGCACCTGCTCCCCGTGCGCGGTTGGAATCACGCGCGGCGCGTGGGAAACGACGGCACCCGCATTGTCCCAGACCACCAGATGGCCAGAAGCGAGTGCCGCTGCGCCCTTGGTCCCGTCGGCGCTCAGCACGATTTCATTCACCTGCCCTCGCACGCTCGCCTGGCAAAGAATGACCGCGGGCGCACCGCCATCGATGCGAAACCGCCGAATGCAACCCCGTTTCGAACCGGTGAAAAGCGATTGGTCATCCGGCGAAAAGGCCAACGAATACACCCATTCTTCATGTCCGGAAAACACAACGGGCGCTTGGCTTCCATTCGTATTCCAAACTCGCGCTTTACCATCATTCGATCCCGTCGCCAGCCACTCCCCACCGGGACTGAAAACGGCGGTCCACACTCGCGTCGCAGGCGCTGAGGAATACACCGCCGTCTCGCGCAATTCTCCACGTTCGCCGATTTGCCAGATACGTGCCGTCCCATCCTGCGACGCCGTGGCCAAACGATTTCCTTGCCGTTTACCTGCCCAAATCGGCGCGGAATGCCCAAATGCAAGCGTCGTGGAGGGCGAATCCAATGGCCAAGCTCGCGCCGAGCCGTGTATCGAGCAGGTAAAAGCCCACTTTCCATCGGGGCTCGAGTGGCCGCAAGCATCGCTACCATCCTTCGTTCGAAGCACCGAAACATCTTGAGTCGACAGATCCCAGGCCCGCGTCATCCCAGGCACGCCCGGCGATGTCGTCATCAGCATTCGCCCATCCGCATTCATGGTCATGGTCGTCGCTTCGTGACGAGGCAGCATCAGCGGCGTTTCGCGTGATTGCTTCATCGGCAATGACTGCAAATTCCATATACGCGTGCTCCCATCTACCGCCCATGCGACCAGACGCTCGCGCTCGTCGCTCAGCAAAAGGTGACGGATTTCGCTCGAATGCCCCCGAACCTCGATGGGCGTGCGGCCCCCCTTGGACCAGAGCTGGATCGTGCCGTCGTCGAAGCCGACCGCTATTCGGCGTGCCGTACGCGAGATATGCGCTGCGGTAAAATCGTTGCCACCAAAATCCAATCGCTGCGGAGAACCCTGCCCCCGTAAAGGCCAAATCTCGATTCCGTCTCTCGCGGTGCTCTTCCAAACCACACCCGCGTCGGCAAGGACGATTGCCCGCGTATTGTCCTGCGAATCCCCGATCACGCGCAACACAGCCGGCGTCGTAGGGCGTGTCTCGTCCCAATGAAGCACCGAGCCATCGTTCGATAACGCAAAAATGTCGCGGCCCGTTGCTCCCAAAGCGACCCGAGCAATCCCGGAGCGATCGCTTTGCCATGACGGGGTCGTGGTTGTTCGACCAAGGGGCCAGATCTCCAAACCTCGCGTCGTATGAACGAGCAACTCGTCACCTTGCGGATAGACCGCGCCCCATTCCGCACCATTTCGTCGAGCTAATTCGCGCCCATCGTCCAGGGATCGCGCAATCAGAGAGCCCTCCAAATCTTGCAAAAGGACGACGTGATCAGCGTGTTGCGAAGGCGAAAGCCTCACGTCGTTCCAGACGAATCGAGCGATTGGCTGCGCGAGAACCTCCTGCGCCAAGGTAGACCATTCTCGATGGCGCTGCGGTGCCTCGACTTCCGCCAGCAGAACGGCTGCCAGGGTTGGATCCGTCGGCGAAAGGCGACGCGCGGCCGAAAGCAACGTTGCATCGTGCTGCTGTTCGGCAGCATCGAGCTGCATGGAAGACGCGGCAGGGGGCTGCTGGTTGTTGGCCGCTTTGCCGAAAGCCCCCAATGCGCATAGAAGCGCGCCACCCGCCATTGAAACCCATCGGCCCTTTCCACGCCGCTCGGCCACGATGAGCGCGTCGAGCAGCGTCTGCATCGACGGGAAACGCGCGTGCGGTTCCGCCGACAAACCTCGCCGCAGCACATCGAGCACTCGGCGCACTGGGCGGCGACCAGGCGCAGGCGGCGTGAGCTCGCCTGCCTGTATTGCGCGAAGCCGGTCCTCGCACGTGCCGCCGCCAAAAGGCAAAACCCCGCAAAGAGCCTCGTACAGGGCCACGCAAAAGCTGAATTGGTCAGCACCAGCGCCCACGCGCGCCCCTTGAAGCTGCTCCGGCGCCATGTAGGCCGGTGTGCCCAGAACTGCGCCCGTTGCCGTGGAAAAACCGTCCACGAAGGCGGAGCTCGGCTCCGCGCCCAGCAGGACCTCGCCAGCAAGCCGCACCAAACCGAAATCCGCCACCCGCGGTCGGTCGTCCTCCCCGACGAGCACATTGGCTGGCTTGAAATCGCGATGAATCAACCCCGCACCATGCGCAGCCACGAGGCCCCGGCCCGCCGCCAAGAACATGTCCAGCGTCTCACGAACGCCGCGAGTCTGCGCGGCGAGCCATCCCTGGAGGGTTCCGCCACGCACCAGCTCCATCGCGACGAACAGCCCACCTTCCCATTGCCCCACATCGTAGACCGTCACGACATTGGGGTGCGCAAGCTTCGCCATGGCCCGCGCTTCGCGGAGCAACCGATTCGTATGCGCCTCGACCTTGTTTTCATTACGCACGAGCTTGATGGCCACCCGCCGATCGAGCTGCGCGTCAAACGCTTCGTACACGACACCCATCGCGCCAGCACCGATACGTTGCAAAAGCGCGAATCGACCGATACGTGGTGCGTCATCCGCCGCCCCGAAAAGCGCTGCCGCAAGCACCGCCTTGCGCAGGCGCTCCTCGACGTTTTCCAACAGTTCCGGTGTCTCCATCACCCTGAGCCGCGGTCGCGTTGGATGAGCGGTATCTGGGGCCGCACCCGCAAAGCCCACCCGTCCAGATCATCGAGCGTGCTTTGAAGGATTTCTCGCGATACGTCGATTTTCGTGAGCGCTGATTCGAGCGCTTTTCGGCCTTCGAGCAGCCGAGTCTTTGCCGTACCAAGCGGTATGCCGATGGCGAGTCCGATTTCGGCCGCCGTGAGCCGCTCCCAATAATGCAGCTCCAGTACGACCTGATAATCAAGAGGAATCCGGCGCAGCGCTTCGAGCAACGCACGCTGCTCCTGATGCTCGACCATCGGCTGCTCGGGCGATTGCCCTAAATCAATGACGGACTGGACATCGAAAGCGACATCTTCGCGCCGACTCTTACGTATGCGAGCACGCAGGAAATCGTTGAGAATGTGGTGCGCGATACCGAAGAGGTATGTCTTGAAACTCGCCTCGCCGCGAAAACCGGCGGGGTTTTCGAGGCACGCCAAGAACACGTTTTGAACCAGCTCGTCGCGAACGCCATCGTCGACCTTGTTGTGAAAGAAGCGAGCAATGGCGGGGTAGTGCCGCTCGAAAAGGGCCGCACCCGCACGACGGTCGCCATTGCGCCATTGGGAGATGAGCTCGGCATCTGTCGCAATCATGCGTCAAGATAAACCCATTTTTCTCCACTTGTCCACCGACGTAACAAAATTCATGCTCGTGCTCAGCACCGTTGCGCGACCACAATCGTCGCATTTTCATGTACTTTCTTGCCGCGAAAAAGCAGCCTAGCGCACATGACAAACCCATCACTCGCTGCGAATTTCTCGGTTATGGAATGCTGTGTTACACTCGAAAGTGGTATTGCCATGGGTCCCGCTGGCGTCCCTGGATGAACGAGGACGTCGCTAGCCCCGTTCTTCGAGCACCGGCTCACGCGTCCTTCTGGTCGCCCTCGTCGCCTTCGCGCTCGGCCATGGGCTCGTCGGACGGATCGCTCGTTCCTTCTTGCGTCGCTGCCAAGCCCTCGCCGTTCGCTTGCCCCTTTTCGAGCAAGTCCAATGCATTCACGAGCTGTTCGTGGGTGCCGACGAGAATGAGCATATCGCCGTCGGCCACGGCATAATCCGCCGCTGGTGTCGTGATGACCTCGTCGCCTTTTCGTATCGCCAAAATGACGACGCGGGTCTTGGATGGCAGCGCCAAATCTCGAAGTGTTTTGCCGGTGGCGAAATCGGTGGCTCGTATTCGCACGGTCTCGATTTCGAGCGCGAGCGACAGCCCTTCCAGAATCGAGCGGTTCTCGGATAGCGGGGCGCTTTGGCGAAGCGCCTGGTAGGCGTCGCTGCGGAATCGTAGAATGGCTTGATCCACCGTCCTTGTCGGAACCTGATATTCGTGCAGCGTTCGCGCCAAAATCTCCAACGACGTCTCGAACTCCTCGGGAATGACCTCGTTTGCCCCGATCGCCAATAGATGCTCGATTTCGAACACATACCGAGTTCGCACGATGATGTGAACGGTCGCGCTCTCCTGACGAGCGACTTGCACAGCCCGACGAGTGGCCTGCGGGTCGGAGATCGCCACCACGAAGACTCGCGCACGTTCGATCCCAAGCCGCCTGAGAACATCTGGGCGGGTACAGTCGCCATAATAAACCTTTTCACCAGCAGCATAGGCTGCGGCGACGGCTTCGGGCCCGAGCTCCGCCGCCGCATAGGGAATGTCGAGCGACTCGAGCGCACGCGCGAGGTTGCGCCCATTGAGGCCGTAACCTGCGATGAGCACATGGTCGCGAAGATTCGCCAGGTCATCGCTGACCTCTTTCGTCGCCAGCCGCCCCTCTCTCACCGAACGAGGCATGGGTAGCCGATGCAGGAGGCCAAAAAATCGCGGGGCCGCGCCGATCAGAAATGGGTTCACGAGCATGCTGAGCACCGCAATGATGGTGAACACCTGATATGCGACGTCGTCGATGAGCCCCAGCGAACGGCTCACCAGGAGCAATACGAGCGAGAATTCGCCGACCTGGGCAATGGCAGCACCAGCCTCGGTGGCAATGCGGGGATACCCCCAGGCCAGAACTGGGGCAAAGCCGCTCACGAACTTGATGATCAAAATGATCAGCAAAGCGGGCACGTACACGTGAGCATAGGTCAAGAGCGACCCGGTATTCACGAGCATGCCGACCGAAATGAAAAAGAGGCTGACCAAAAGATCGGCGCAGTGGCGACACCTCGGCATGAATTTGGTGGCTATAATGCGAACCAGCCAAAGCCAAACCCGCAATGAATGCCCCGAGCGCAGCCGACAGACCCGCGGCATAGGTCGCCCAGCTCGCGCCGAGACAAACGAGGATGAGGAAGAACAGGATCAGCTCGCGACTGCGGGTTTGGACGACCAGCCGCAAGAGAGGCGAAACACCCCACCTGGCCACGATTGCCATTCCGACGAGAATGGCAGCGCTCTGGAGTATTTTTGGCGTGAAGACGACGTTGCCAAGGTTTCCTCCATACGCGAGCATGGGCAGTACGATCAGCATCGGAACGGATGCCAAATCCTGCGTGATGCTGACGCCGACGCCAAGCCTTGCGGGGGCGGTCGAAATTTCGCCTCGCTCCCCGTAGATCTTGAGCATCAACGTGGAGCTGGTATGCGAGACGAGAAAACCGAAAACCAGCGCTACGCGCCAATCGCTCTTGAAAAAAAGTGGGTACGCCAATAGCACCGTGACGATGCAGATGGCCATCTGGAAAAAGCCAATACCCGCTGACCGCCGCAGCTCCAAGAGGCGATCCCGGTCGAAGTCGAGCCCGATCGAAAACATCAAGAGGATGATTCCGAATTCGGATAGGAGCGCAATTTGCGTGTGATCCTCGAGAATGCCGAACCCATGCGGCCCAATGACGACGCCGGCAAAGACGAGGGCAATGATCCCTGGAATGCGGAGTCTATGAAATAGGCCGACCGTCGCCGTGACGACGAGAAAAACGATTCCGATTTTGGGCAGCAATTCTTCCATGGAATGACGCCGAGTAGCTTACACCAGACCGACGAACGGAGCCTAGCGCGAATCCTCGGCACATTCAACGATTTGTGAGCACATGAGCTCATGTCTACCCAAACGACAGCCCCCGCCGCTCAATTTCCTATCGACGGGGCAAGTGCGGAGTGGTCGCCGACATAATGAATTTCCGAGCCAACCGCTTCCGCGTCGAAGGTGAGACCCGTTTGGTACGGCACATCCAAAATCAGCGACCACGTTTGCTTTTCGATGTCGTAAGCATGGATCGCGCCCGTCGTCGTCCCCGATCGGACGTGCACGATACGCACGTACAATTGGTTGTCGACGATCGCCGTCGCCGCACCGTCCACGTCGGCCGAAAGTGCCGGGCCTTTGGACCATTGATCCATCGTGATGTCGTAATGCCAAACCTCGTTCGTGAACGAATTGTAGAATACGAATCCGTTCCCATGGACATGTGGTTTGTCCCGCAATGGGAGCTTGATGTCACCGGGAGGCGGCGCTGTAAGCGTGGACCATGTTGCGCCGACGATATCGTACGCCAGCAAGAGATATTGCTTGTTGTTGCTACCGCAATCGAAAAGATAAATCTTGTCGCCGATGATCATCGGATGATTCAGCCAGCACTGCTCGGGCATCGAGGGCAGCTCCGTCCATGCTCCTTTGGCATCCTCGTACACATATGCAGCTTTGGGGTTCTTCATGGCGTCTTCGGCCCCGAAGACGTAAATATCACGCCCATGGGTGGCGAGTGGCCTCTGCACCGCGACAAGCTTCACCGGAAAGGACGGAATCGTCGACCAAGTGTCCGCCACGGTGTCGTAACAATCAATGACCTCGATCAGGTTGACGACATCGAGGTTCAATGTGCCATAACCGATACAAATGCGATCACCCGCCACGTCCACGATTTCCGTAAATCGAGGCGTGGGCCAGGCCCGCAGGGTTTTGAATGCGCCCGTGGTCAGATCGAGCGACTCGGCGGCATCCACCACGCCAGCCAATTCATCCAGGCCGCCAATGCGGTACACCGTTGAACCGATGCGCCGATGGATCGGGCCGCTACGCACGACCTTCGACGGCGTGAGCTTTTCGAGTTTCGAGGGCGAGGCAAGGTCGAGCTTTTCATAACGCGGCTCGATTTTCGCCAGCGACGCGTTGTCGATGATGTCATTTAGATTGCAGCTTATGCAACCGAGCGCCGCGAGCACGAACATGCACGCGGCTCGGCACATTGAACGCGAAGATTTGGTATCCATGTAACGTATGGAATACCCGATGCGCAGCGCTGTCAAGACGCGCATCGGGTTTCGACGTGTCAATCTGCCGCGCGCACGAATGGCAAACGTCGCTTGGCGTCTTTCATTGGCGCATCGAGCGGCTCCACAATCAAATCGAAACGCCCGTGATCAAATGGCCGACCCGGCGCGGGCTCGTTCGGTACGAGCCGCTCGCGCAGCCCTCGGCGCTCGAAATCGAGCGCGCGGTGGTGACAATATGGATTGTTGCCCGCTCGACCAAAAAACACGTGGCTCGTCCACGTACAACCCGCACGACAAACATCCGCGTAATAACAAGTCCGGCAATATCCCCACAAATCGTCGACCGTCCGATCACGCACGAAACGAAGCTCGCGCGTATGCTCCCAAATGTCCACAATCGCTCGCTCGCGCACGTTGCCGCCAGCATACGCATCGGTCGGCAACGAAGGACATCCCTTCACGGTGCCGTTGGATTCGAGCCCGAGCGCATGTTCGCCGGCCACACATCCACCCCAGACGCGATCTTCCACGACGCCACGTCCACGCAAAAGCGTCTCGTACGGGCCAAAATATCCAATGTTGTTCGCAGGCCAGAATTGCACGCCATGCTTCGCCCCGCGCTCGGCAATGGCCGCGAGCTTCGGGTATACCGAGGTCAGCTCGTACGGTTGAAAAAGCCAATCGGGCCGCTCGGCCGCCCGGCCCATGGGCACGGTGAGCTGCATTTGCCAGCCGCGAACACCTCGCGCGATCCACATATCGAGCAATGCATCGAGGTCCGGCAACGAAAGGTGGTTGATTTGCGTATTGGCCGATAGCTCGATGCCCGCGTCGCGTATGTTCTGCATGGCTGCCAATGCCGCGTCGAAGCTCCCCGAACCGCGCTGCATGTCGTGCGCTTCGCGAAGCCCATCAATCGACACGGAGATGCTCGAAAGCCCCGCAGCCTTTGCCCGCTGAGCTCGTTCGCGCGTCATGCCGCGGCCGCCCGTGGTCATCGTGCAGCGCATTCCACGCTCCACGATGGCCCGAGCGATCGTATCCCAGTCATTGCGCAGATACGCCTCGCCGCCGATCAGCGTCACTTCACGCGCACCCATGCTCGCGAGCTGCGTGACCACATCGAGCGCCTCGGCCGTGGACAATTCGTCCGGTCGCGCCCGCGCCGCGCGACTGCCGCAATGATGGCAAGCGTGATCGCAGCGAAGCGTCAGCTCCCAAACGACGTAGACCAAACCCGACGGCCCACGTGACGCCGTTGCCACGCGGCCCGCGGCAGGTTCATCAGTCGGTGCCGGCGTCATTCACCGATCCACCAGCGCCTGCTTCTCCGCCCGATCCACCCGCGCCGCCGGCTCCACCCGAGCATTGATCGTCGGGACAGCCGTACGCGCAGCCGATTCCAGCGACGAGCGCGACGACGCCTGCGGTCGTTGCAACGATGCTCTTGACGGGGATGCGAAACGAACAAAACGGGCACGATGTCGCGGCTTCGAGGATGTGGATGCGGCACGAAGGGCAGCGTTTCAGTCGAGGCGGCATGGGGCCATGCTATCCGTCTTGGAAACGGTTGACAATCATTTCGCGCTTGCCGTCGCTGGCTTTGTCGTGGCGAGGTGAAGGCTGGCATCATACGTTGCCAGGATCGAAACAACGGCCAAAGAGTTGTCAATCGCACAACCACGCGCCCAGCACCGCCAATCCTGCGGCAAAGGGAGTTGGGACGTCGAGCGCCAATGTGGCGCCGCCAAATCTTCGTTCCACGAATGCGAGGCGTCCGAAAACGTCGACACGAACGGCAAACGGGCCGCGTACGAACAATTCGGTTCCAATACGAACATTACCGCCGATCATCAAATGCAATTCGTCATGAATAGGTAATTGTTTCGAATACAATGCCGTCGTCGCCAAACCGCCGCAGAATCGCACGGCACCGCGGACCAAACACAACGAACCCACGAGCGGGATGGCGTGTGTGCGAATGGATTCCGACGTCTGCGATGTCCACGACCCCTCGAATTCGATGCGCACATGGGACCAATGGCGCCATGGGGCGTAGCTGAGGAGCACATACGGTCCTCCGCCGAGCCCCGAATGAATGCCCGACCCGACGAATGCGCCAATGCCAATAGAGGAGCGATGAAGCGTTGGTGCATGCGTGATGGTTGGCACGGGCGGCGCAGGCGGTGGGGACGTTGGCAAGGGACGTGTGGGCGGCGACGGAGCGGATGGTGGGCACACGGGACAGATGACCGGTTCCTTCGGCGGAGGTGGTTCGAAGGCGCCCAGCAGCTCTGCTGCATCCTGGGCGGCACCATGCAGCACGAAGTAGCACTCGGCCGTGGCTGGATGTTCCGTGAGGCGCTCCGCCACGACGGCGCCCTGGGCATCGAAGAGCGACACCTCCACTCGTTTGCCGCCCGTCGGCGTCCAGCGGATACGCACCACCAACCGACGCTCGGCATCCTCCCGCAACACGCCGTTGGGAACCCATGCGCCCAGAATCGAATCAAAAGCATCGGCGTCGTTGCACTTCTTGGGGGCGCGTGAGGCGTCGAAGTCGAGTCGTGTGGGAGGGATCACGGGCGGCTCGTGCCCGAACGCGGGTTGAGCGGAAAAAACCAGGCCCAGCACGGCCATCGCCAGGGCATGACAAAAATTGAAAAAATGTTGCGTGATACGGGTACGCTCGCGCCCTGTACCTGCATGGGCAAACGACCTACGGAATTCCCTTTTGGTTTGTCGGCCGATCAATTTGCCAAGCTCACGCGAGAAATGTTGGGCGTCGCGCGACGGGTGACGCGTGATTCCGGTGCTTCTCCTGAAGACGCCGTGCAGCAGGCGTTCGTCAAGGCACTACTCAAGCCCAGCAACGAACTGCCGTCAATCCAAAATGACAAAAAGTTTGTCGCAAGAATGTGCGAGCTCGTGAAGTACGAGGCCCTGACGATGCGCACCGACCAGCGTCGCCGAGCGGAACGGGAGATTGGTGCTGGCACGGATATCGCCGAACTGCCTGGGGTTCCACCGGCCGCCGGGGTCGTGGAAGCGCGCAAGATGCTGGATTGTGCCATAACGGCACTCAAGCCGGCGGATCGGGCGTTTCTTCATGCGCTGTACGCTGAAGAAAAGACCATTGACGACATTGCGACAGAGCAAGACGAACCCTGGTCTACGGTGGATTCGCGTCGGAGGCGGCTCTTGGCGCTCCTACGCGCGGCCATTCGCGCGACGATAGCCGCGCTGGTGCTGGTGCCGAAGCGCGCGCGCGCGTTTGTCGCACACATGACGCAACAGGCCCCGCACGTGGCGTTGCAGGCGACGCAATTCAGCAGCGCTATGGCGGTGACCGTCGTTTGCGGCGCGCTTTTGCCCACGAGTTCGTCGGCGAATACTTCCCCAGTCATGGCCGCGGGTTTGACGCCGTACAGCATCCCGCAAACGACCACGACGCAAGAGGCAAGTTTGCAGCCATCTTTCGTCCCCGAGGTTGAGCCGGAAGAACCGGAAGCCCTTGACACCGTGACAAACCAGTGCTCGGGTGTGGACATGAAGTCCGCCAAGATTGCAAGTTATCTCCAAGCAACCGCACTCCCATTCGCTTTGCTGGTCGCCCCGGCGCTCACCCAAGTCGCGTGCGCGGGTGCGGAACAACAAACGTCGCCCCCGCGGCAACCCGCGGACGACGATGATCCTGACCGTGATCACCGGCACAACATACTCTACCGAATCTATTGCAATCAGGAACGAGCGCGCGGGAACAAGTGCATGTCAAAGGAAGAGTGGGAAGCCCGGTATTAAAACGCATGCCGCTTGCCGCGCTGACAAACCAATGCTCGGCTTTGGAGTCGCTCGGCATCCCTATTCCCAATCCGCCTTTTTGAATTTCAAGCCCGGATGGCCCGGAACGGGAATCAGCTCGTTCGGGTCCTCTCCAGCAGCGAGCAGCCGGGCGAGAGCGTCGACGTCGTGGTTATCGATCGCGCGGTGGAGTTCGGCGCTCATGATTATAAACCTGACATCGGATGTCGGGGCGCGATCAAGGTTTCCTGCTCGCGCGACGGACAAGGACGACGTCCTCATCGTTCTCCAGGGATTCAGTAACTGAGAGGCCCAGGCCAGCTCCTTCAATCAGGACGCCACCGTCGGGCGATGACCAGGCGTCCGCGTCCGGTGTGTTGGGAAGGAGCACCTGGAGAACGACGCCCTCAACGAATCGATTACCGCGTCGGATCGCTACGACATCTCCTTCCATCACTTCGATTCCGCTCATGTATTTGTATTTCATGGTGCCCGTGGGCGCTCACGACTTTGGCGAAAGCAACTCCAGGGCGAGGTCATACTTCTCGGCATTCTCCTCGGTGCGCTCGGGGAGCCGTTCCCACGCATAGTTGTGATCTGCATCGAGTGCGCTGATCGAAGCGCCCCAGGCCAGCAGCAGCCGGATCATCGCAATGTCCAGGCGATACGCGGCGTGGCCAAGCGCGGTCATCCACTCGAAGCCGGTGGATGCATCAATTGTCTTCGCCGCCCCCGAACGCAGGAGCATCGCCGCCATCTTCAGGTCACCTTCTTTTGCGCACAAGGCAAGCGGCATATCGCCCTCGGAGCTCCTGACGTTCGGGTCGGCTCCCGCGGCGAGGAGCATCAGCGCGGATTCTGGCTCTTTACACAACATGGCCGTCAGGAGCGGCGTTACATACCGAGCTCCGTCCCAGATATTCGGGTCGGCCCCAAACCGCAGAAGGAGCGCGACGGCTTCAAGATCTCCAATGGCGTTGTGAAGGGGTGCGTAGTCCCTAAGCTCGTTCGGGTCCTCTCCAGCAGCGAGCTGCCGGGCAAGGGTGTCGAGGTCGTGGTCCAGGACCGCTTGATGCACTTTGGCGCTCATGGCTACAGTCCTGACATTGGATGACCGGGCGCGCAATTGACCGCCTCGAGCGCCTCACACAACGTGTTGCCGTTGATGAGATTTTGGATTTGTTCGGCATGCCCTTTAGCGGCTGCATCGGTTGCGTTCTTGAAGCATTCATCCATCACCTTCTGTCGAGCCCCGATGCACACCCTCGACGCCGCGATCCGAGCGCGGATGAGCGAACAAGGGTACTGCGGCTGAAGCGTGACGCCGTCCTTGGGTGGGCGGCAGGGCTGCCCAGGCAGAGGACGAGCCGATGGACAAACCGCCTTCTTCGCCTTCTCCAGCTCATTGAGCCGCTTGTCATCGCAGGTCTGGCCGGGCTTCCGCGTTACGCCGATCGGGATCGGCGGGGCCGTCGTCGTCGCGGTGGGTTTGGCCGTCGCCATCGGCCAGCCCGTCGTGATCGCGGTGGGTTTGGCCGTGGTCGCCGTCGCCATGTGCACCATGACCTGCACGGTGTACACGGAACCAGCCACGACCATGCCCAGCGCGAGCAAACAAGGTGGCGACGCAACGCAAACCGCAAGCGGTACTGCCGGATTGCCCAGCAGCATGCGCGATTCCGGCTGTGCAAGCTCGCGATCGAAATTCTCCGAGCGAGGGCGCAGAAGATCGTATTGGGTGAGCGAGCGGATCGATGCAGCTATGCATTGCTCGAGCTCTTCATCGCCAATGGTGGAATCGACCAGCGTAATGGTCTCGACTTGACCGTTGCTATCGAGCGTCACGTCATATTTGACGATTTGGTCCGCATCTCTGACGTGATGCGTGTGCTCGAAAGCGCACCCTCGGATCGGCGCTGCAACGTGCTCGGGAATGTCCGCAACAGGATGCTGAACGCCCCCGCATCCCTGAGGCACGAACGCAAGACCCAAGCACACGGTAAAGCTTAAGGACAATGCAAGTTTATTGATGGTGGGAACCATGGTGCGATGGCATCCGATGCGGTGCTCCTTGGTCAAGGTGAAACGCGCATGCGTTCCGGGTACAACATCTGGCATCTGGTTGTGCGTACGAAGATACGCAGATCAGCCGCGAGGCTGACTAGCCGCCGCATTTTCGTTTGCTCACCAAGAGTCCACTATGACCAACCTTCACGCGCGACCTGTGGCGCGGCCCCGCCCTCATGCACAACTGCGTAGGCATTGCAAGGGAAAGCCTATGCAAGCCCACTCCTCGTTTCGCGAGCAAACCCACGCGACCCGCTCGGCACGCGGACAATGGGCACCACCAGAGGCGTCGCAGGCGGGGATCGTTCTCCATGGTGTCTTTAGGGGTTGGGGTTGGTGCACCCAGGGACGCCCAGATCACCGACCAGGCCATCGTCCAGGAGGGGCTTGACTTTTGAGGCGAAACGGTAAACCGGGGAGGACAAACCCCTGCGACTGCACGTTGATCACCAGGACCTGCAGGCAGTTGAGACACACCGGCGGCATCACCTGCACGTTATTGCTCGGATCCACGATCGGGTGGCCCGTGGCGCTAGCACTACGCAGGCGGGTCGCCGAGCAGCGCGCGAATCTCCCGAAGGCGCTCCTGGGCGGCAGGATCCTCGGGGACACGACCTAGCTCAACCGTGAACTGGAGTCGCTCGAACACCGTGATGTCGTCTGCGTCTCCAACAAGCGGATCTGCGCCATGAGCGAGCAGCAGTTTCACCATCTCGACATTGAGCCTGGTTGCCGCAAACCCCAATGCATTCATGCCAGCAGGCCCCCCTCCCTCATGGATGGTTTTGTTCGCACCGCACTGAAGGAGGAGCCGAGCTATCTCCAGATAGCCGTTCTCGGCGCAGAAACAAAGCGGCGACCCACCCTCATCGTCGCATATGTTGGGATCAGCGCCCGCAGCCAACATGAGCCGTACGGTTTCGATGTGATTCATCACCACGGCAATATAGAGCGGGTCCCCCTCCGTGTTCACGTCCCAACCTTTGACCTTGGCGCCGTGGCGCAGGAGGAGGACGACAGCATCGATCGATCCTGCAGGCTCCGGTCCGTAAGGGCCGATCGCTTCGCGCGCTTGGAGCGCGCCGATCGCAGCCTGCAATGGGAATTGTCGGCCACTCTCGTAGAGGGGATAGCGCGGTTTGCCATCCTCATTTGGATCTGCGCCGGCGGCAAGAAGCGCCGCCAAGCGATCGACGTCGCGCGTATAAATGGCTTCAAGAAGAATGTCTGACATGGATAACCTTACTTTCCTGCCATGGGATGACCCTTGGCGCAGTTTTTCAGTTTCAGGGCTTCGCAGTGGTCGAGCCCTCGCTGGCGGTTGTCAATCTCCTTCTTGTGCACGTCGTCTGGTTTGCCGCCAAAGCACTTGTTCTGAACCTCCCACCGCGCTGCCAGGCAGGCCTGCCTTTGCTGGATGCTGAGCTTGATCGCGGAGCAGGGGATGACCGGCAGGTTATCCTGTATGATCTTGCTACTCCCCCCGCAGGTCGCGGCGAAGCCCTTGTCGCAAATCTTGTGCATCTCCTTTTCCAAGCGAGCCATCTCGTCGTCCTCACACGTCTGGTTCGGATACTTTCGCGGTAGGGCGATCGGGATCGGCGGGGCCGTCGTCGTTGCGGTGGGTTTGGCCGTCGCCATCGGCCAGCCCGTCGTTATCGCGGTGGCCGTGGTCGCGGTCGCCGTGTGCACCATGAGCTGCACGGTGTACACGGAACCAGCCACGACCATGCCCAGCGCGAGCAAACAAGGTGGCGACGCAACGCAAACCGCAAGCGGTACTGCCGGATTACCCAGCAGCATGCGCGATTCCGGCTGTGCAAGCTCGCGATCGAAATTCTCCGAGCGAGGGCGCAGAAGATCGTACTGCGTGAGCGAACGGATCGAGGCAGCTATGCATTGCTCCAGCTCTTCATCGCCGACGGTGGAATCGACCAGCGTAATGGTCTCGACCTGGCCGTTGCTATCGAGCGTCACGTCATATTTGACGATTTGGTCCGCATCTCTGACGTGATGCGTGTGCTCGAAAGCGCACCCTGGATCGGCGCTGCAACGTGCTCGGGAATGTCCGCAACAGGATGCTGAACGCCCCCGCATCCCTGAGGCACGAACGCAAAACCCAAGCACACGGTAAAGCTTAAGGACAATGCAAGTTTATTGATGGTGGGAACCATGGTGCGATGGCACCCGATGCGGTGCTCCTTGGTCAAGGTGAAACGCGCATGCGTTCCGGGTACAACATCTGGCATCTGGTTGTGCGTACGAAGATACGCAGATCAGCCGCGAGGCTGACTAGCCGCCGCATTTTCGTTTGCTCACCAAGAGTCCACTATGACCAACCTTCACGCGCGACCTGTGGCGCGGCCCCGCGCTCATGCACAACTGCGTAGGCATTGCAAGGGAAAGCCTATGCAAGCCCACTCCTCGTTTCGCGAGCAAACCCACGCGACCCGCTCGGAGCAGGTGCTTGCCCGGGGCCGTCAGCCCCACGCGCGACGAAATCGTCGACCACCCTCGACGATTTCGTCAGCCAACGCGACGACATCGCCAAGCCACTCGACGATTTCACCAACGAACGCGACGACATCGCCAAGCCACTCGACGATTTCACCAACGAACGCGACGGAATCGTCAACCACCCTCGACGACTTCGTCAGCCAACGCGGTGACATCGTCGACCCGATCGACGATCTCACCAACCAACGCGACGAAATCGTCGACCACCCTCGACGACTTCGTCGACCCACTCGACGATCTCACCAACCAACGCGACGCAATCGTCGACCACCCTCGACGACTTCACCAAGCCCCTCGACGACGTCGTCGCCACCCACCAAGGCTTCGCACTGTTGGCAGATACATGTTGACGCCCGTTTCCCGGCATGCAAACGTCCAAACCACCTTGGAGGAGGTAAATTATGAGCAAAGTCACCGGTGCAGCCTACGGGGGACCGCTGGAAATCTCATTGAAGGATCTCGATGGACACTTGATCGACCTACCCAAAAACGCAATGCAACGTCTTCGTTCAGCGCAAGACGGCATTGACGACGTCATCACCGAGCTTGCACAAAGCGTCCCATTGCATGGCGAGGATGCCGGCATCACGTCCAAGCTCTATCAAAGCTTCGTGGACGATACGGCGATCATCGAAAAGTTCGAGGCGGGCGAGAGAGAGCTCGAAAAGCTCCTCGAAGTCGTACGCGAAAGCCGAGCGAGAAAGGTGCACAATCGCGAAAATACGATCGCCCAAATGGCCGACGCGGCCAAATCGACCGCGCACCGCACTGGCGACAAGAGCATCCTCGCACCCTTCGAAAAAACCATTCGATACAATTCACAGATTGCTGAAAAAGCCGCGCAAACGCGACGAAAGAATGCCGAAGCCAAAGCAGCGGAGGGAAATCCGCCCGATGGCAACGGCACGCCATGACACTGATCATGCGTCGTGCTTAGGAAGTGGACGAGCGCATCGCCTACGCCCTTGCGTGTGGTGACGTCCGCAACCGCAGTCCCTTTTCCAGCTCATGCGTCCGGAGCAATATCAAGCTGCGCCACATTGGCAATTGCATGAAGGCGGATCCTTCCTATGGTGAAGGCATCGCGAAGGCTCTCGGTATTTCGCTGAGTGATGTCAAAAAGTGAAAAACGCGACGGAGAAAATCATGAACATCGACATTGGCATCGAGGCCAGCAAGCGCCAGGAGATTGCGACTGGGCTATCACGCGCCCGCGTGGCCTCCGCTCGTGAGCCTGAGGGTTCTGCTTGCGAGTCGCGCGGCGCCGTGGAACATCCCTCCCGCTGATGCCGATCTCTCGCCGTCGCGCCATGGCTCTCGGTTTGACCGCGCTCGTCGCGGGTGGCGGGGCGATTTATTGGATGGCGAAATTCCCGCCGGACAGCACGCCGGAGGGTGCTTACATGCGCATTGCCTACAACCTTGCGCATGGCGACGTACGCATGTGTTTTCACTATCTCGAAGACCGCGCGCAGCACGCCGCGTTCAGCATTCGTGATTACCGGCGCAAAGCGAGCGAGCGTATCGAGAAGGCGTATCCCGAACCCGAACGTACGCGGCTGCTCGATGCGTATCGCGCTCATGCAAGCGCCGCCGATGGCGCCGATGTTTGGGTGGAAATGGCCAACCGAAAGGGGTTTGTCGCGAGGCTGCGTCGCGACCTATCGGGCATTGGAAAAGTCGAAATGGCTGGCGAACGCGCTACCGTCGAAACGGCGCGTGGAACCCGATATGGCTTTCGCCGGCGAGAAAATGGTTTGTGGGGTCTGACGCTGTTTACCGCCGACCTCACGGCAGAGGCCGAACGAGCGGCTCGGGATTGGGACATCGTCGAGCGGGCTGCGAAGGATTACGAGCGGGGGAAGTGAGGGTTTTAAATTCTCTTCCTGGCTGAAGCGCCGTCTAAAACGCGTGCACGAACAGCCCGCTTCGCAGCTTCGGCTCGAACCACGTGCTCTTTGGCGGCATGAGCAACCCCGCATCGCTCACCGCGAATAGCTGCGAAATCTGCGTCGGATACAGGTGCAACCCCAGCGTCATGTCACCCGCATCGACCCGCTTTTCGAGCTCCCGATAACCTCGAATACCGCCCACGAAGTCGACATGTTTGTCCCGGCGTGGATCCGACACGCCGAAAATCGGCCCCAAAATCAAATCCTGCGCGATCGAACAATCCAGCGACCGCACCGGATCCACATCCCGCTCTCCATCCTTTGGAGCGCGCAACACGTACCACTTCCCCGCGATGTACGCGCCAAACGTCCTCGGCTCCTTCGGCGTCGCAGCCTCGCCATCACTTACTTGCTCCACCTGCATCACTTTTCCAAGTCGTGCGAGCAGCTCCTCGGCCGAGCGCCCTTGCAGATCGCGCACCACCCGGTTGTACGGCATGATCTTCATCTGATCGTCCGGAAAAACCACCGCCAAGAACACGTCGTGCTCGCGCCCGTCTCCGCGACACGCCTGATGCACCCGAGCCGCGGCTGCGCTTCGATGATGCCCGTCGGCCACGTACAAACACGGCACCGCTTGCTCGAAACGTTCTTCGAGCTCCAGCGAGGTTTGTCGGCTTAGAACCCACAGCCGATGCCCCACGCCATCCGGTGTCGTGAAGTCGTAAATCGGCACGCCCTGTGTCGTCGATGCGACCAGCGCATCGATTTCCGAGTCTTTGCGGTACGTCAGGAAAACCGGCTCGTCGTGCGCACCGAGCTCCTGAATGTGTCGCGTGCGATCGTCTTCTTTGTCGGCCCGCGTCTTCTCGTGCTTCTTGATGCGATCGTTCAGATATTCGGCAACCGAAGCACATCCCACGACGCCCACCTGCTTGTGCGCGCCCATCGTTTGTTCGTACAGGTACAGATGCGGCTCGGCGTCTTGCACCAGCGCGCCTTGGGAAACGAGCTTTTCGAGGTTTGTCATGCCCATCGCGTAGACCGCGTCGTCGTGTTCGTCGGTGCCTTCGGGCAAGTCGATCTCGGGCCTTGAAACGTGCAGGAAACTCGAAGGTTTGTCCTGTGCGAGGACCCGAGCTTCCGCCGTCGAGATCACGTCGTACGGGGGACTTGCAACGTCCAGCGCCTGGGCCGGAGGTGGACGATATGCGCGAAACGAGCGGACGATGGCCATACCTGGCGGGTTAGTCGCGTTCGCGGTGTGTGTCGAGTTTGGAACGAGGCAAATCCAGATCTGACCCGGTTTCATCTCGACCGTGCCCGTCCTGTGGTAGACGTCCCCCGTGCCCCAGCACAACGACGAGTCGCCCGATCGGCTGACGCCCACCATACCGCCGCCGCCCATGATCGAGTCGACCTCGGGCGTTCGGTCCAGGCGCGTCATCGCCGTCGGCGGCGGACGAGGCGGCGTTGGCAAGACGCTCCTCACGGTCAACCTTGGCGTCTACTTCGCCCAGCTCGGCCGCGAAGTCGTCGTGTGCGACACCGACCCGTTCGGGAGCAATCTCCACGGCGTCCTTGGTCTCGAAACGCCGCCGCTCGTCACCAGCGAAGCGCTCGAAGAAGGCAAAGCCAAGCCCGTCAACACCATCGTCCCCGGCTTGCGACTTCTTCCGACCGCGTACGATCCCATGACGGCCACGCCCATTCGTCCGAGCCGCGGATCGCATTGGGCCCGCCAAATCGACAAGCTCGACGTCGACTACGTTCTCATCAACCTCGGCGCTTCCACCACCGCATCCACGCTCGACCTCTTTCTCCAGGCCGACGTCGGCATCTGCGTCACCGCCCCCGAACCGCTCGCCATCGAGACCACGTATCGCTTCTGTCGAGCGCTCTACTTGCGCGTGTTGCGTCGCGCGCTCACCAAGGAACGCTTCAAGCTTCGCCTCGTCGAACGCGTCATCGAAGCCCTTCCCGCGCTTGCGACTCCGCCCATGATCGTCGCGGAGATCAAGCGCTACGACGACGGTGTCGCCAAGGTCGCTGCGCAAGAAATGCTCCGCGTCGCTGCGTACTTGGTCATCGGACAAACCCGACTTCGCTCCGACCTCGATCTGGGCCCCTCCATGTCCATCATTGCCGAGCGATTCCTCGGCATCGCGCTCGACTACCTCGGCCACATCGAACACGACGATGCCGTGTGGGTCACCGTTCGCAGGCGCCAGCCGCTGCTCATCGACAGCCCCACATCCAAGAGCGCACGCAACATCGAACGCGTCGCTCGCCGCATCCTCGCGCTTCTTGCGGCCCAGAGCAGCACGCGCCGCTCGGAAATCCCCGCACGCAGCCCCACGCAGCAAACGCGCGCAGCGTTGCCCGTCACGCTCTACGAAGTGCTCGGCATTTCTCGCACATCGGCCGACGATGAAATACGCCGCGCCGTCAAACGTCAGCGCGAGATCTTCCGCGAAGGCAGCTTGCCTTTGTGCTCCGTCGTTTCACCCGACGTCCTCAAACAAGTTCAAACGCGCATCGAAGAAGCCCACGACACCCTCCTCGATCCCGTTCGACGCCGCGCGTACGACCTCTCCACCTTCCCCGACGACGTCCCTGCCGCAGCGCCTCCGCAGCGCAATCGCGACGCAGCGCGGGACGCCGAGCTTGCCATGCTTCAGGCCGAGCTCGCGCGCGAGATCAACGCCGAGACCGAATTCACCGGCGCGCTCCTCCGCAAAGTGCGCGAATCGCAAGGCATCGAAATCCCCGAGATCGCCCAGCGCACCAAGATCAGCGTTGCGCATCTCGTCGCCATCGAAAACGAGGCCTTCGGCGATCTTCCCGCCCTCGTGTACGTCCAGGGATTCGTCCAACAAATTGCCAAGTTCTTGAAGCTCGATCCCACCCAGGTTGGCAAGACGTACACCCGCCGCCTGCGCGACCTCTCCGACCTGCGCTCGAGGGGCGGTGGATAGCTTCTTTCGAGATTCCCGCGATCGCCTTTTTTCCGCGATCCTCTTCGTCATCGCGCTCTTGCCGCGCCTCTACGTCGCCATCGCGTGGGCCCGCGAGCCCGTATGGGACGGCCATTATTACGACTTTGGAGCTCGTCGCATCGCCGAAGGTTTTGGCTATTCGGACGACATCATCATTGGAGGCAACACCGTTTGGCATCCGTGGTGTCACTACCCCGTCGGATACAGCGGTTTTCTCGGCTTTTTCTATCGCATCTTCGGATCCGGTCCCGCCGTCGCGCCCATCGTCAACGCCGTCACCGGCGCTCTCCTTGCCGTCTTGATCCATCGCCTTGCCCGTTACGCAACCTCGCAAAACCGAGCGCGCATCGCGGGTCTGCTCGTCGCGACAAACCCCGGCCTCATCATCTACGCCGCGCTGCTCATGACCGAGCCTCTCGCGGCATTCGGCCTCGTTCTATCTGCTTGGCTCCTCGCGCGTGACGTACGAGCCAAACCCATCCGCGGAGCCTTGCTCGCGGGCATCGCGCTTGGTCTCACCACCCTCGTTCGCCCTCAGAGCCTGCTTTGCGCTCCAGCGCTCGGCCTCGTTGCATTTTCGGGCAGCGCTCCTCTCCGAGCCCGCTTGCGCCGCGCCATCGTCGCCGTTGCGATTGCCTTGCCCGCGGCGTTTGTCGTGGTCCTCCCGTGGACGCTCCGCAATTGCCGCGTCATGGATGGTTGTGCGTTTGTCTCTACGAACGCCGGATGGAACCTGGCCATCGGTTCATTTCCGCGGGCAACTGGGCGATTCGAGACCTTACGCGCGACCGACGGATGTCCTGTCGTCACCGGTCAAGTTCAGCAGGACAGGTGCTGGATGGACGAGGGCCTCGCGTGGATTCGCAAGGATCCCGTCCGTTGGCTTGGTCTCGTTCCGAAGAAGCTCTCGCATACGTTTGACCACGAATCATTTCCCATCGGGTACCTTGGCGAGGCAAACCCATCGGCGTGGCCCGAGGAGCGCAAATTCCTCGGCCGCGCGGTTCTCACCACCACGCACTGCGCGCTTCTTTCGCTCGCGGCGCTCGGCCTCGTCGCTAGACCATCGCGCAAGAAAGGCTTCCCAGCGTTTTTCGTGCAGCTCGCGGCGCTTTTCACCGTCGTGCTCCTTGCGCTTCATGGCGCCTATGCCGACACGCATCCCTTTTGGCCGCTTGCCGTCGTGCTCGTGCTCTTCGGCGTTTTGCCCATGCCTGGAGCGCCTTATCGAGGCGGAGTCATCGGGTATCTCGTCTTTGCCGTCGCTTCCGTCGCCGTCACCCACGCCATCTTTTTCGGCGAAGATCGTTATCACCTCGTGATCACGCCCGCTTTGTGTGTCCTTGCTGCATGTGCGCTCAGGCGTTCGGACGAACGACCTGTCGAGGCGTGATTCGTGCTCTTTCGAGCGCCGGTGAATCTGGTACAGTGCGCGGCATGTTGAAGCATTTGAGCCGCGAGGACCGCCTGCGCGTAATGCGGTTCGTCTGTTCGTTTGCTTGGGCGGATCTCGAGATCAAGTCCAAGGAGCGCACGCTCGTTCGCAAGATGATCAAGGAACTGCATCTCGAACCTGACGAAGTGAAGCTCGTCGAAGGCTGGCTCGAGGTCCCGCCGCGCGCCGAGGAGGTCGATCCGGCGTCGATTCCGAAGGCGCATCGGCAGCTCGTGCTCGACGCTGCGCGGCGCATGATCAAGGCGGATGGAGAGATCGATCCGGAAGAGGCGGAGAGTTTGGAACTACTCGAGCAGCTTCTCTCCTGATCGTTTGACGACAAACTAATTTGGGTTCGCGTGGTGCTCACTTTTTGTGAGTGATGCCCACCCCCGGTCCGTGCTCGGTGCTATCGCACCTGCGCGCGTCCCGCCCCCCCCCCCCCCCCGCCGCGCGCCGCCCCCGGGGGGGGGGGGGGCCCCCCCCCCCCCCCCCCCCCCCCCCCCCCCCCGTTCTCGGCCCCGGGCCCCCCCCCCCCCCGGAGCAAAAAACCCCCCCCTTGCTGGCGTGATTTCAGTACCGGGGGGTCTGGTGCGATTTGGTGGTCGGGTCGTGCGTGTGGAGTTGGGTATCGGCCGGGGGAAACACCCCCGCAAAAAAGGAAGCTTCTGGGCGCCCCCGCGAGCGGGCGCCCCGCCCGCGGGGAGGGGGGGACCGCGCCCGGGCGGCCGGGCGGGGGAACCCCGGGCGACACCGCCCGGCGACCCCGGCGCGGGCCGGCGCGCCGCGCCCCCCCCCGCCGCAGGAGAGCGCAGGCGAGGGGGCCGGGATGGCGCGCCCCGGCGCTTTGCGTGGCCCGCCCCGGAGCGTTACTTCGTTTGCCGTGTTATACGCCAGCGAAGTGAATAGCGAGTTCAGTTCTTGCACGTCCTGAATGCCGTACAGACTCGGCAAATCCCGCAGCAGAACTTTGTCAATGATATCGCTGCGTATGTATCGTCCTGGATCCGATCGAATGGTGTCGGACAGAACCACCTCAGGATAGCCGCCGAAATTCAAATAATCGATGAAGCGACGATTTAGCGCGTCGATATCGCGTACAGAATAGTCCGACACGAAACCATCACTCGACGGCCGCCGTTCAACGAGCTTTTCTTCACGAATAAGCGCCAAATATTCATGAAACGTGAGCGGCGGGAGCAAAAAATCCGTAAACCTCCCAGCACCCGATTCCAAGCTCTTCAGTCGTAGCGCTGCTGCTGCCGATCCCGTCACGACAAACCGCGATGAGCGGTATGAGTCCACGAGCAGCTTCAGATGTCGTTCCCATTCCGGCAAATATTGAATTTCGTCGAAAAATATATAGAATCCTTTGGTTGACGCATCTCCGATGGCTTCCCGAATGGCGGCAAATAATTCCTCGAGTCCCAACCCATTGTAAATTGGATGCTCGATCGTGATGTATCCAATTTTTTTCGGGTCCACTCCGTCGTCGATCAGCTTCTGGATCATGTGGTGCACGAGCACCGTTTTGCCCACGCGTCGCGGACCCATCAGCAAAATCGCGCGTCGTACCGTCGTCTCTTGAACCAGCCGTGCGAACAAATGAAAATACTCCCGGCGCGACATGTCCCCGTAGAACTCGTCGATCCGATGCGGCTCCGACCACCATGGATTTTCCGTCCGGATGCGCTGAAGTACCTGTTCTCGAGGGATCGTTCGCACGTGGTCCTCGCTAGAGTCAGTCGACTGATTCTGTTTAACCCGCGACTGCAAGCGTGTCAAGCGGTGCATCGTTGCTGTACCTTTCCCTCGCCCGTCGTGATATCGTCGCGCCTCAGCACACTCCAACAAACCCCGTGTTCCAAGGAGCCTCCATGTCCACGCCGACCACGCTTCGCAACCTCGTTGGCCTTCCCAATCAGCCCCATCGTTTGAGCGAATCTGCGCTCGTTCTCATCGATTGCCAAAACACCTATCGCAAGGGCGTCATGCAGCTCGAAGGAGTCGAGCCTGCGCTCGAAGAAGCTGCGCGCTTGCTTGCTCGAGCGCGCGCCAAGGGCACGCCCATTTTTCACATCATGCACGACGCCGGCCCCGGCTCTCCGTATGACGTCCGCGCAGAAATCGGACAGATTGCCGATATTGTTGCACCGCGCGAAGGCGAGCCCGTCATCGTCAAGAACTTCCCCAGTTCGTTCGAACAAACCAATTTGCACGAGCAGCTCCAGAAGATTGGCGCGAAAAACCTCGTCCTCGCTGGCTTCATGACCCACGTATGCGTCAATTCCACTGCTCGCGCAGCCTTCAATCGCGGTTATGGCACCACCGTCGTTGCTGCGGCGACCGCCACCCGTGCATTGCCCGGACCAACGGGCAACGTTTTACCCGCCAGCACCATTCATGATGCGGCTCTCGCTTCGCTGGCCGATCTTTTTGCCATTGTCGCTACGGCACAATCCGACATCGGCGATTGAAAGACCACACACAATCTCGCAAGAGGGTGAAGTCGTCGATTTTTCTGCCCCTCGTGGTGGGTCCCACTGTTCGAGCCCGCGTAGCGGGCGAGTTTGGGGGGACCGCGAGGGGCAGAAAAATCGATGACTTCGCCCGAGGTTTCAAATAGAATCAACGGCGACGCTGTACCACGCCTAAGGCAAACACATTCGCAGCGTCGATCCGTAAAGTCCCCCCGGACCATCCACCATCACACGAAACACTTGCTCCGTCGTGTTTGCCGGACACGAACATCCGCCCGTCCATGGATTGGCCACGCGGCATTTCGGCTCCAAATCGTCCACTTGAAACACTCCGCCAAACGTTTTCAATGGCACGTTTTTGTTCCCGCAGAAAATGATTTGCGTGCCCACTTCGCCATTATCGCACGGCAAACGAATGATCGACCGAACCGCAATCGGATCGAATCCCGAAGGGCGCGCGCATCCTCCACCCGCCAGCGGATTGCCCACGCGACATTGCGCATTTGCTCCGCACCATCCTGGCGCATCGTCCACTTGATACGCCCCGCCAAAATCGCTCGTCGACGGCAAGCTCGTCGTCGCGCAAAGCCGCAACTTCGTCGCCGATCGCATCGGTACGCCCGGACAATCACTTTGTACTGCAAGCGACAGCTCCGACGAAGGACTCGGACACGAACAGCTCCCCGTTAGTGGATTGGGCGTACTGCACCCCGCACATTCCGCCGGATACGATTCATGCGCCCCAAAGAAATTTTTGCAATTCGTCGGATCCTCGACCAACGCCCCATTGCACGTATATACACATTTCCCGTTCGAGCACGACCCTGGACCGTCAGGACCCGCCGCACAGGCATTGTTGCATGCTCCGCAATGCGCCGCGTTGTCCTCGACGCGCACGCATTTGCCATCGCACAAGTCTTCCCCGGACAAGCACCCGTGAACGAACGGTCCCGACCCTGGCCCCGACGAGCTCGAATCACCACCATCACCACCCGCACCCAGGTTCGATGGCGATTCGCTGCACCCGGTAATCAAAAGCGCCAAACCCATCATCGACACGGTAAGCACTGCGGAAAACACTGTCATGATGCCCAATCTATCACGACGCTCGTGCCATGACATTCTCTCTTGAGATTGCGTATGATCCATGTATTCTCGGCTCATGCGACATCGGTTCGCGCCCATCCTTCTATCCTTCGTGGCGCTTGCAAGCTGCGTGGGTGTCATCGGCGATCAGGAACAAGGGAACACATACAGCTCCACGGGAGCTCTCTTCGTACCTGCCGAAGCCACGCTTCATCGCTTGACGCGCCCGCAACTGCAAAACGCGTGGCTCGACCTTTTCGGCGAACCCCTCGTGGCTCCGGCCGATCTTCCCGCAGACGATGTGCTCTACAACTTTTCGTCCATCTCGGCTGCGCGCAGCACCATTTCGCCTGTCGACGCCGAGAAGTACGAGAATGCAACCTACGCGGTGCTCGATCAGGTGTTTGCCAGCGCCGCGCGCCGCGATGCGCTCGTCGGATGCCCCGCCGGCGTCGTCGATGATCCTTGCGTGCGCCAATTCATTACCGCATTTACCTCGCGCGCCTGGCGAAGACCCGTCGCGAATGCCGAAGTCGATACGCTTCATGCGCTTGCCAAGGACATTGCCGGGCAGCTCGGCGACGGCTCGCACGGCATCAAGTACATGCTCGCCGCGGTATTGCAATCGCCGCATTTCCTTTTCCGCGTCGACATTGGCGAAATGGGCCCCGATACGTACCGGTATTCGAGCTGGGAGATGGCCAGCCGGTTGTCCTTTCTTTTGCATGACGCCCCACCCGATGAAGCGCTACGAACGGCAGCGCAGAATGGCGAATTGACGTCGCCCGAAGGCATTCGCGCGCATGCCCAGCGGCTTTTGGACGATCCAAGGGCCCGCGCGACGCTCGTTCGGTTTTTCCGCGACTTCATGAGCCTCTCCAAGCTCGATCACCTCGACAAACTGCCCGACAAGTTCCCGCAGCTTTCGGCCACGCTCGGTCCTTCCATGCGCATGCAGATGGAACGGATGTTCGAGCAGAACGTATTCGAGCGCCAGGGGGATTTCCGCGAGCTTTTTACGACGCGCGATACCTACGTCAACGAGGACCTTGCGCGCATTTACGGAATGGATGGCATCACGGGCCTCGAATGGGTCCCCGTCACTTTGCCCGACGATGGACGTCGCCCCGGCATTTTGACGACGCCCGGCTTTTTGGCATTGAATGCCCACAAGAGCCAAACGTCGCCCACGCATCGCGGGCGATTCATCCGCGTCAATCTGTTTTGCCAGGACATACCTCCGCCTCCACCTGGAATCAATACGACGCTACCCGAGCCTGATCCGGGCGCACCGACGACGTTGCGTGTAAGGCTCGACGAACATCGCACGAATCCGCAATGCGCTGGATGCCACGAACGAATGGATCCCATCGGTTTCGCATTCGAATCGTACGACGCGATTGGTGTTCATCGCGAAGTCGACGAAAATGGCCTCGCCATTGATACCAAGACCGTCGTGGAAGAAACCCATCTCGATGGCGCCCATGACATGGCGGCGCTCGTTGCATCGCTGCCGAACGTGGGCGCATGCATTGCGCGAAGGTTTTACGAGCATGCTGGGGCGCACTTGGCGGGCAGCACCGACGAAGCTGCCGTCGAATCGCTCGTGGATGATTTCGTCGCGGGTGATTATTCATTCAAGCAGCTCGTCTTGGCGCTCGTCACGAACGAGGGGTATCGCCTCGCCAGCCCTGCTTCGACGAAAGAGGTGCAGCCGTGAAAAGTCGTATTCGTCCTTCGCGCCGCATGTTTTTGCGCGGGGTGCTCGGCGGCGCTGCCGTCGCCGTGGGGTTGCCCTTATTCGACTTCATGTTGAACGACAATGGCGATGCGCTCGCCAGCGGTGATGAAATCCCGACGCGTTTCGGCCTGTGGTTTTTTGGCAATGGCGTGCACCTCCCCACGTGGACGCCGCCGAATGTCGGCCCGGATTGGAACGTTCCGCCGGATTATGCGCTCGCTGCGCTTCTGCCGCTCAAGGAATACGTCAGCGTCATCAGTGGATTGTCCGTCAAAACCCCGCGTCATCCGCATCATTCCGGCATGAGCGCCGTGTGTTCGGGTGGACCTCATTTGAAGATCGACGACGTGCGCGATACCATCGTTTCGACGATGAAGTATCCGAGCATCGATCAGGTCGCGGCGCAATATTACCAATCGCTCGCGCCGAGCCCATACAAATCGCTGGAAGCCGCGGTGACTCGTTTTCGAGGCACCGACGAAGGAACGTCGTTTCAGCATTTGTCGCACAATGGCAGTTCGGCCGGAGAAACCAACGTCAACCCATCCGAGGAATCACCGCACGCATTTTTCGCGCGCATTTTTAATACGGAAACGGCCGGGCCGCTCGTTGCCAAAGCCCGCTCCAGCGTGCTCGATGCCGTGGGTGGTCAAATCAAAACATTGCAAGGCAAGCTCGGCAGCAAGGACAAACAGCGCCTCGAACAACACTTGACGAGCATTTCGGAAATTCAATCCAGGTTGACCATTCCGACGGCGCAATGCACCAAGCCTGCGGATCCGGGGGAATTCCCCGACATTGCATCGAACGAGCAGATCACCGAGAAAAACAAGGCCATGAGCGACCTCATGACGCTCGCGCTCACATGTGGCCTCACGAGGTCATTTTCGATCATGTATTCGACATGCGGTTCGGGCGCCGTGTTTTGGATGGTTGGAGCGACCGACGGGCAGCATTACATGAATCACACCGAACCTGCGCCGTACACGAAGCAGCAGGAGGCCATGCGGTTTACGATGAAACAATTGGCCTACTTCTTGGAAACGCTCAAGAACACGCCCGAAGGCGCGGGCAATTTGCTCGACCATTGCTCCATCTTCGTGTCGAGCGAACACGCCGAAGGTTGGAGCCACGAGCAGGACGACATGCCCATGCTCGTTTGCGGCAAAGGCGGCGGCCGATTAAAGGGTAACGTCCATGCGCGGCTCGTGGGTGCCAACGTCAGTATGGGGCCCTTCACGGCATTGCGCGGCGCGGGCCTTCCGCTCAACACATTCGGGCACGAAGAAGGTCACGTGACGAGCCCGGTTACCGAGCTTCTGACGGGATGACCGCGTCCTCCGCGTAGAAGCCGGCAAGGACGATAAGCTGCGCTCGGCCGCGAAATTGTCGAAAATCGTGGACACGCATGTCCGTGTCGGGCTACGGTCGCCCACTTCGAGCATTTCTCGGGAGGGCAGCTCATGTCCAGTGTGCGGACCGTCGATTTCAATGCATTACCTCAACACATACGCGAAAGACTCGTCGCGTCTTTCAAGAAAACCGGATGGCCGCAGCCCATCCTTTCGGACACCCCGTCCTTTGGTTGCGCCGCTTTTGGCTGGGGATTTCTGGCGCTCATGGGGATCACCACCAGTTTGGGCGCGCTTCTTTCTGGTTTTGGCGATCGCCGCCAAGGTCCGGCCGCCATTCTCGCCCATGGATTGGGTGCCGCCCTCGTCATCGTCTCCGTCCTCATGATCGTCCGCGGCGTGCTCCTTCGCCGATCATTGCCGTTTCCGCCCGGCAGATACATGCTCCCGCTCGATTTCATCGTTGCGACCGAGCGAATGCTCAAAATCATTCCGATGTCGTCGCTCGTCAATTTTCAGGGCGTCCATCAGCATACCAACGGAGCGTATACCGGCACGACGTTGACCTTCACGTTCGAAGGCAACATCAGCGAAAGCATCACGGTCCAGGGCAAACACATTGCCGAGCAAGCCATGGGCATGCTGCAGCAATCGCAAGCGGAGGTTCGCGCGGCCGCGCAAGCGCGCGACGCAACCGTCCTTCAGCGTTTGGATCCTTTTTTCGAGATCCGAATGAATGAAGCGTGGAACCAGCTCGCGCCTCAATCCAATGAAGTCCCCGCCCCGTCTGCTCGATCGCTCCCGGGTTTCTTGTCGAGCAAGGCCGTTTGGGGCATTGCATTCGCTGCCATCCCGTTCATCGGCGTGCCCCTTTGGGGCGTATGGAACATCGTCAGTGACGAGGTCATGTTTTCCAAGGCCAAGACGAAAGACAGCGTCTACGGATACGAGGGTTACCTCTATACGGGCAAGCGCCACGAAAACGAAGTTCGTACGGATCTATTGCCCAAGGCCGCATTCAAAGAAGCGAAGAAAAAGGGCACGGTCACGGCACTTCGCGACGTATTGAAAAAGTATCCGGCCAGTGTCGTCGACGCGGATACGCGCAAAGAAATCCACAACGTCTTCGAGAAAACGAGAAAAGACTTCCACGAGCAGGCGTCCACGAACGATGCGCGCCTATTGCCCTTCATGGACAAACTCATCGACCATCTCGAAAAGAACGAAGCCAACAAGGTCGAAGTGCGATTTCATAGTCCTTCGTCCGCGTCGCTCGAAGCCGTCGATTCGCTGCTCAAAAAACGCGCCGGTGATCCTTTCGGCGATGGCAACGTCATTCCCGTCGCGCCGCATTTCAGCGACGCCGATTGCATCGCTCGCGAATCCGTCATCGTCAATCGCCTTGGAGATGGTTTTGCCGCCATCTTCCCCGCCGACATCATGACTTTGTCCAATGGCGTGCGCATTGCGGAAAAAGGCGTGGAAGAGCCGCTCCTTTTGGGTTCGGCCGCGAAAACGAAAAAACCTACGGATAAAAAGGAACCGGAAAAACCCAAGGTCGACATGACGGGCCTCACGGTTCCTACGATCGACATTCGATATCGTGTCGGCTGGGCAGGCGACATTTATAGCGAATCGAAGGGCACGCGAAAATTCGTCGGGATCGTGGTGCACTTCCAGGTCGCCATGGTCGTTCCTGGCGAAACAGACGTCTTTGATTTCGAGCTCGAAGTCATGCCCCCGGAGACGTTCACGGTGAATTATCAGTCCTATGGAGGGCTGCTCGGTGCCGGCAATGACGGCGGGCCTTCCGAAGGTCGAGTGTACGACGTCATGGCCGCTCGAGCCTTCGATCAGCTTTCGTCGAAGCTCCAGACCGTGTTCTTCCAGCCAGGATTCAAGCCCAAGGGCAAGGGTGGTTTGAAGCGAAAAACCAACCTTTGAAAATACGCTTCGGCGCCGTCCCCCTGCTATTGCGGAGCCGATTCACTCGTTTCGACCGTCGCTTCCGCCGGCTTCGCCTCCCCACCTTCGGTATCCGCGTGTTCCTCGAGCAGGTCGATTTCCGTATCGACTGCGACGATGAGCTGACTTGCCACGTCGCTGCTGATGTTTCCGGTGTGCGCCGCATGCGTGAGCGCCGCACGCTCAGCCGCGAGAAGACGCCGCTTCGCCGCTCGATCCTGCTGCTCGCGTAATTCCGCGGCGCTCAGATGCAAGTCGCGGAGAGCCAATTCTGCGTTTTGCGCACGCGCATTGTATTCTTTCTCGATATCGTCCAATACCCCAGCCGGAAATGCCCGCTCCTTGCGCATTTGCTCAATTTCCGCGAGCGCCGCGCTGAGGCTCAGCAAACGGCCGTGATCCGTCTGATATTGCTGCTCGATTTCGCTTTGCACACCAGCTATCTTCAACCACTTGAGCAGCGGGCCCATGGTCAGCCCTTGCGCCAAAATGGATAGGATGACCACCCCGAACGTCATGTTCACGAGCAATTCGCGATGATGGAAACCCGTTTCGATACCGAGCACGAGCACCATGGACAATGCGCCACGCAAACCCGACCACGTTGTGACTGCCGACCATGCCCAGGGAATTCGGCCTCGCGTGGGCCGAAGGATGAGCGACACGCCGTAAACGACGAAGGCTCGCGCGAGGATCACCACGACGAATGCCGTGACGATGGGCTTCCACGTCGCCAAAAGCGAAGTCAGCTCGACCTCGAATCCAATCAGCAAAAATACGATGGAATTCAACGCGAATGCGAGGTATTCCCAGAACGTCTCGACGGCAATGCGCGTCGTCGGCGTCATGCCCACGTGAGCGGCGTAATTGCCGCACAGCATGCCCGCAACGACCGTCGCCATCACGCCTGACGTGTGGAATCGTTCTGCTATGACAAACGATCCGTACGCCGCGATCATCGTCACCGTGAGCTCGATCATCGCCTCGTCGATGCGCCGAATCACCTGACTTGCTGCAAACCCCACGAGCGCCCCGACGAGCAGTCCACCTCCGGCGACGCGTACGAATTCGAGCGACGCGGCCGATACCGTGAATTCGCCGCCCTTCGCAACCCCGAGAACGATGGTAAAAAGCACGACCGCCGCGCCGTCATTGAGCAAACTTTCGCCTTCGATGAGCACTGCGAGGCGTTTGGGCGCGCCGAGCGACTTGAAAATGCCGACGACGGCAATGGGATCGGTGGAGACGATGATCGCACCGAAGATCAATCCATCGATTGCCGTGAAATCATTGACGAAGTGGAGCGCATTCGCGACGGGAACCAGAATCAACGCGATGAGCACGACGGCGATGGCGACGCCGGGAATCGCCATTGCGATGATCGGGAAGCGTTCCTTCCAAAACTTGCGCACGTCCAGGTGAAACGCCGCCTCGAAAATGAGGCCCGGAAGAATGACCGCAAAGAGAAAATCTTTCGTCAGGTGCGGTGGCTCGAATGCGTGTGCGCCCCCGAGCACGAGCCCTGCGATCACGAGCGCGACGGTATAAGGAATTTTTAGATGACGTGTCGCGATCGCGACGGCGGTAGCAACGCTGAAAAGCAATACGAATACGAACTCGAAATGCATGTTCCTCGACGACCCCGTTCAGCTCGATTCCAACACCACCGATGTGCTTCGCCAACCACCCACGTCGCGTGGCGCGATTTTCACGCCTCCTCCGCGTGCATCCACCACGCGCACGCCATCGCCAAAAAACGCAATTCCAACGAGCGGCGGCGCATTGCTTTCCTGCTCGAAATAGCTCCGCCAAACCGGGCCGGATTCACCTGCATGCCGTCGCAACACTCGGCTCGCGGTGACCAGCCACGGCAGTCCTACGGGATCGAATCCCATCGCCACAGGGCGATCCTTGGCCTCCACGTCTTCAATGGCAACGAGCCCCCGATCGAGCCGCAAAACGAATCCGTCGCCCGCCGCCCACGAAGACCTATCCACGCCCGCCAATGCAGCGTAAAGCGGCGTTTTGTCCGTGACTCCGGCCGCAAAGACCGACGTTTGCCCGTCGTGACTCATGAAAAGCGCCCGAGCTCGCGTGCCTTTCGCATTCGCGCCCACCACGAGCACGCCATAAGGCCCGGATGACATGGCGAGCACGCGCCCGCCAAGCGGTAATGGAATCGGTGTCGCCCACGTTTCGCCCGATAACGTCCACAATTCCGGAAGACTATCTTCGTCCCCTCGCGTCGCCGCCGTCACGACGCCGAACATGTGGCCATCACCAATCGCTGCTTCAATGTGATTGGGCCGGTCGGGCACGGGCACCGCAATCAATTGCCCCGGACGCACCAGGCGCACGTGCGATGGTCCCACCAGCGCATAACCCGATGACGGCCCTCGGACGACATGCGTGGTCGCTGCAATCACAGCGGCATCCTCGGCAGGCACGGGCACAGGCACGACGCGATCTTCCCACACATGAAACAAATGCCCCCCGAGTCGCGCCAAACCCCGACCATCCGGTTGAAATGCAATATTTCCCGGCCTGAGCGGCGGCAAAAGCGCCCCGCGCATTTCAATCGGCGCAACGTCCACGATTTGCGCCAGCGGCTCCAGCGTCAAAAGCGGCTCGCTTGCCAAGCGCGTCGAACAATATGCCGCCCGATCCTCTCGCGCCGCCCGAGCCTTCCAGCGCATGGCCACCTTTTCGAGCAGCGGAAACAGCCGATTCGCAAATGCCCCGACCGACATGAACCGAGACGGAGCGTCACGCGGAGCAAGTGCCATCGCTGCCGCATCGTCGCGTAGTCCCTCGGGCAATGCCGGCGAACCACCTTGCATCAGCACGCGATCGATTTCTTCGAGCAGTATCTTGTCGGCAGCAAATCCAGGATGAAGCCGAGCGGCCGTGAGCAGCGATCGGCGCTCGCCCGTAACCAAAAACCCATTGTCCCACGGACCTCGACACCAATGTTCCCCTCCCAGGACAAACCATATCACTGCGGCCAGCGCATGCACGTCCGTCCACGGCCCGACGAGCGGGTTTTTCTCTCCGGGACGCGAAAGCCACTGTTCCGTTCCCGCATATTCACGTGTCAAGGCCGCGATCGTGTACGTGGCGCCATCGACCCGAGATATTCCGCAATCGGCGATCTTGGGCGTTTCATCCCCAATGGGCCCCACCACGAGCACGTTGTCGGGTTTCAAGTCGCGATGAATGATCCCTTCGTCGTGCAGCGCCATCACCCCTTCGACCATACCGCGACAAAGCCGCAATGCTCGAATGGGGTCCGTGCCTTCCGGCGCTCGATTCACGCGATCCGCGAGCGACGAGCCATCCAGCCCTCCATCCACGTACTCGAGCGCCAGCCAGGGAAGTTTTACTTGACGCCCGCGCACGTCGACCGGCGCTTCCCCGGCCCCGTAAAACCCCACGACAAACTCGGTCGGCGGCACCCGCCCCATGATCCGCCCGAGCGCCGTTGCTTCGCGCTGCGCAAGTTGCCCCGCCAAAATGCCCTCTTGCGCCAAATCCGTCACCATCGCCGGCTTCATCATCTTCACCGCGATTCGGCCCGGACAATGCGGCGACAAAGCCTGCGACCAGCGCGCTGCGTCGACTTCGGCCAGAAACACCGTCGACATCCCGCCCACGCCGAGGAGCTGCGTCAAACGCGCTCCCGTCAGGCTCCCGCTCGCATCCGTCAGCGCAGGCGTACCTCGCGCAAGGTCACGAAGATCGGCGTCGAACGAACGCAAGAAGGGCATCCTCGGAATTCTCGCTCGAGATGGTAAACGGACCACGACCGCACGTAAAGCGGACAAACGCATCTTGGGCGTCCGCGATTCGCCTAGCTTTTGTGCGGAGTCGAAATCTTGCGAACCCCCTTGACATTCTCCAGAAGGCGCCCCCTGCGACACTCCGCGCCGGGCTGCGCCGTCGAAAGACGAGTGCACACATCAGGAAACGCATCGCACGAGCTTGTTGTTCGAACCGTTGATACGGCGTGGGGCGGCGAGCAGTGATCTCATGCGCTCCGCTGCTAGGACAAACAATGCCCGATCTACGTGCAGTTTTACCTCGACGATGGAGGCGAACCGGGCTCATCCTGCCCGCCGGAGGGTTTTGTTATGAGCACCGTTTCACGTGCGGGCTTTGTTGTATTGGCGGCACTTGCGTCCTTTTCATGTGGTAGCGACGAAGGACCTCCTGGCATTGGCGGCGCAGGCATTCCGCTGCCCAATGATGAAGGGCCCACCCCATCGCTCGTTTGCCCATCGTATGCGGGTGACCATGCATTCCCCGAAATGGCGGCGCTCGATATGGCGAATGCGTCGAACATTGGAGCGATCGATGGCGCATTTTCCGTAACGCCCACGGGCAGCGCGCAGGTTTCGATTCGATTGACCCTCCCGCCGTCTCGCTGGGCTCCAGTGCTCGGTATCGCTTACGATAGTCATGCGTCGAGCGGCATTCTTGGCAAGGGATTTGTCTTGTCGGGGCTGTCTTCCGTTCATCGCTGCGGATCCAATCTTGCGCAGGACGGCACGATTCGAGGCGTCCAGCTAAATGCAGACGATCACTTCTGTATCAATGGTGCAAGGCTCGTTCAAATCAGCGAAGGCAAGGATTCCATTGGCACGTTTGCCGAATATCGAACAGCCATTGATTCGCATACCAAGATTCTCGGCTATGGTGCACCATCTGCTACCGGCTTCGACCCGACGTATTTCGTTGCGTATTTGTCGAATGGAAACATCGTGCATTATGGCAAGAGCACCAACGCTCGTCTTCGATGGTGTGGCGGCGTCACACGCGCGTGGAGCAAGGAGCTGGAAATCGACCGGCGAGGCAACACGATTCGGTATGCGTATTTCGCGGACAACGGCGCTACGAAGGATGCGACGACGCGCGAGCAAGTCATTCAAGAAATCCGCTACACCGGGTTCATCGATGCAAACGGCACGGAGACGCTCGGCAATGCGAGCGTCGAGTTTCATTACGATGACGACGATCGATACGGAAAGCTCTTTTACGAGGGTGAAGAGGTTTCTCGAAGGATGCGCCTCGTCAGGATCGACATGCGCAAAACTGGCGAGCTCGTCCGGTCCAACCGATTTACGTACGAGGACGACACGGCAACGAACGAAGCGTTGCTCGTAAAGGTCGACGAATGCGCACACGTGCCTCGCTTCGTGTACGACCGGAGCGGAAATGCCAGCAAAGACGGCGCGAACCACCGTTCGCATTCGTGTTGACACGCCTGTGTTCGATCGTCGACCATGGCTGTCATGCAGCATTTGCTCAAGCTTTTCAGCGTTGCGTTGTTGTCGTTATTTCGTCGACTGCCGCATCTTCTGGTCTGGCTGACGAGCGTTCTATGCGCGCTTTGGGCGACGGGTTGCGCTTCCGCGGTCCCTGTGTCGCGATCGATTCCGCCTGAGCGCGTATTCAACGTGTGCTGGAAGCCGCCGGAGCTTGGTCCCGGGGTGTATTTCGATTTCCGGACGGAAGACGGCGTGGCTGCGTCGACGTCGGGCGAGGAGGACCCACGGCACATCAAATATGTCTACAAATACGACGCAGATGCGCCCGCAAGCCATTTGCGATTGCTTCCATTGAGTCGCGTGGACGCGTGGTGCCCGCACATTCCGCAGCCGAGCATTTTGGAGGTGCCCGCGTTCGAACCAGAGCCCGAGCCATGTATTGTGCCCAGATCGGATGCACAGCACCTGCTCGGGCAAACGTCGGAGGTTCCGATTCGGAGTCCATTTTTATGCGACAAGCAGCCGCGCATGGCGTTTACGCCGCAAGAGCTGATGCTCATGCGCGCTCGCAATTTGGCGTATCAATCGGCTTACGATCTAGCCAACAAGAATGGCAAAGCGTACGCATACGCTGCAGCCGAAATGGAGGAGCTGCTCAACAAGGATGCTTCTTGGCTGAAGCGCGCATTCACGTCGGATCCGGGGAAGCTCGAAGAGATTCAGAAGCGGATCACGGATGCGCTGAATTCAATCGAGGAGCTGCCCGAATACAGCGATCCGGGTCTGGATAGCTTGGCCATGGCCGGTTATCAGCTTGGATTCGAGAATGGCAAATTCGAGGTCGAAGCAAAGCTCTTTGCCATTGATGCGGGCATTCTGATTTTGGAAGTGGTGGCGCTCGAAATCGCGTTAGGCCCGCTGGGCGGGGCGAAGCTTTTGGCTTCGGCGGCGACCAAAGGGACGAAGGCCATGAAAGCGGCCTTCACCCGAGTGGGAAACATTCCCATTTTCATTCCCGGTGCGACGAATGGGCTCGGTGGACTCGTGCGCGCGCCACGTGCTGAAGGCTTTGAACAGGTATCACGCGCGGAAGTTAGAACGGGCCATGTTCGCGGAGGCCAAATTGACGGGAAAACCGCTCGTGAAATTGGCGACCGACGAGACGCATCACATCGTGGCGACGGGGAGCGACAAGGCCAAGAAAGCGCGCAAGTTGCTGGAAGAATTTGGCATTGACATCGACCATCCTGCGAATGGAGTCTTCTTGCCAGCGACCAAAGGCTCGCCTAATCCAAACGGGTCCATCGTGCACAAAATCTTGGGGAACAATAAAGAGTACTACAGAAAGGTCGAAAACTATCTTGGAAAATCCACATCCCATGCTGACGCGCTTCAAAGACTCCGACGAATCGGCGAAACTCTAAAAGATGGAACCTTCTTCCATGCGATTTCATAAACACATCGAGAGCACGGGCTACGAAATCCTTCACTGTGTCGATGACGAAGGTTGGAAAATATTCCGCGAGTTGGACGGCTCATCGCGAAGCAAGACGTGGAATCCCGTTCGTGTTCGTCGTGTGCGTCCTTCGCGTCGCGAGGCTTTCCGTGCTTCCGATAGTCCCTATTATGGTTCGGAATGCCTGATGTTTCGACGCTCTGCCATCGATGCGCTTCAAGACATCCTGGATGCGCATGGTGAGCTGTTACCTCTCGAAGACGAGGGCGGCGTGGAACTATTTTTACACAATACGCGTGCACTCGACGCGTTCGATCATGAGTGTACCGTGGGTTCTCGGGACGAAAACGGGCGAATCGAAATGGCCAATAACCACGTCTTCATCCCGTCCGTCGTGGAAGGTGTGGACATCTTCAAACAGGCATGCCCACGAGCAGGTACGATCTACCTCTCCGATCGCTTCGTTCAGCGCTGGAAGCAAGCCAAACTAAAAGGCCTGGATTTCGTCCTCGCCTGGGATTCGGATTTGCCCCCGGAAGCGCAGCCGAACGTGTGGACGTCGAAGCCCATCAAGCTGTGAGTGAAGTAGCGAAACCGATTCGACGGCAGCAGCCACGACCGCACACCTCGTCACTTATTTGATTCGCGATCAATACGGCAACCTGACCAACACCATTGCCGAGGACGACCTTGGCAACCATCGTGAAGAATGCGTCACCTACGAGCCAACGGGTACATTTCCCTGGGCTGTGCGTAATGCCGCCGGGCACACGTCGTACATGCATTATCACCACGGGCTTGGTGCTCCGTTTTCGATGCGTGATGCCAATGGGCTCGTCACCAAATGGCGCCTCGACCATTTTGGCATTACGGTCGAGGAGCAAACGCCCGATGGACTCGTGACGACGTTTTCAGCGGAGCGCGTCAAGAAGGGTGTATGGACGACGCATATCAAAACGTCGATGCCGGGGCACGGTGCGCGTGAAACGGTATTCGATTCGGTCGAGCGGCCCGTGGAAATGCGCGTTCGCGGGCCGGACGTGGATACCGTGGGTATCTCCGCATTCGGTAAGAGCGTGTGGATTGTTCAGGACAAGCGATACGACTTTCTCGGGCGGCTCGAATGGCAAAGCATTCCGCGCATCGATGGCGACACCATTGCGGAGATGAAAGGGTCGACGTTCGAGCATGACAACGCGGGGCGCTTGACGAAAACGGTCACACCTTGGGGCGCGCCGATTACGCGCGTGTACGACCACGACAAGGTGACCACGATCGAGCCGGGTCCCGCGGGTATTCCGACGATTGCGAGGTCGGTCGAGCATGACCCGCTCGGCAGGCCCATCGAGGTCACTGACGCGAATCAGGGCATCACGCGACACGTGCACGGTCCCTTCAATGAATTGCGCCGCGTCGAATTGCCCGATGGCACCGCACGCGAAACAACGCAGGACGACTACGGACGCGTGGTTGTCGAAGACGATCCCGACCGAGGCAAAACGAGCATTTGGGCTCGGTCGACGTCATTACGGATGCGGCCGGTCAGGAGATCGACCGGCGCAGCTTTGATGTATGGGGCGCGCCGAGGGATCCGAAATGGGGCGGCAATGGCGCAGCATCGCAGAACGTGTCCACGCGTCGCGGTTTTACGTGGCACGAATGGGATGACGACGTCGGGCTCGTCAATGCAAAGGGGCGCATTTACGATCCGCACATCGCGCGCTTTTTGCAGACGGATCCCGTCATTGCGGACTTGCTCGACGCCCAAACGCAGAATCCGTATGCATACGTGTTCAACCGGCCGCTCGTGTTTACGGATCCGAGCGGGTACGATGCGGAAGCGCACAGCATATTGTTGCAAGGCACGGGCACGCCGGGGTATGTCACGCCCGAGCAGGCACAATTGGTGCAGGACCATCAGAAGACGTGGCTCATGCAATGGTCACGCGAACGGCCAGCGACAGCACCGCCTCAGCAATGGGTCGTGGAATGGGGGCCTGCGGGTGCGGATCCGGCGCCATCGTCGCCTGAAAAGGTGGGCCCGGGCAATCTCAGCGCGGGCGAGCAGGTGCTTTATGGCGTGGGCGAACGGGCTATCGAGCTTGGTCCGGAATTGGCGGTGGGACTTTTGTTCAATTTCGTCGGGGCGGGCGCGTCGGGGGGTGCAACGGCCAAACCAGGAAGCGGGAGCTTCGATGGAGCGGGCGTTCGCGTCATTGACGACCTGAACCAAGCAAATCCGCTTTACGGCGCAAGCATTGGCGTGATACAGCTTGGCGAGGCACACGAGAAAGGAGATTACGTCGGCATCGGGCGAGCCGGGTTGGATGTCGTGACCGTGGTGGTCATGACGGCGATTACGCTGAAGGCGGGTGGGGGAAAGAAAAGTCGCAGTAAACTAAGCACACAAGCGCAGCGAAGCATTCGATCTTGGGAGGCCGAGATGGCCAAGCACCAGCAGAAGCTCGAAGCCTACAAGGTGAATCCAGATGCCTTCGACAACAAGGGTTTTCTCAAGAACGCCCCGACGCCGGAGATCCGACAGAGAATTATCGAAAGCCGCATCCATCATCTGGAAACAGAGATCATGAATTTTCGAAAGCTGATCGATCAAGCAAAGCTTGGAGGTGGAGGCTAATGCGTGTCACAACCGAGGAACTTCGTGCTGCCGCTCTCGCTTTGCTGGAGCACCTGGACAAAACCGGGCAAAAAGAATTTGAGATTGAAGAGGACTACTACTGGTTTGTCTCCCAAGAGGAGGTTTACAACCCGTACCAATCGCCAAAAGAGCTTACATTGGGTCAGCTTTCGCACGACTTGGAAGAAATGCAGGCGCTCGCGCATCACAAGCGCGAACCTTTGGGCTATGCGATGGTCTGGCTTGCCGCTGTCATGCGGAGGGTCGGAGAGAAATCTGTCGGCTGAGCACGCTGTCGCTTGAAAACGCTGACAATGCTTAGCGCGCAGTACGCCTGCCGATTCATCGCGGACAAGCGCTCCGTTAGCCTCGTCGAGATCGCAGCGAGCGAGAGCGAACGGACCGTGCGTGTCGCAACGGGAGCGGGTCCCGGCTGGGAGATCGTGCTTCCCATATGGTTCCTCCCGTCCGTTGCCATGCTCGGGGACACGGTCGCGGTGTGGGCAGCCACGAGGCTCTTCTTCTTGGCTAGCGGCAAGCACGCTGTGCGCGCCGATTTCGACGACGAGGTCCACGCCGTGTACGCTGTCGATGCAAACTTTTGCGTGGTCGGCGAGCTATCAGTGTCGATTTACGACGCCGACCAAAGCGTGATTGTGGATCGCTTCCAGGCAGATGATGTCTTGGGAACAAGCTGGTGGGAGGGCGGAAGGCTCTTCGTCAAGAGTGGCTCGGAAAATCCGTACACGTTCAATCCGTCTGCCTACGCTGTCCACCCAGATCCTCAACACAAGCGCAAGTGAGCGCGTTGAACATCGACGCCTACGCACGGCTTCCACCCCCCTCCCCCTCCTCGTCAACCCTCTCCACTCCCCGCCACCGCCCATCCACGCCACGTCGTGCCTCGACGCCACGCTTCCCATCAGCGTGATCCCTCCAGACCGCCCTCGACGCCACCAAGTCCATCGCAAACCCCGCCCCGTCGACCGTTGACCAAACCAAGTCAGCCGCTCTTCTCCCTCGGTCGAGCTTCGACGCAACCAAGTCAGCCGCTTTTCACGCGCCGCGAAGCCTCGACCGAATCGAGTCGGCCGCCTGGAAACAGCGCGTCAACCTCACCGCGCCCATCCAATCCACGGAACGCTCGACGTAACGCCTTCACGTAGGCCGTACGGCCGTTCGAAAAGACTTGCAACGCTTCTACGACGGGTATATCGCCGAAGTATGGCAGGGATCATCACAATCAGCCTTCGTACGGGGATCCTGACCCTGTATGAAGAATTCTTCTTTACGCGCGGACGGGTTCGCCGCCATCCGCTGACCAAAGCTCTTGCGGCCGACTTCGAAGCGTTCGCGCCCAAGCTGCAAGCAACGCTGCTCGAAGAGCTCGGGCTCATCGCAAATCGCCACGAAGCAGACGCGGGCGTCGATTTCGTCGACGAGGACCTCGACGGGTTGACCGACGCAATCGCCGCGGTGACGCTCATCGACGCGAAAGGTAATCGCGATGCGGCTCCGTATTCGATTTACTTCAGTTCGCAACGACCCAGTGAATTGCGTCGTCCAACGCTAGGGGCACAATTGGATTCCATGCGGTCGTGGCCTTCGTCGTTGAAATTGTCGCCAAACGAATTGCTCGTCGGGCATGGCGCGAAATTGGAAACGAAGATCGCCGAAGCGGACGATTGCGCGAGCTTTCAACAAAAAGCATACGCGCAGCTCTCGGATTATCGCACCGTGGGCGCTCGGAAGAATTGCATCGACGAATTCAATGCGAGGCGCAAGGCATTGCATGGCAAACTCGGAGAGCTTCAACATCAGCACCCCGAGCTTGGCAAAGGCTGGGCAGATTCGTTTTTCCGACAAGGTAGTGGATCGGAGAAACCGACGCTGCGGGAACTGGACAAACGTCTCGCGGCCGCCGAGGCAGAAGTGCAATACTTGAAAAAACAACGCGACGATCTGGCGGCGCAAGAAGAAGCGGCAGCGCGAGCCAAAGCCGACGCGGAGCGAGCGCAACGATTGGCAGAGCTTGCGGCGGCGAAAAAAGCAGCGGCCGACTATGCAGCCCGCATCGCCGAGCTCGAAAGCGCGCTTGGCGAAAAGACACTCCTCACCCCCTAACCCGGCTGAGGGGTGGGGTGCGTGATTGTTCTTGACAACGCAAGCACCAGACCTCGACCCGCCGGAGGAGCCGCGAGGGCCGGAAAAACTCGGGCTCCTACCGAGGCTCCGTGCCCTGAATCAGGGCTTCGTTCAGCCTTTCAATTCGCCGGTCGCGACGACACCACGAGCCTGCGCATGCTCGTGACCAGCGCTTTGACGTGATCGCCGACCGTGTACGGCAGCTCGGCGGGCACGTAACAGTCGGCCGGAATCTTGTCTGCGATCTCGTCGTGAAGCGCGGGAAGCTTCGACCAATGCACGCCCGGACGATAATGATGCGCCGTGTGATACCCGAGGTTGCCCGTCGCGATGTTGTACACGCCGTGAATCGTGTTGTTACACGCGACAAAGTGCGAATCGGTGCTCTTGCCCGCGTGATGGATGTGCGTCGCGTACACCGTTCCAAAGATCGAAATCAGCATCGGAAGGATGAACACGCACAGCGCCGGAAGAGGCCGCAGGAAGGTCAAACCCGCGACGAGCGTGATGATGAAGAGCGTCGACAAAAGCAGCACGCGTTGATGCGCCGGATAACGGTCGCCCACACGCCACGCGCGCGGATATGCCTGAAGCGTGTTCCACACCGTGTACTTGAACCAGCCCATCGTGCTGCCGTCGTCATCGGTCCAGCCCGATTCGTCCTTGCTCTGATCAAGGTAATTCACGTGATGCCCAAGCGAATGGTGCAGCACCCACGCGTTGCTCGCGACGCCCGTTTGCAGCGCATACATCTGCTCGAGCAGCCGATTCAGCACGTTCGACTTGAACGTCGCGACATGCTGGTGGTGATGGTTGAACGCGCAAACGCAGCCTTTGGGAAAGATGCCCACGAGCGTCCACCCAACGAGCGCCCAGACGTTGTCGACGAGCGCATACATCACAAGATCGATGCAGAAGAGAAGCGTAAAACAGAAGACCGGCAATCGATCCTCCCGATATCGAAAGATGCGCATGTAAGCCTCGTCGAAAAGCGCTCGGTTTGACCGCAACGGCTTGGAAGAAGGAAACTACAGCACGGACGTCCGCACCGTGACGACAATAGCAGCACGCGCGAGCCGGAAAGGACTTTCATTTCCCGGCGCGTTCCGTGTCATTTTATGGTCAGCGAGGCTGGGTAAAGGGGGAAGGCGCCGTTCGCGGGGGCTTCGTTACAGGCGCAGGCGCTGGCGCTGGCGCCTTCTCGTCCTCGGATGGAACGATGACCGGCTGCTTTTTGCGATCCGGCCATCCTTCGTGCCGACACCAATCGAAATCCACGGCAAGCGTCGTCCCGTCATGCAATTTCACGCGGGCGAGCACCGTCGATTCGCATGCAAATACGTTGAAGTTTGCCTCGAACGGCGGCGCCGAGCCACCTTCGATGGCATTTCTCATATAATATTTGGGGCTCAAATGATACACGACGCGTTCGACATTCCCTCGATGCGCTTCGGGCAAATCGAGCGACAACTGCACCTTGAAAATTTCTCGACCCGAAGTTCCTCGTCCCGGCGTCACCGTGATGTTCGGCGTCAGGACAAACCCCTGCGGAGCCTTGCCCGCTTCCTCGATGAGCAGCGGCGCGGCGCCCACCGCATCGTGATCTACTTGTGCCTCGGCGGACGCTGCGCTGGCCGGAAGCGGTTTGTCGTAACTCGTCCCCTGTGAGCCGCCCGTGTTGTGCGCTTCTTTTTCCGAAAGAATACGCTGCTGATAACCTTTCTTCGTTGCTTCGAGCTCTTTGACTTCCGCCTCGAGTTTTTCCCGAACTCGGATGGCAGCATCGAGTTTTTCCTGTTCGGATCGTAATTGTTGATCGAGCTCCCCGCGAGATTGCTCCACGCGCGTTACTTGCGCCTGTTTGTCCACGATATCGCGAGCGAGCCGCAAAACGAGCATCGCCGTCACCGCGACGAGCGCCAGCGTGAGGACCACACTCGACCGGCGCCGCTTGCGCGCTCGGGCATCGAGCAGCGAAAACTGCTCGTCGATCTTCTGTTTGTCGTCCCCATCCATCATGAAGCCTCTCAGACCATACGATGAAACCGCTCGTCCAGCATTTGCACGAGTTTGTCATCCCAGTGCGTGGTACAACGACGATAGCCATCGGCGAGGAATTGCAATTTGTCGTGCACGTCTCGGTACGACGCGAGCCGCATCGGCAATGCAATGGATCCGGCGAACAACAATGCCAGCCCCCCCGATACCGATAGAACGGGAGAAAGCTGACCAATCAAATAAAAGGCGAGCGCCACGGCGGCGCATGCGGCAGCCATGACACTCGCGACTTGCACGCGAAATGACATTCGATGCGATTCGATCGCTCGTTCGATGTGCTTGATTTTGACTTGCACGCGTCCCAAACGCGTCAAGCTCGGTGGCGATGGTTCCACGTGAGCATGCGCGTGATGCTCTTCATGGTGACACGCGTTTTCGTCGACCGGGCCAAACCGCAATACTTGCACGTCTTCGCCCCGTCCCGCGTCCGCCCATTCCATCGTTTGCGGGTTGTATTCCCGGCGAATACGCCTGCCTCGCGTCGAGCTTTCGACGACGATGGCTTGATACGCAATGGCCAAACTCCATTCTTTACGCCCATATTCGGCCACGCCGGCGCTCGCTGCCGATGCGACGGCAAGGCTCCAGCCATCGACGTCGAAGGAAACTTGCCAATCGACGTGTTGATGACCATGCAGCGCAATCGAGAAATGATGCCTCGCGAGCCACCTTCGCGTCCCTGCGGCATCCTCCATGACGCTGTAATCGGTGCGCCGAGTGCCTTCGGGGCTCTCCAGGTGATGGTGCATCACTGCAATGCGAAATTTCTTGTCGTCCTCCGTTCGCTGCAGGAACGTCTCGGTAAAATCGCGTTGCCCGATTCCCACGGAGCCGTGATCGCGTTTTTGCGCCGCATCGAGCTCTTCGCAGGAATTGAACGCGACGACTTCGATCCCCTGGTTGAACATTTGGGAATCGAAAACATGGTGATCGACACGCTGGTGCGCCGGCGTGTCCGGAGCAAATGCAGCTCTCGCGCTTCCGTACAGAGCATTCCTTATTTCGTCGTAATGCTTGTATCGATGGTCTCCGTCGCGCAAAACGTCGTGATTCCCGGGCGCAATGACGATGCGCTCCGTGGGCAAACCCAGGCCCTCGGCGAGACCTCGAAGAAACGAGATGGCAAGTGGCACGCCGCTCGCGCTCCCGCGATCGAGCAAGTCACCCGAAACGACGACCAAATCCGGCTTGATTTTTTCGTGCCGCAGATCGTAAAGCAGGCTTCCAAGCAATCCGCGACGATTGTGCGGCGCGACCGCCAGCTCCGTCGCCTCTGTATTCCAGTAATGCCCCTTCGCTGTCGGATCACAAAAGTGCAGATCCGAGATGTGGAGCAGGACGAGCCTCGTTCCACCAGGCGGCATGAAGCCGATGAAAAAAGATTTCGGTTGAGATGTCAAGCAAAGACGCGGCGTCGAGGCACCTCGAACACGCCCCGGTCACTCTTCCCTTGTCGGCGGATACACGTGCCGGCCTCCCCACGGATCTTCGACTTCGCGCACGCCCCCTTCCCCCTCGGGCCCCACGTAACTCGGCCCCGCCGGTACCTTGCCAAACCCACCCGGAATGTCGAGCACGTACGTCGGTTGCGCTATCCCGGACAAACTTCGACGCAATTCGCGTACAATGGTTTGTCCTTCTGTTATGGACGTCCGAAAATGCCCCGTGCCCACGGCCAAATCGCCGTGGTGCAAGTAATATGGTTTTACGCGCAACACCACAAGCTCGCGGAAAAGCGCGGCGAGCGTCTCCGCATCGTCGTTCACGCCGCGAAGCAGCACGGTCTGCGCCAGCATCGGAATCCCCGCATCCACGATTCGCGCGCACGCGCTTCGAGCTTCCGGTCCGAGCTCCTGGACGTGGTTCGTGTGCAAAACGACGTAGGTCGTGAGTCGCGAACTGCGTAAGGCTCGAATCATCGCCGCATCGATCCGCGATGAATCGATCACGGGCACGCGCGTGTGGACGCGCAATACGCGTACGTGCTCGATCGACGACAGCATGTCGACGATTTCGGCGATCTTCTTCGGGGGCAAAATCAAAGGATCCCCGCCGCTCAGGATCACTTCCCATACTTCACGACGACCGCGGATGTAGTCGATGGCTCGGCCGAGCTCTTCGCGCGAAAGCGATTCGCTTCCCGGTCCTACCTTTTCGCGACGAAAGCAGAATCGACAATAGGCGGGGCAGACGTGAACTGGTTTGAGCAGCAACCGATCGGGGTACCTGTGCGTGATGCCTTTGACCGGCGTGTGCGGGTCGTCGCCGATCGGATCGACGCGCTCTTCAGGCAAAATCGTCAGCTCGCGTTTGGTTGGGACAAACTGCCGCGCGATCGGGTCGTGCGCGTCCGCGTGCGACATGAGCTCCACGAGGTCCGAGGTGATCGCGACGTCGAAGCGATCTGCGACGCGCTCCAGAACTTCGAGCTCTGCGCGATCCACGAGCCCTTTGTCCACGAGCTCGTCCACGCGACGCACGGTCTTCTTTCCATCGTCGCGTTTGCACTCCAAAACCCTCGCCGCCACCAGCCAACTCCTGCTCGATGCGTACCGTTGCGGCGCGGAAGCTAGCACGTTCGGCGAGGCGCGTGCATCGCACCGCGCCGAATGATCACGTGCACACTCGGACGAACGTCGTCGACGCAGAGCGGTACCTGGTCTCGACGGCGTCGCCACAGCTCGCTCGATCGACATGGTACCTCCGACCGCCGTGATGCTTTGTGCACCAAGGAACTGAGCGTCTTGAATCCGCACGTCGACGAACTGCCCCCAAGAGCTCGACGCCGAAGCGGAACTTGCGCGGCTACGTGCTCTCCTGGCCGAACGCGAGCGTCCTACCTGACAAGATCACCACGAATGTCGCTCGCTGACGCGCGTAACGCCGTCTCGAACCAACGCACTGGCGTTCTGACCGGATGCCGGTAATGCTCGTCGAGTTACCGTCATGCGCACGCTCAAACTGCTTTCCGCTTCGCTGTTTGTCCTGTCCATCCTCACGCAAGCACCGCATGCAGACGCGGATGCCAACGCGGTCGGTCGCGCCGCGCTCCTCGAGCAAAAGGGCGACTACGCTGCTGCGGAAAAGGAGCTCGATGCCGTCACTTCGGGCGCCGAGCTGGCCGATGCGCTCGTGGCCAAAGCGCGCCTGCAACTGCTCACGGGACGTTACGCGGACGCCGCGAAAACGGCATCACGCGCGCTGACGCTCGGCAAGAGCGCCAAGCTGAAGGCCGCGCCCGTCGTCGCTGAAGCTCTCGCCGCGCAGGGCAAGCTGAAAGAAGCGATCGACGCCGTGAAGGACGTTGCAGACGAAGACGGATCGCATCGAGCGCGGCTCGTGCTCGGCGAGCTGCTCATTCGCAGCGGCAAACGAGGCGAGGCGTCGATCCCGCTGCACAAGATCGCCGATGCGTACAACGACGACACGATCACCGATGGCGACGCCGAGGGTTTGTCGATCGTAGCGCGTGCGGCGTATCTCCTGCGCGTGCCGCGCGATGCGAACGAGGCGTTCAAGGAAGCCGAAGCGGCGGGGGCGAACAAGCGCGTCGAGGCGCTGCTTTGGTACGCCGAGCTCTTGCTCGACAAATACAACCTTCGCGACGCGGGCGAAGCCATCAAAGAAGCGCTCAAGCTTGCGCCGAAGAATCCGCACGTCCACGTCGCGATGGCTCACCTCAAGCTCGAAAACGCGATGGACTTTTCGGCCGCCGAAAGCGAGATCAAGGAGGCGCTCGAAATCAATCCCAACCTCGTTTCGGCGTATGCCGTTCGAGCGGGTCTTGCGCTGCGCACGATGGACATTGCCGCCGCCGACGCTGCCATTGCAAAAGGACTCGCCATCGATCCGACGGATCTCGAAATACTTTCGATGAAAGCTGCAACGCGGTACCTCGCGGACGATTTGCCCGGCTACGAGGCCGCAAAAAAGCAAGTGCTCGGCCTCAATCCTCAATATTCGACGTTTTTCCAAATCGTCTCCGAATATGCCGAATGGGAACATCGATATGACGACATCGTGCGAATGATGGAAGAAGCCACGACGATCGATGGTCAAGACATGAAAGCGTTTTCGACGCTCGGCATGAACAAGATTCGCCTGGGTGACGATGCGGGTGGTATCGAAGCGCTTCGGAAATCGTGGAAGAAAGACCCATTCAACGTCCGCGCGTTCAATACGTTGGAACTATTCGAAAAAACCATTCCTCGTGATTACGTGACGACGGACGGTACGCGGTTTCGGATTCGTTATCACAAAACGGAAAAACGAGTCCTCGAGCGGTACGTTCCCCGCATGCTCGATCAAGCCTGGGATTCGATGGTCAAGCGGTATGGGTTCACGCCCAAGATGCCCGTTTCCATCGAGCTTTACGCCGATTCGGAACATTTCAGCATTCGTACGAGCGGCTTGCCCAACGTGGGCATTCAAGGCGTGTGTTTTGGTCAATCGCTGGCTGCGCTATCGCCCAGCGCCGGGCCCTTCAATTGGGGCAACGTTCTCTGGCACGAGCTTGGACACGTCTTTGCCATTCAACAATCCAAAAATCATGTCCCTCGTTGGTTCACCGAAGGACTCTCCGAATACGAGACGATCGTCGCCCGCCCCGAATGGCGTCGCGAAGAAGAGCCGGCACTTTTCGCGGCGCTCAAAGGTGGCCGCGTCCCTCCGCTCGAAGGCTTCAATCGAGCGTTCACGCATGTCGACTCCGTTTCCGATGTGACGATGGCCTATTATGCCGCCAGCCAGCTCGTCGTCTTCATGGCGGAGACGTACGGGTTTGCCAAAGTCGTGGACATGCTTCCGCGCTGGGGACGCGGCTTGCGCACTTCGGATGTCGTCCAGGGCGCCTTGGGCATTTCGCATGAAGAAGTCGACAAGCAGTTTCGTGTTTGGCTAAAAAAACGCCTTACACGCTACGAAAAACAATACGTGCCCGATTTGCATGCGCCGCCCCTTCCGGAAGCACGAAAGGCGCTGCGTACGGACCCGAAAAACCCCAAAAAGCTCGTCGAGCTTGCGCTCTCGCTCTTCGCGATCGGCGACAACGCCGAGGCGCTCGCGATACTCGATGAAGCCCTGCTGCTCGATCCCAAACACGCCGACGCCAACTACATTCGGTTGCGCATTGCCATGGATCGGAAGAAATTCGACGATGCCGCCAAAATCGCCGATAAAATGATTTCCTACGGGCACGATGGTTACGCGCTACGCATCAAGGCCGCAGACCTTGCCGAACTCAGAAACGACAAGGTGCGCGCTCGCGAACACCTCGAAGCTGCTCACCGTTTCGATCCATCTCAGGCCGAACCTCTGCAAGGTCTGTATGATTTCGCCAAAAAACTCGGCGACACGTCTGCGCAGCTCGACGCTTTGCAGCGGCTGTCACTCGTGGATCAACACGACCGGCGCGTATGGGTTCGTCTTTTGGAACTGCTCGTCTCGCGCGGGAAATGGGACGAAGCCGTCAAGGTCGGCGAAAGCGCGATCTATGTCGACGTCATGAATCCGAAAGTGCACCGGCTCTATGCCAAGGCGCTGGCGCGGACGGGCAAGCAAGTATCGGCGATATTCGAATTGAACAGCGCCCTTTTGGCCAGCACCGAACCGGCGGAGAAAGCCGAAATCTACGATGCGATGGCAAAAGGTTACGAAAAGCTGAAGCAGCCCGAAATGGCGAAGCAGGCACTCGACTACGCCAAACTCGTCAGCCCTTTGAAGAAGTAGGTTCGCGCTTCACCGCCCCGCGATCGCATCGAAGCCGGCGAAGATGTCTTCTTCGATCGACGCGGGCAGCGCTGGATTGTCTTTGATCTCGTCGCGAAGCGCTGCGCGAAAGCGCCCTACGAGTCCAATCGTCGTCACGCGCAACGCCGTTTGTTGACGAAATGCATCGAGCGCCGATCCTTGCGTTCGCGCTGCGAGTTTTCGCGCAAGCTCGTCCCCTTTGTCCACGAATGCCGCAGCCCATTCATAAAGCGTCTGCCCATCTGGCGTAGGCAGCATGCGCAGCTCGGGTTCGAGCGCCACGAGTTTGGGCCGGTTCGCCTTTGCCGCCGCAGCTTCGTCGGCATAACTGTCGCTGAGCAGCGAGATGTCCGGAATGAATGCTTCTCGGATGCGCCGAGCTGCGTCGCGTCGTTCTACCGAGACAAACGGTTGACAAAGTACGGCTTCCGTGAAGTACCAAATCGCCCCGCCCAGGCCATCATGCTGGGCATCCGTTTCGCTCAAGTCACCCGCTTTCGTTTCGAGCGCCACGTTCATTGCATGTTCGATGGCCTTGCGTTTTGCCGTCAGAATAGGCCCGTACAACTTGCCCGTTTGCGTCGCATCGAGAGCTTTCGATCGGTTGTCGAGCATGTCGGCAAGGCCTTGTCGAAGGTCGGCGAGCGTGAGGTTTCGCATGACGAGTTTCTCCCAATCCGAAGGACGAAGCATAGAACAGCGATCGGTCTGCTACGAGGGAAAAATCGCGGCCGAGCGTCCAAATCGTGCCTCCGCATCGATTCCGTCAATCCCTGCCCACGAAATGATCGCCCGGTGGGCGGCTCGAGCTCTCCGGTTTGGCAGGGACATCCATGGGTGCCTTCGTTTCAGCGGCGCTCGGGGGCCGCGCTGATTGCCGTGGCGCCGGCGCCTTATGGCGAGGCTTCGGCGCTGGCACCTTTTCCACGGGTCGAGCGGACGTCGAAGACGCGGGGAGCGCATTCGTCGTGGCGCTCGCAATGACGCCCGGCACGCTGGCGCTCGGCGCGACGACCGGCAATGGCGGCGGCGGCAAAACGATTGCGTGAGGCAGCCGAATTTCCCTCGTACCATTCGGGATGTCTTGCGATGCGGTAGCCACGGGTATGGTGGGCGTCCGCGCGATGATGGCGACGATGGTCGCGCCGATGAGCGCCGACGAAATGGACAACATGAATGCGAATGCAACCCATCCCGGACGTATCGATGATCGCGAAGGCGATCCACCCCACGTCGAAATTCGCCCCGACTTGTTGATTTTGTTGCTCCGCGCCAAACCCGTCATGGGCTCGCCCATTTCGACGCTCTCGTTCGGCGCATCGGGCGGCGGTGGCACGACGAACTCGGCTGGCAACATGGGCGGCGGCGGCACGATGACATGCTCTGCCATATCGGTCGTTGCAGGAGACGGCTTCACCGTCACGGGTTCCGGGGGAATGGTCGTACGGCGATTCGAAGGGCGAAACAGCGCGCTCGCGGATTCGCCCGCCGGCAATTGCCACGGCCCGTGGTGCATCAAGGCAATTCCGAGCTCGGCAGCCGTCCGGTACCGATTCTTCAAGTGTTTGTCCAAGCAACACAATATGATCGCATCGAGCTCACCCGAAATCTGCGGGCGCAGAGCCGAAGGAGGTTTCACCTGCTTTCCCAGCGTGAGGGCAAAAATTTCGGGCACCGTCGGCGCATGAAATGGCGCTCTGCCCGTGAGCAATTTATAAAGGATGGCTCCGAGCGCCCATACGTCGGCTCGCGGATCCACTTTCCGTGCCGATCGCATTTGCTCCGGGGACATGTACAAGGGCGATCCAATGAGATCTTTGGCTCCGGTCATTTCCGGATCGGGCCGCTCGGGATTCGTGTCTTTCGAAATTCCAAAATCGAGCACTTTGATGCACGGCGAGCCATCGGAGCGCCGCGTGACGAACAAATTGCCCGGCTTCAAATCGCGATGCACGATTCCCGCCGCATGCGCCTCGGCAAGCGCATGACAAGCCTGCGTCACGTACAGCACGGCCTCCTCGATGGGAAGCGGCCCGCGCGCTTTCAGTATCGCCGACAAATCTTGCCCCTCGAGCAGCTCCATCACGATATACGGTGCTCCCGATTCGAGCCGTCCCACATCGTAAACCTCGGCCACGTGTTCGCTTCGAAGTCGCACGACCGCCCGAGCTTCACGCAAAAAGCGCTCGACGGATTGGTCGCATTCCGCATCCGGACGGATCAATTTGATCGCCCGCATTTCACGCAAATCCAAGTGCGTCGCGGCGACCACGACACCCATGCCCCCCATTCCGAGGATCCTCTCCACGCGGTATTTCCCGGCGAGAATTTCGCCCACCGAGACCCCTTTGAATGCCTCCTGCTTCGACATGGTGCCTTCCGATGAATGAGGAAAGAAAGACGCTCATTTGCGACGCGGACGCTCGATCGCCCCCGCAGCGCCCCGAACGCCGATTGCATTCGTCAATCCACGGATAAAGATGGCCCCGCAGATTGTCCGTCCAATCAGCAACAACCCCGTTTTACGGCCGCACCTGCAACGCGAAGAAACGCGTCGCGGTCGATGGCCTCACGGGAAGGCGCAATGCGTCGTCCCCGTCGGGTTCGTAATGTGCCGCCCTTCTGGAGAATGCGCAAGCGACGACAAAGTGCGCTCGACCGATCTCGGCTGTACGAGGATGCCCCGAACGATTGCTTATTTCCGCGGAAGCGACACGCGGATGATCTCACCGCTCGACGTTCCGACCCACACGGCCGCTGAACCCTTCGACGTGATGAGCATCGTCGTCGGTTCGCCACGAGCACCCAGCGAAAGCGAGTGCGTCGCCGTGAGTGATCCGTCGCCCGCATTCTTGATCGAGTCGCCCGTGAAGAGCGACGCTCGGCCATCTTCGAACGCGACCACCAAGCTCGTTTCACTCGTTGCTGCACAAGCGATTGGAGCGCCCAAGTCGATCATCTTCGCTTGCAGACGTCCGCCAATTTGCGACACCAAACACGCCTCGCTCGAACCGCGCTTGTACAGCACGCTGAGCGCCATTCCACCCTTGAAACGGTCGAACTTATTTGCCTCCGACGGCAGTTGCGCGCGGCCATTCGCTCCAGGCTCCGGCGTCGCTCCAGGATGCATGCGCAGCTCGAGTCCTCCGCCGACTTCGACCACGACAAACGTGTCCGCGGGCCCGAGATCGGCGAGCTTCACGTCGCCACGAAGGGCGAACGGACGCGCCGCAACTTCGTAACCGGACATCGTCGCTTCGTACGCTTGACCTTCCCACGTCAGAGCGAACGCGCGCTCGCCCGTCGAGCGACCGAATAGAGCACGCACGTTCGTCGCTACGCGTTCGAACTTCGCGCGATGATGAATGTCGATCACTGCCCACAGATCGCTGTCGCTACGAACGAGCGCTACATCGCGCGACAAGAACACCACTTCGTCGCCTCGTTCGAGCGACAAGTTGATGACTTTGTTCGTCCCACTCGCAACCGGCACGAAACCGCATCGAGCCGGCGAGCTCGAAACCATGGCCACGAGGCCAGCACCATCGAACGCCGCGGCGCCGCACACTTCGGCATCGAGCGACTCGACACGACGAGGAGCAGAAAGGCTCTTGTAGGGCATCGCCGGAAGGCTACGTCAAGTGACCAGAGGAGCGGAAGTTCCTTTCGACAGGCATGACGCATCTTCTGCATCGAACGCTTTCTTGTACGATGTTTCCATGCGCTCGCTTGCCTCCAAGTGTCTCTCCGCCATCGTCCTGTCGAGCTGTCTTCTTTCGCTTGCATGTGGCGATGACAAACCCGCGTCGTCGACATCGAGCACGGCGGGAAGCGGCGGCACGGGCGGCGAAGCACCCACGGGAGACATCTCGGCGCAAGTAACGAAGTACGACTACGCCTTCGACGTGACGACGGCACGCGCGACGTCGCGTCTCGACGTCGACGTTGCTGCGCCTGGAGGCGACTGCTGGGACGTTTCGTGCGAGCTCGACAATGTCTTCGACGTGAAGTGGAACGACGAAGCGTCTGCGAGCGCCGCCGTATCGAGCGGCAAGCTTCGCGCGTGCGGCAAGGGGGTTACAGAAGGACCAACCCTGACGCTTGGTTCTCACGTCGACGTATCACTCGATCTTTGGTTCGGTTTGGACGTGGGTTTTTCCCGGCGAAAGAACATGGCGGGGGGCACGTTCACGTATCTTTTGAGTTGGGTGGGCGGTTGCGACAGATTTGGCCCGTGCGACGACGATCCATCGCGCATGGCGGCGTTTCATTTCGAGGTCACGCATCCTGAAAATACGGTTGCCCTTTGCCCAGGAAAGCTTTCGGCAGGTTCGACGCTCACCACGTGCGATGTGGAGAACGCGCCCACGTATTCGGCATTTGCCGTGGCATCGGATTCGTCTTGGGTGCGGGCGCCATTCGGCACGTTTGCCGGCGTCGATTTCGTGTTTTACGAGGTACCCGGAGGCAAAATTGCTTCATCGCTCGACAAGACGAGCGTCGGAGCATTCATGGATTGGATCACGTCGCTGCTCGGACCGTATCCTTATGGCAACGAAGTGCGCATTGCTGGAGCGCCCACGGCGTGGCTCGGATTCGAGCATCCCGCCAACATCATTTTGCTCGATGTGATCGATACGCTGCACGACCCGCTACCGAATACGTCCATGCACGTGCTCATGCACGAGATCATTCATCAATGGGCGGGAGATCGCACGACGCTGGCTTCGGCGAGCGATTTCGTGTGGAAAGAAGCGACCGCGGAATATTTGTCGTACGTATTCGAGGAAGATGCGCGCCCTGCGGGAGAAGCGACGGCGACGCGCAAGTATTGGGACAGCATATGGCAACAATCGACGTATTGGCCCCGTCCGACCGATGATCCTGCCCCGCCGGTGCAGATGTTCTACGGCGACGTCTATGGGCCGGGGCCGATGGTTTTGTACCTTCAGCTCGAACCGCTCATTGGAAGGGCAGCCGTGCTTCAAGGCATAAAGGATTTCTTGTCGACCCCGGGTGGACGAACTGTCAATGAATTGAAGGATGCGCTCGCTGCAGCGTCGAACAAGAATTTGGATGCGTATTTCGATGCATGGGTGTTTGGCGAGGGCAAACCCGAGTGGCCCACGTTTGCCGTGGCGGCGGACGAAGCAGGGGGCGAAGTCACGGTGACCGTAACGCAGCAAAATGCATCGGGAAGACTTTTTGGGTGTGTGGTCGAAGTCGAAGTCAAGGGGGCAACGCAATCGGCGCGCGTCAGCGTGGACTTTGGTCTTTCGCCATCGAACGCCGTAGCGACGGCAAAGGTCGCGCTCGGGGAACCCGTCACGAGCGTCGTGCTCGACCCCGACAATCGCCTCATTGGTTGGAATGCCGGCGCGCCTCCGCTGACGGTGAAGAAGCCTGTCTTGATCTTTTGACCACCAACCGTCGCTATGTATGGCAGGAGCCCTCGTAAAGGCCACGCATTTGTGGGATTGACACGGCGCCCTGTGCTGGTGGATCCACTGGGGTTTGTCTCGACGCGATACCGTTTGACGGCGGATCCTACGTGAAACGCGCGGTTTTTCCGCGGGGTTCGTCTCTTCCATCTTTTGTTTGCCCACGGATGCCGTTTGTCGTACAAGACGACACGAGAGTGTCTTTGCATGACGAACCCGGACGCTTCCAGCATAGTCCCCCTTGGCTCCATCATCGCCGACAAATACCGCGTCGAGCGTATCGTCGGCAAAGGTGGAATGGGCGTCGTCGTGGCCGTTCGTCACATCAAACTCGACGAGCCTTACGCGATCAAGGTCATGCTCGCCGACGACCTTGGTCGTGTCGAGCCCGTCGAACGATTCCGCCGGGAAGCCAAAGCTGCCGTCAAGCTGAAGAGCAACGAGCACGTCGCTCGCGTCACCGACGTCGATACCCTGCCAAACGGGCTGCCGTACATGGTGATGGAATTGCTCGAAGGTCAGGACCTCGACAAGATCCTCAAAGAGCGCGGCGTTTTTCCGTTTCACGAAGCATGTTCGTATGTGGTCCAAGCATGTAGCGCGCTCGTCGATGCCCACGACATCGGCATCATTCATCGCGACCTCAAACCGCAAAACCTCTTCCTGACGCACCGCAAAGATGGCTCGCCGTGCATCAAGGTGCTCGATTTCGGCATATCCAAGCACACGCTTACCGATGATTCGTCCAAAATCGATTTGACGCAGCCGTGCGACATTTTCGGCTCGGCTTGTTACATGTCCCCTGAACAAGCGCGCTCGTCGAAAAATGTCGTTCCACAAAGTGACATCTGGTCGCTTGGAGCCGTTCTTTACAAGCTGCTCACCGGCCGAGCCCCTTTTACCAGAAAAACGGTCTTCGACGTATATCAAGCATTGCTCGATGCCACACCGGTACCGTCGCCGGCGCTGTTTCGCCCGGACATGCCTGTAGAGCTCGAACGCATCATTCTCCGCTGTCTCGATAAAAATATTGCCAATCGTTACGCCAGCGCTCGTGAATTGATGGCAGCGCTCGCACCGTTCACGGTACCCGGAGAAACCAAAACCATTGACGACGCCGATACCGCGACGACCCTTCCCTTGGGGCGCCGGCCAAAACTTCCGGATTTGGGCAGCACGATACCGCTCGCACGACAAATTGCGCCGGCTCGCGCGGGTCATGCTGCATCGGGGAACATACAGGAACATCGCGGGCTGCAATTCCGGACGCAACCCATCGATGCAAGATCGCTTCAGGCCGCCTTGCACGCTTATTTGCCGCCCAGGACCATTGCGCGCCCACCGGCGCCTTCGCAGCCAATTCTGCCAAGCTCATTCGATGAAGCAGGTGACGATGCAACGCCGCGTATCGTGACCAAAGCAGCAGCCAAACGTGATTCTTCACTGCACGAAGCCGAGCCCCGGCGCCCGCTGCCCAGTATCGCAAACACTTCCGCCGATCAAACCGTCGTCCCACGAGCTCCGGATGTGCACGGAACGATTTGTGTTCCAACCGTGAGCGACATTCTCACGGCATCATCGCCACCCGTGCGCGAGCGTTTGCCGTCGCGAGTGCCGGACACCACGATGACCCCGTGGCACGCGTTTCCGTCGACTGCCCCTGCGGCGGCAAAACGAACGAAATTGATTCTGCTCCTGGCCGGTGCCATTGCATTGGCAATCGTGCTGCTCGTTCTAAAGCTCTTCAGTACGGCACCAAACGACGTTCCACCAACCCCGGCGGTATCCAATCATCCGTGACAGCACAATCCTCGCTCGATTCTCGTCTTGACTCGGAAGATACAGTCGTCTCCAATGCTTCCATGCGTACCGCTGCTCTCGTCCTCGTGACCTTTCTCGCCATGGGCTCATTTCCCGAATCCGCTCGTGCCGATCTGGCACCAAGCTGCAGATGTGACATCGGCGCTTCGACCTCCGGCCGAGGAGCTGCCGCCGCTTGTGCGGTCATCGGCTTCTCCATGCTCGTGCTCGGGCGCAAGCGTACCCGAAAAACTTGATATGTGAGGGCGGTTTACCGTCCCCATCATTGGCACTCTTCTCGCTACGACGTGATTGACGGTGTTCGCATGTGTCATGCCGACACAGCGCGCGCGCGGCGAGGAGAGAACGGTGAAACGGTTTATCGCTCACTTCAGCCTCGCCGTTCTTGCGCAGCCCCTCCCCTGGAACCCAACGGTTTCATCGTTTCTATCCTTCGATGAATCTTTCGATTTCACGCTCGACGACGGCTGCCATTACGATGCGCATATTTCCGGTACGTTGACGCCCGTCTTGTTCGGTCGCGACGCCGGCAAAAAAGTCACGCCCAATCTCGATATTTCAGCAAATCTGTCATGCCCGCAAATGAGCACCTTGCACGTCGATGAACACGTGTCGAATACCGAGCCCTTGACGCGCGAACAAGTGGAAGCATTGATTTCGCGCAGCGCGACGATGACGAGCGAAACGACCGAACGCAAATGCAACTACGTGCCGACGATTCGTTTCATCGGTGAAGGTGTCGTCGGTATCGGCGTCGAGGCGACATGCACGAAGCCCCGTTCGTAATGGTCAGCCTTTGACGCCACCCGCGGTCAAACCCGCCACGAGATGCCGCTGCGCCACATAAAATAGAGCCATCACGGGCACCGAAACGACGAGCGCACCGGCGGCGAACTTTTCCCATTGGGCGTCGTATTCACCAATGAATCGCTGAAGCATCACGGGTAGCGTGAACATTTCTTCTTTGTCGAGCAGCGTGGCTGCCAAGATGAATTCGTTGTACGCACCCATGAACGCGAAGAGCGCCGTCACCGCAATGGCTGGACGAGCCGCAGGAAGCACCACCCGAACGAATGCTGAAAATCGCGTCGCTCCGTCCACCATGGCCGCTTCTTCGAGGTCCACGGGGATCGCCTCGAATGCCGCACGGAGCTGAAAAATTGAAAACGGTACGCTAGTCGACGCATAACATACGACCAACCCCGTGCGCGAATTGAGGAGACCGAGGTAATTCAGAATGAGATAAAGCGGTATCGCGCTCGCAACAGCAGGAAACATTTGCGTCGCGAGAAGCGTGCGGACGCCGGCGTCTTTCCCGACAAACCGAAAACGGGCCAGCGCATAGGCCGTGGGAATTGCAATGAGAACCCCCACGCAGGCCGTCGCAAGCGATACGATGAGCGAATTACCAAGCTGCCTGCCGAAAAGCCAAATGTCACCATCCGCAACTTTACGCGTGGCTCCCACGACGGCTTCGACATGAGCGAGCGTCGGAGCATCCGGTATGGGCACGACCCGCGCCGTGGGCGTTTGCGTCCCCGAGAATGCCAGCGCAATCACCCAAAGCACGGGATAAAGCGCAAATGCGACGCCGATCACGACGAATACGTGACACGCAGCCGATTCCAAAAACGACGGGCGCCGATTCATGCCGCACCTCCCGCATTCGCCAATGCCTGTTTTTCTCGACCCTCACGCCACGACTTCCATACTTCCGTGACCCGCGTCGTGCCAAAGAGCAATAGGAATATCAACACAGCATACGCGGCGGCATAACCATATTGTGCATCGCGCGTAAATGCCCACCGATACGCTTCGGAAACCAATATCTCCGTCGTTCCATCCGGATCGCCCCCGGATACCAAAAACACGACGTTGAACATATTGAATGTCCACACCGCGCCCATCGTGACAGCAGGCATGAGACTCGGCTTGATCATCGGCAGCGTCACGAGCCGTAGCCTTTGCCATCGCGTCGCCCCGTCGACCTTCGCTGCTTCGAGCACGTCATCGGGCACCGCCGTGAGCGCTCCGAGCGTCACGACCATCATGAATGGGAATCCCAGCCAAACGTTCGTCGCAACGTTCGCCGCAAAAGCAGTGGAGAAACGGGAAAACCATGCAATCGGCTCGAGGTTCGTGCCGAAAAAGATCATTCAATGCATGAACGAGCCCGGTCATCGCGCCGAATTGCCGATGAAACATTCCCTTCCACGCGAGCGCCGTCACGTAACTCGGCACGGCCCACGGAATGATGAGCAGCACGCGATAAGCCGCTTTCAATTTCATGACCGGACGCGACAAAACGAGCGCCAGTGCAACCCCGATCGCGACGTGGAAAAACACGTTGATCACGGTCCATAGCACCGTCACGAGGAGCACCACGTAGAACGAGCCACTTCCCAGAAGCGGTCCGCCTCGCGCGGTCAAGATATCTATGAAATTCGACAATCCGACGAAATGAAGGTTTTCGATTCGTCCAGCAAAAAGCGACGTGAGCGCCCCCAAAAAAAGCGGCAGCAGGACGAGAATTCCAATGGCGGCGACGGCATGCAGAACATACGCATAAGCCGGCAGCGATCGACGCAATTCGCTGCGAAAAGCCGCCTCGCGTGCGCGTCGCACGAGCGCGAGCGCGCCGAACAAGCATAACAAACTCACGAGCACGATCAGCGGCGCTTTGGAAGCCCGCGGAGGCAATGGACGCCGCACATCGTCGAATCGACGTTTTGCTTCGGAGAGCGCCGTTTCCGCAAGCGCATCACGACGAAGTACTTTTCGAATGGCTTTGATTGCCGGCTCCCAAACGACATCCATGGCAAGCGACGACGACATGGGAACCGCTCGCTTTGCTTGCTCGGCGAATGCCGCGAGAAATGCGTCACCCGCCGGAAGTGGCGCGTCGTTTCGAGCGGGCAACGTCTTCGCGCGCTCGGCACGAATACGCGACGCCTCGACGCTCCCGAGCAGCCGCGCGAGCGCTCGCACTTCGGCGCGCTCGGCACCTCGAGGCGTCAGCATGACCAATTCGACGGTGAGCAGCGGCTGTGGATACTTGCCCGTTTGACGAATCATCGGAATGGGAACGACGCGGTAATGAAGCGACGCGGCCCCCGCGAGATCCGTGGCGAGCCACGGACCACTGATGGCGCATGCGGCTTTCCCGGATCGAAACAAATTCGAGACGAGCGCGCCATCGGCTTCTTCCGGAATGACTTTTTGCGATTGAAGACCAAGCACGAATTCGAGCGACTTTTCCGCTTCGGCCCCGACGACACCAAATTGATCACCAGGAAGCAGGACCTTGCCGCCGAATGCATGAAGAATGGCCGCATGCATGTAAAGTCCCGATGCCTCGTAAGCAAGCGGAAACACACCGGCCGGCAGCTTGCCACGCAAATTGGCAATGCCCTCGAAATCGGTCGGGACATCGGTCACGAGGTCCGTATTGATGTAGAGCGCAACGCTTTTTTGCGAAAGCGGCACGCCATAGGCTTTGTCGTCCACCATCACCGCATCGAGCGGTGGTCCTACGAATGCAGGCGTATCGAGCGCGTCGCCCACCGGCGATATCACGTTGCTACGAACGTAGTGGCCAATGCGATTGTGTGCATCGATGAAAAAATCCGGCCCTTCACCGAATTGCACCGCCGAAGTGACCTTGGACTTGAACGCATCCGACGGGACGGCGAGCAATTCCACGCGGGCGTCTTTGAATTGCGCAACGACCTCTTCGAGCGCCTTCTCTTCATCTCCGCGTTGGGAATGCCATAAGCGGATTGTCGAAGCGAACGTGAGCGGCGCAAGGAAAGTGGCCAAAAGCGCCACGCAAAACGAAAGAAAAATTCGCTGCATGATGCTACCTCGTCCGCAACGATTTACCCGTCGCCGCATCGAAAAGGTGAATGGATCTGAATGCCACGGGAATCGCTTCGCCTTTTTTGATGGACGTGGTCGCTTCGAGCCGCGCAACGAACGTGCTCGCGCCAAGCTCGCCGTGCGCGTACGTTTCAGCCCCGAGCGCTTCGACGACCGATACCGCGAGATGACCTACCCCGCTTCCCGATTCCGCCAAATTCACTTCATGCGGGCGTACACCGAGCGTGACGTTTCTCCCGGATTCGAGCTCCGGACCAAAAATGGTCGAATCGATGGGCACCGAAAAGCCGCCGCTCGCTTGAAACGTAATGGATTGTCCTTCGCGAACGATTTGCCCATCGATGAAGTTCATGGCGGGGCTGCCGAGAAAACCCGCAACGAATTTCGTGGCGGGCTTGTCGAAGATTTCGAGCGGCGCACCGGATTGCTCGACTTGGCCCTTGTTCAAGACGAAAATCACGTCGGCCAGCGTCATGGCCTCCACTTGATCGTGCGTGACATAAACGCTCGTGGCGTCGAGTTTGTCGTGCAATTTGCGAATATCGACCCGAACCTGCGCGCGAAGCGCCGCGTCCAAATTCGACAATGGTTCGTCGAAAAGGAACAAATCCGCCTGCCGGACGATCGCGCGGCCCATGGCGACGCGTTGTCTTTGACCGCCGGACAATTGTTTCGGCAAACGGTCGAGCAGCGCGCCCAGGCCAAGCATGTCGGACGCTTCCTTGACTCGCTTGTCGATTTCCGACTGCGGGGTTCTCCGCAGCTTCAATCCGAATGCGAGGTTTTCCCGCACATCGAGGTGAGGATAGAGCGCATACGATTGAAATACCATCGCGATGTTGCGGTCGCGCGGCTCGAGCTTCGTGACGTCACGATTGCCGAGCAAAATGGTGCCACCATCGGCCTCTTCCAGCCCCGCAAGCAAGCGCAAAAGCGTCGATTTGCCGCAACCGCTGGGACCGACGAGCACCGCAAACGCGCCCTCGGGTACGCTCACCGAAACGCCTTTGAGCACTTCGGTTTGTCCGAATTTTTTTCTAAGAGCCGTAACCGTAACGGAAGCCATGAGCAAAAACCTCCGTGCATGGGCGCGTAAGGTATGAATTCATTGCGGAACGAGAATCGCACCGCTCGATGGCGGCAACGTAATGGCGACGCGACCATCCGCGGATACCGTCAGGGGATCGGCGACCGTACCGAGCGCATCCACGAGAATCGTGCCGGGTGCCGCACCAACCTGCATCGCTTGACCGCCGAACGATGGTGACTTGCTGCCATTTAGATTGGCATTGATGACGACGATGGCATAGTCGCCCGTGGCAACCTCCGTACGCTCAAATGCAAATACATTGGCGTCTTCGTCGCTGTCGCTCGTGCGATCACTCGACCAAAGAATGTTCAGCTCACCGCGGCTCAATGCGGGATGCTCACGCCGGATTTTCGCCAATTGCTTGATCCGTAGGTAGGTCGGAGCGCTCTGAGAAAACGGGGCGAACTTCTGCGGAATCCACATATCTTCACGATTGCCAGGGTCGTTGCCGCCTTCGAAATCCTGCTCGGTGCCGTAGTAGATGCACGGAATACCGTCCCAGGTCATGAGGTAAAGGAGTGCATTGTGGAGCATGCTGCGACGAGTTTCGATGGGCAGCGGCGTGGCGAAAATGGGATCTTCCGGATAGTTGCCCGCGCCCGTGAAGAGGAAGCGCGGGACGTCGTGGTTATCGAGGAAGTTGACGAGCATTTTCTGCGGCGAAATACCGGTACCAGCCGCATCGACCGGGCCGCGAAGCGCGGGGGTATTGCCATAATTGACTTTGCGGTCGTCATAGAGGCGCTGGATGTTCGCCGTGGGGCCCCGATAACGAAACACGTCGCGAACGACCTGGAACTGTTGCGGAAAGTAAAACACGCTGTCGAGCTGGTCGCCATTGAGGTCATCGGCGCAGAGTCCTTGCACGCCCGCTTCGTCATCCAGAGGCAATTCACTTCCGTTTTTCGTGTACGATCCCACGAGCGGGTCGCGGCCGTCGAACGCCTCGCCGAACATGAAGAAATTCGTTTTTCCTTTTGCATGTAGGCGCTCGCGAACCTTGTACCCGAAGTAGCGCCAGAACCCGCGCTCGACATGCTTGACCGTATCGATACGAAAGCCGTCGATGTCGGTCAGCTCGATCCACCGTGCGTATGCATCGACCATTGCCTCGCGAATGGGACAAAGCTCGGTGTTGACGTCTTTCAAGCCGCCGGGAAAGTCCCCTCGACGCAATTGATCGGGGTCGTCGAAGTTGTACGTTCGTCCCTTGCGATTGTATGCAAGTTTGTTCTGAAAAATCTCTGGATAGGGCGGCATGTGATTCGAGGCGGGATCGTGCGCGAAGATGATGTCCGCCAAGCCCGATTCCCCGAGCGACGTGAATGCTTGTACGCCACGCACGTCGTAGGTGGGATCGTATTCGTTTTCCTTGTAAATGTCTTTTCCTCGGGAGATGCTCAGCGGATCATCGGCCTGGCCGTTGCCGTTGATGTCGTAATAAAAAAGCTGGCCCAAGTGGTTCGTGACGATGTCGAGCACGATCTTCATTTTGCGCTCGTGCGCCGAATCGACCAAGCTGCGTAGCGATTCCAAGTCGCCGAATTGCGGCGCGAGCTGCGTGAGGTCCTGCGCCCAATAACCGTGGTACGCATCGAACCCGGCGTCGGTGTAGACGTTCTTCACGATGGGCGAAATCCAAATCGTGGTGACGCCGAGCCCTTCCAAGTAATCGAGTTTTTCTTCGAGCCCTTTCCAGTCGCCACCGTGCCACTTTCCAGGTGCCGACGGGAAAATACTAAAATTATTTCCCCAATCTCCGTCGGCGAATCGGTCGACGAGCACCTGGTAGATGACTTCTTCGCGCCAATCTTCGACGTGATTTTGCAATTGAATCTCCGCTGGTTCGGAGAATTCCATGCATCCGGGCGCCACGATCGTCAGAGCAATGGCGACGGCCTTGGCCGACGAATGAATTCGATTCACGAGTGTCCTTCGATTCGTCTTCATATCACCCACCGTACGTCGTCTGCGCATTGAACCACCACTCGACTCCGACACCGAAAAAATGCTCCCACGTGCGGAGATTGAACACGTCGTCTTTGGGATAAAGCGCCCGGGCGCCGTCGTCTCGGTGCGTGAGGACATACATCATGCGGAGTTGCGGGCGGCTGTAGCTGCCTTTGCCTGCCGGACTCAAGAAAGGTATGATTCCGAATCGCGTTACGCCGGCCATGTGTGGCTGATTGCTCGGCAATGGAATCGCATCTCCTCCGGCGGGTTGCGCTTGTGATCTTATGCCTCGCTGCTGCGCTTGGTAGGAAGCTTCGACAGCAATGCCGCCCCAATTGGCAAGGAAAAAGTGCGGCCGAGCCATGACGATGCCTTCGTCGACATCGCTGAAGTCGAGCGCCGGGCTGGCATTGCGAAAGCTACGGAAATAGGCCGCCGCCATGAGCCCGAGCGGTCCTGTTTCCCAATTGCCGCTCAGCGTAATCCAGAGCTCGCGAGCGCCCGTCGATGTGCGATCCGGCGCAAGCTGAAACGGAGTCCCAAATTCGCCATACGCTGCCGCACCACCCGCATAACGAATGAACAAATTGACGTGGGATGCATCGACTCCGGTGAACGCGCCAATTTGCGCACCGATGACGCCGCCCATATCGTTCGGCAAGTTTTCGAATTTGCCTTTCACCTCGGTTTCGCGCTGCCCGGCCGGTATGTCGTGAACCTCGCCATAAAGAATGGTCTTGATACCGCCTTTTCCGCGCGGAATGATGTGGCTCGCCTTGAAGCTCGTGATGAATTTCTGTCTATCGAGCACGCTGATCGTGGATGTTCCGATCTGATTCAGCGCCGGCGTACGCGTCGCAAGCTGTTTGAAAAGGCCCGTATTGGGTTGATTCAATCCCGCATGCCACGCAAAATAGGTGCGGCCGGAGGGAAGTTCATAACGCAAGCCGCCGCCCATGGTATTCAAGTTGTCGAGCGGCCAGAAATCGAGCAAATATGAATCATCGCCGCGATACATGCGCGACCCGACCCATGCGGAAAAACCCTTGGTCATGATGTTGTTGGCTTGCAAAAACAGGTTTCGCACGGCCATACGGATGGTGAAATCGGCATTGTAATGAAAGAGCGGCCCGGATGCACCAAGCGTCACGACCGCCCGCGTCGTGGCGCCCGTGGCCTTCCAATAATCCTGACGTTGCACGTCGAGCTCGACGTACGAGCTTTCATCCAAACGCGAACCACGGGCAACGATATCCGCGTCGCGCCCAGGGCGCCTGCGAAAATCAGTGGCCGAAACCGCGCGACCGTACGAACCGAGGAAAAAGCCGGTTTCCGGCATATTTTCTTCGGGCGCTGGTTCAGCTTTGGGTGCTGCTTCGGCTTTGGGTGCTGCCTCGACGGGCGCTGGCGCGGATTTCGGCGCGACATCTCCGGCCTGCGGGCGAGCGGGCGGCGTCGGCGGCTCGGGCGTCGATGGTTTGTCCGCATTGGTCTGCGGCGGTTCTTCGCGGGGCTTGGACGCATCCGAAGGCTCGGGCGTATCCGAAGGCTCCGTTTGCGCCATCGCCATCCGCGGACAAACCGCGACCACTGCCGCTGAAAACGTGAAAGAAACGCCTAGAAAAACAAGCGTTTCGCCGAAGGCTTTGGGAAAACCTGTTCGTCGCACGGGGCGCACCCTACACCATCGAGACGCTGCGCGTGAAGACTGATTTTGCGGAACGCACCGCGCGTCACCCCCATGCACGCCACGCGCCGCTCGCGATGAAACCATGGATGCGTCGCCACCCATCGAGTCCAAGCGCGATGATGATACCATCATAGGGCGCTCGATACCGTACATCGCCAAAGTAGACGACGGCAACGGCAACGAGCGCCGCAATCTGCAGGGAAAGCAATGCGTGGCGGGCAAACCGACGACGAAATGACGCCGCAAGCATCACGATGAGCGGTGGTAATAAAAAGACATTGTGAAGCGAGAGGGCACCGAGCATGACGTAACGAAGCGTATCGGTCGCGGAATCAGGCCAAAGATTGTTGAACCCCCAAAGCATGATGACATGCACGATCGCATATCGGATTTGCCGCCAAGGTCCGGTCTTCTCGACACACTTTTGCGCCAATTGCTCGAATGGCGCCGGATTCCACATCGTACCGCGCACCGAAACCTTCGTCCCGAACGCCGGATCGAGCCGCACGAACGAATCGGGCAAGCGTTTGTTCCGTTTTTCGAGATACCCCATCGGGGGAGGCGTGAACGCAGAATAATAATTCGGCAAACGCGCTTCGATGACGAGCGCGTGGCACCTGCCAAATGCATAATTGAGCGGCGAATTTCCAGACACGAAGCCCAACCGGCCCGTATGATGATGAAATCGCGCCATCGAAATGCCCGCAACGACCACGATCGGCAGCGCCAAACGAATCCAATTCCCAGCGGTCAGTCCTCGCCACGCTCGCCGGCGAAATGCCCAGACGACCAGCATGAGCGGTATCGACAAAATAATCTGCGGGCGAATCGTGAGACCAATGGCGACGGCCGTGCCGAACAAAAATGCATCCCACCCGCGACCTCGATCCACCAAGCGGAGAGAACAGAGCGCCGCCGCAGTCACGCAAACAGCAAATGGCAGCTCGCTCAAGTAATACCCGCCGAGAGATATCCAAGGATAATAAAAGCACGCAATGATCGCGGCGATCCGCGGCAGCAATGGGGCCTTCGTCAAGCGTTCGGCAAGATAATACACGAGCGGCACGAGCAACGTGCCCAAACAGGCGTATGCGATGCCGAGCGCGACGTGATTTTCCGCTCCAAACACGTATCGCACAGCGGTAAGGAGCGCGGCCGTGCCATAAGGGAAAAATATCGCCGACCCTTCCTTGCGAAACGGAAAATTCAGCATCGAGCTCGACTGGCCCCAGTACGAGCGCATGTCGGACGTGATGAATTCCCCCGGCGGATGGATCGCCAGGTTCCACACGAGTCGCAGCACGAGCGCTACGAGCGTCACGACGAGCAGGAATGAGCTCGCATTGCCCGGAAAAACCCATTGCCGAACGCGACGAAAAAGCGTCACAGGTCCGTCACTTGCGGCGAATCGCGCGGAACGCGTCCGCAAAACGCGCCGCCGTGTCGCGATCGATGGGATCGCCCGCACGTCCGGTCGCTCGAATCGCCGAGCCGACGATGAATCCATGGGCCGAAGCAAGCGCCGGCAATGCATCGATCGTGACGCCGCTCGCGACGTACACCGGAACGCTCGCCGCTCGACATACGGCTTCGAGGTCGTCACCGGATGCGGGGCGACCCGTTCCGCTTCCGGTCACCAAAAGCGCATCGGCAAGCCCGCGATCCGCCGTGTCGTGCGCTTCTTCTGCAATGGGCCGCGGTGCCAAGGGCGCGGAGTGTTTGACGTCGACATCGCAAAAGAGTTTGACCCGCTCGGCCTGCAATGCTCGGCGTGCGCGCAGGGTGCGATGAGCTGCGCCTTCGACGAGACCTTGATCGGTCACGCGCGCACCCGTATGCACGTTGATCCGAATCATGTCGGCATTCGTGGCCACTGCAATGGCAAGCGCCGCATCGGCGTCATTGCGCAATACGTTGACGCCCAAAAACAGGTTTTTCGCTGCATCACGCGCAGCACGAAGACACATGGTCATCGCCGCAATGGTAATCGGTTCCACGGCGCTCGGAAAAAACGGCGCATCACCGAAGTTCTCGACGATCACGCCATCATATCCGCATGCCGCAAGAAGCTGGGTCTCGCGAAATGCCTGTTCCTCGGCAAACCCTGCTTGGCCGTTCCACCGAGGGCTTCCCGCGAGCGGCGCAAGATGAATGACGCCCAGTAGCGAAGGTAGATCGTTCGTCATTTCCTCATCACCATCGTTCCATTACGACGAACGTCGTTTGGCCGTGAACTGGTTGTACGTCATGCGAATCGTCTCCTTCTGACCGCGGTTCAAGAGCGGATCCGCATCGAGCGCCGACTGAAAATCGCCACCTGCGACAGGAGTTTGGACTTTCGAACGCTCGGCCGCGAGCTCTTCTTCAGCCTTCGCGACGAGCGCCTTGGTGCGTTCGAGCTCGGCCTCGAGCGCCGACGTCGCATCGCGAAGCGCCTTCACTTCTTTCGCATGCGCCTCTACGAGCGCTGCTTTGGCGCGCTCCGCTTCGCGCAGTTTGCCCTCGACCGTCGCTGCAGTTGCCTTGGCTGCGTTGCGTTCGTCTTCAGCCGCTTTTCGCAGGCGCGCTTCCGCTTCGAGCTTCTTCCTTTGCGCGTCGATCTCGCCGTGCGCCGCTTGCAGCCCGCGCTCGAGCTCGGCGAGCCTCGTTTCCGCAGCAGCAACTCCGCCGCGCCCTGCAGCGAGTCGCTCTTCGAGCTCGACGATCTTCTTCTTTGTAGATTCCTCCGCAGCCGTACGATCGGCGACGGTTCGTCGTGCTTCTTCGAGCTGTGCACGAAGCGCGTCACGTTCTTCCTCGAGTCGCGCCTTTTCCTCTTCGATCTCGGTTCGTGCCGCGTCTGCGTCAGTTGCTTGTTTCTTCGCCGCAGCGAGATCCTTCTCCGCAGTGGTGCGAACATGCACCAGCTCGACCCGCATCTCTTCGCGCTGTTGCCGCTCACTGAGCAGTTTTTTCCGCGCTTCGACGAGCTGCTTGGCCGTCTGCCTGCGCAAGATCGACATGAGCAGGCAAAACACGAGCGCGAAGGTGGTGATCCAATACAGGTGCGACCCGAGCATCGATGGCCGCTGCCGAGCGTAACGGAAGGTGCTTCAAGAGACCATGGGCAACATGGCTCGAAACGACTAGGCTCCCGGACCATGTGGTGGCTGTGGATCGCTGGACCTATCGCGGTGGGGCTCATTTTCGTGCTCACTGGCAAGGTCGATGAGCGCGTGTCGAAGGAGATCGAAGCTTGGCGTGGCCACTTGGCAGAACGTCGCTCGAAGCTCCAGAAGAAGGCAAAAGCCGCAGGCGAGGGCAAGAAGAAGAAGGCCAAGGACATGCGTCCGAAGCCCGTCAGAGCGCTACCGGGAAACTTCAGCGAGGTGATCGAAGAAGTCGGCGAAGGTCGCGTGGCGGGGCAGTTCGAGCTTGCGCCGAAGGTTGCATACGCGCGGTTTGTCCTGGGCGATGTCGAAGGGAGCAGCGATCTTCAAACGGTGCTCGTTTGTCTCGCCGAACCAGGTCCGACGTTCAACGCAAGGCCCTTGCCGCTGCTCGACGAGACGAGCCGCGTGCCGAACACGGGCATCGAATTCCGCAAGGATCCCGAGTTTTTCTCGACGTACTTGGTGGAAGCCGACGCGTCGCAAGCGAAGGCCGTTGGCAAGTGGTTGTCGCGTGATCTGCGTACGCTCTTGCGTGAACACGGCGAAGTGTGGCTCTGCGTGCGGGGTCGCGCGATGGCGCTGACGGTGTACGGGACGATCCGCGAGGAGAAGATCGCGGCGCTCATGGAGCTTGCGGAGGTGTTCGTCGCGGAACACGGAGCGGAGGACGGGCCGTCGCTGTTTGGAGAGACGGACCGTATGAGCTCAAAGGAAAAGGCGAGCGCCGAGGACGACGACGAGGCGTGATGGGACAAAGCGCCATCCGACAGCGACGCGAGGCTCAGCGTATCCCGCAATAGATTCTTCGCGAACTGATCGGGACCGTTGTGCATTGGTGCGTCGCGGTACACCAACGTTTGGCGCGGCGCAATGGCATTCGCAAAGGACAAACCCGTTCACTGATCGCGCGTCAAAAGCCTTCGCAGCAACTCGAGCGGGTGAAACCCGAGCATTTCTTCGATACGCGCAAGCTCGGGACGTTCCGCCGCGCGTTCCCAAAGCCTTTCGATCTTGCCGCTCACGACACCGCCCGAATCGAGTCGTTCGACGATGTTACGCACAGCGATGAATGCGGCCAGCCCCGCATCGATGCCGAGCGGGATCGCCATGGGCGCGGGCAACGGCGAAAGAATGATGTCACGCACGAACGACGCGCGCGCCCACGCACCGGGACTCGGATCCACTTCGAGTGCACGGAACGTCGCGTGTTCGGCAAAGCAGCCGAAGGCCAAGGGCCCGATGCGCTCTTCGACCGTGCGCGCGAGATGGCGGTGATCACGTCGCCAATCGCCCGAGAGCAGTCCGATGTCATCACGGATTTCTTCCGGACCGATGATGTGACTGATGCCATCGCCGGAACGCCTGAGCGCGATGCTCGTCCAGAGCTCACCACGTTCGAACAGACCGAGAACCATCGACTTTCCAACAGGACAAACCGCATCGAGGCTCGCGCGCACCATGCCCGACGTCGGCACGGGGACGCCTCGAAGACGAAGCGGCCACGCGACGATGTTTCCTTGGGCAAACTCGGCTCGAGCGAGCGAAATCAGCGTGAGCGTCTGGGCCATGAGGTCATCGTTCGGCCGCGTTTTCGCGCCAAAGCCTTCCATGATGCGCACGGTCGCTTGACGCTCGAGCACGATGGCAAACGCGACCGAATGCTTTCGCGCAAGTTCCTCGGCGGACTGCGGCCACTCGATGTTGCGCGGGGACAAACGCCCCGCAGACGTGTGCAGCAGTTTCAAGAGCCGACCACGATCATGAACGGCGATGATGCCGCCTCGGGGGCGGTTTGGATCGCGCGACTCACGCGATGCGGGACGCGGCCGAAAGAGCGACAAAACGCGCAGCCAATCGGTCGTCGTGAACCCCTCGAAGCGTACGTGCGGGGAAAACACGCGGCAAACTTAGCCTAACCTGAATCGGCCGTCTTGCTTTTCTTTTTCTTCTTTTTCTTTTTGGTTTTGGGCTCGTCCGGCTTTTTTGCTTTGTCGTCGACGGGGGTTTCTGTCGCAGCAGCAACCGTCGGAGCCGCATCGGCGTCGCTGCTTTCATTGCCGCGAAAATGCGTCAGACCTAATTTTTCATAATATCCACGTTCGCCCGTGCGTCCTGGTTCGCGGCTTTCGATCGTACCGCCACCAGGTTCGGGACCGGATACACCAGGCGTGTGAATGTCGGGGCCTTGCGTGACGACGAGATATTCATCGACGATGTATTCGGGATGGTCGTCGTCCTTCGCGGAAACGTCCAATTCCTTCGGCCCTGACCCGACATTGAAGATTTGCGTGGTCGGCGGGTAAGAATCGGTCCATCTGTAACGAACGCCATGGGCGCCATCTCGCACGACGCGGGAGCTCGTGGTTTTGAATCCCGGAATGCCTCGTTGCGCGAGTACGCGCGTGCCTTCGGGCAATTTGGGTGTTTTGCGCTCGATCTCCTCGAATGGCACGACTTCGTCGATGCGCCGGAAATACGTCACGGTATGGCGGCGTGCGGGACCGAGGATTTCGGCGCGCACGATACCATTGGAAACTGTTTCATGAAGAACGATTGGGAAATTGAATGGATTACGAAATCGGAAATTGATGGTCGGATAGACGACCGTCGCGTCCAATCCAAGCTTGATGTAATAGCTCGGACGTGAATGCGGATACCGCTCGACGATATCGAGGCCGGCAAAAAAGGCGGCACCATGCAACGTTCCCGAGATTTGGCACGTGCCGCCGCCGAGTCCGTCGACGAGCTCGCCTTGCGCAATGACCGGCGCGACGCGATACCCATGCGCCTCGTCACGCGGGCCGACGACTTCGTTGAAGTCGAAGATTTCACCGGGCATGACGACGGCGCCATCGAGGCGCGAAGCCGCAAGCCGCAAGTTGTACGTTCGATCCTTGGCGCGTTCACCCAGCGTGTAGCGCGTCTCGAAGTACCCGAGAACATGAGAGAATTCGACGTTGCCAAGCTCCGCGGCGCGACGTTTCGGCGGCACGGTCTCGACCATCGCCAAGACCTCGTCCTGACCTTGACGAAAAGCTGCTTCGATCCTGGCGATCGTCCCGTAGACATCAAGCCTGTGCCCATCTTTTTCGGGCACGAGCTTCTTCTGAGCTAGGTCGACGTACGCATCGGTCGCGGCCGAATCGAGCTCGGCCTTCAGCGCGAGGAGTTTGTCGAGGGCCGCATCGGCATCGAGGATCAGCGGCAAAGGAACTTCCAGCGGCGTGCCGGGCGGGTTTGCATCGTGCGCGCGGCGCAGAGGGCTTTCCGGGCGGATGGCTTCGCGAACGAACCCGGCGAGACGCACGCGGTCGATCTCGGCACCGAGCGCACCGCGACGAATTTTTCGACCGGTGCCATCGGGGAGTTTGATCGTGATCTCGCCCGTCGCGTAGCGCCTGACGAGATCGAGCGCGTTGGCAACGGGATCGCCTTGCGCGGGCACGGGCATGCTTGCGACACGCAGCTCGGGCGTGGGACGAACCGCTGGCGTTTCGACGGGGGGCGGCAGAAGCAGCCACGTGATGCAAAGGCCTGCGGCGACGGCGATGATCGTCATCGCCGCATACCGTTTGACCTCAAAGGATCCCGCGAGCCGCATCGTGGGCATCTTGGAAAGAGAGCTGCGGGGCGTCAAGTTGCCGGCGTCGAAAGATCACGCGAAGGGTCGTGAGGGGCCACCCACGAACATCGGACATTGTATGTCCGATCGCGGCAATTCGAGGATTGAAAGGGCGCGTCTCATCGATTATGAAGTAGGACATCGTCGCGGTTCGCTCAATGCGGCGTGAAGGCTGGATCGTCAGTGCTTTGCGCGTTGTGGTCGCGGCGTGCCCAGAATTCAGCGAGGTTCGATATGCACCTTGTCGACTCGGGTCTTGGCCCCGCGCCCTACGAATTGTCTCGTACGACGGATTTGCGCTTCATTTCCGATGAATTTTCGAGTTTGCAGGGGCGTTTCGTCAGATGGGAGCTCGGCGCATGGTGTGCTGCGATTGCGCAGGCACTTCCGCGCGCGCAGGCGCTCGACGAAGGGCGTCTTGGTGCGATTGCTGCATGTTTTCGAGAAACCATTTTGGTCGCCGAGCAGCTCGAAAAATACGACGCTGCCCGCGGCATTGCAGAAAATGCAATTCGGTATTTTTCCACCCTTGCAGCACGTGAACGTCGAGCGGATGCTGTCGCGTTTGGTGTGTCGGCATTGATATGGCTCGGGCGCACCGAGCGCTTGGCCGGGAGAATGGACGAAGCTTTGCTCCATTTGGGTCGCGTGCGTTCGTTGGGTTTTGGAGCGGAAATCGGCATGGGACCGCTGCGTGTGACGAGGGCGCAATGGGACAGCGTGATTGCGCTCGAAGCGGAAATGGCGCGAGGGATTGCGTTCGATTCTGCGGTCGAATTGTTCTCGACACTTTTGGCTGCGGGGCAATTCGAGGAGGTCGTGTCACTGGCGCTCGTTGCGCGAAAAGGCCCGAACGATCCACCGGCACTCGAAAGCATTCGCAAAGAAGCGGCGCTGTCGGCGCTTTGTCGATTGGGATGTCCGGACGAAGCGCTGGCGCTCGCCGCACGGTACACGGTCGAGGCGCGTGAGGCAGACAAATTGGTGTTCAATTTGCGACGGGCGGAAGTGCTCGCGTGTTTCGGCGAATTGCCCCGCGCTCGAAGAATGCTCGAATCGATATGCGAGGAGCTCGAGCAGCGGTGGCGCGGGCATCCGGCGTGCGTGGAGGAGATTTGGATTGCGGTACGAGCGACGCGGGTTTACGCATTGATCTCCGAAGCGCTTTCGATCGAATTTCACTGGACGGCATTGGCCGAGGCGCTTTTCGTGGGAGACGTACCGCTCATCGTCGAGCTGCTCGTAAGAATTGCGCAGCATGAATGGGATGACGAACGCCGCGCAGATGCGGCGGAATTGCTGCGCGCCGTGGGGCTCGGTTCAGGATATCGACTGCCTTTGGTTCGGGAAATGCTGCTTTCAGACGAAGAGCCATTGTCGGGACGGTCTTCGGAAGAGCGCGCGCCAGGATTTGCAGCGCTCGTCGAATTGCTCGACGCGCTCAGCCGACCAAACTGATATCACGATTCACGTTCCACCATCCGACCCACCCGCTCCGCCCATCCCACCAATCTGCCCGCCTCCGCCAGCACCAGCGGCTCCGCCAGCGCCGCCGGCTCCACCGGTTCCGCCGAATCCACCACCGCCCAATGCAACTTCGCCGGACGAGCTCGATTCGCCCGCAACGGTCACGCTGTGTTGTGGGGCCGGAATTTCATTGCGATCGACAGCCGCAATGAGCTCGCAACCGACCGCCGAGGCCAAAAATCCGAAAGCAACCGCCAAGATCAAGTGTTTGCGTGCTTGCATCATGCCATAACAAGGCCCGAAATTGAGCATCTGTCAATCGACGTCTCCCAATTCAGCACGAATACTTCGATTCGTCCCGGTCGGTCCGTTCATTCGTACGAATCTCGACCAAGCTCATCAAATGGTCTGCTCCAGTCAGCGCGTCGATTTCTCTCCACCCTTTCGACCGATTCATGTACCATGGTCGAATCACCATGACGGCCCCCTCGACCGATACGATCACCCAAGGAACGATGCGCACGACGAGCGGCCTGCCATTGCCGCTCGAACACACCGAAGTCGATGCCACAATCAACGGTCCGATTGCGACCGTGACGGTGCAGCAGCGGTTTCGCAACTCGAGCGGGTCGCCCATCGAAGCGGAATACATGTTTCCGCTGCCGCATGGGGCATCGGTGCACACGATGCGGTTTCGCATCGGGGATCGGACGGTCGAAGCGGTCGTCAAGGAAAAAGAGGAAGCCAAACGAGCTTATGAGGCTGCTCGGCGGGAGGGGCGTAGCGCAACGCTGCTCGAGCAAGACCGGCCGAATCTGTTTACGCTGAGCGTGGCGAACATCGCCCCGGGCGACATCATCGACGTCACGCTGGTATATCAAGAAAAACTCGCTTTCGACGACGGTGAATGGCGGTTCGTCTTTCCCATGGTGACGACGGAGCGACATCATGCGGGCCGTCCGAACGAGGTTCCGGGACGAACGGGAAGGTCCATTGCGACGACGGAAGTGCCGGATGCGGCCAAAATTCGGCCCCCTGCCGCGGCGACGGGACAACGCCCGGCGAACGTGCGTGCTGCGGTCGAAATTCGCGCGGGCGAATTGATCGAGCCGCCCCGATCGCCGTCGCACCGCATCGATATCGAAAACCTTGGCCAAGGCGCATATCGAGTCAAACTGCACGAATCCGAAACGATTCCCAATCGCGATTTGGTCATTGCTTTTCGATCCGCCCAGGCTGGTATTCGACCACGCGCCTATTTCGAACGAAAAGCGGACAAAATGGGCACGTTTTTGCTCGTGGTGACGCCACCGATTGCGCCCATCGAAGATCTTTCGTTGGCCGATGCGGGACCTGGCGGAGACCATCGCACGTTCCGTTGCAACAATTGCGGCGGCGCACTTCGCAACGCTTCCGCCATCAAGGAATGGCCCGGCATTGGCCCCGCTTGGAAGTGTGAATATTGCGGAGTCGTCGTCGCAGCGACGCGCGAACAGGCGAAGTTTGGTTTGCCGCGTGATGTCGTTTTTCTCGTGGACCGATCCTGTTCGATGCGCGGTGCAAGCGTGGCCCAAGCAAGGCGGGCCGTGCGCATGATTCTGGATCACCTCGGTCCGGATGATCGAGCGCAAGTATTCGCTTTCGACCACGACCGAATTGCAGCAGACGGCCGCGGCGAATCGTTCGTGCCCGTCACCAAAGAATGGATTTTGCAAATCGACGAGTTTCTCCGCGGCATTCAAGCTCGAGGAGGAACGGAGCTCGAAGAAGCATTCGAACGAGCCGCAAGACTCGGTACGGAAAAAGGTCGAACTCGGGTCGTCGTTTTGATCACGGATGGAGCCGTCGGGAACGAGGGCAGGCTTTTCCGACGAGTGCCCACCATTTTTGGTACAGAAACGCGCTTGTACATCCTTGGCATCGGGCCGTCGGTCAATCGGTATCTCGTCGAGCGGCTTGCTCGGGCAGGGGGCGGGACGAGCGATGTGCTTTTGCCTGGGGAAGACGTGGAAACGGTGGTGCCGAAATTCGCACGACGCGTGCGGCAAGCAGGACCGGTGCTCACGAATGTTCGTTTGTCCTGGGACGATGCAATGCCCGTGGACGTGTATCCGAGCCCGGTTCCCGAATTGTTTGGCGGACAAACGGTCGAATTGTACGGCCGATTCGCAGGCTCCGGGAAAAGCCGATTGGTTTTGACGGGAACGCGTGCCACGGGAGAATCGTTCCGACAAGAAATCGATGTCGACCTGCCCGAAGAATCGAATCAAATGCCGGGACTCGAAAGGCTTTGGGCACGGCTACGTATCGACGCACGTATGGAACGGCTAATCGAGGCGCCAGGGGAAGCCGCGGAAGTGCGTATGGAGGTTTTGGCGCTCGCATTGAAGCATAAATTGCTGAGTCCCTACACGTCGCTCGTCGCGGAGGACAGTGAAAAACGAGTGACCGCACCAGCGAAAAAAGTGCAAATGGCGGCCGTTGCGGAAATCGACGACGAGCCTACGCAAGAAGATATCGATCTCGAGCTCATGGCACGCACGGTCGATGACGAAGGTGCGATGACGACCGGTGCTCCGCCTGAGCCCGATAGCGACGAAGATCTGATGACTTCAGCCGTTTACGGCATGCCACCGCCAATGGCCGCGGCGCCCGCGCCTGCTTATTATGCGGCCCCTCGTGCGCGAGCCGCATTGAGCGTCGTGGAGGACGACGATGTCGTCGACTGTATGGACGGCGATGGAGGCATTGCAATGACGCGAGCCGGTTCGATCGGCGGATATGGGCCGCCGGGCGGGTCGCCACGGGGTGCTCCACCGGCATTTGGCGCGCCGCCTCCGCCGATGGCACCACCTGCACCGGCAGCAATGGCGGGACCACCGAAAATGATAATGGGCACACTCCGTGTCGAAGGCGCTCCTGCGGCTCGGGGTGGGTTTTTCTCGAAACTCAAAGAGGCATTTGGGTTTGGCGAGGAAAAAACCGCCAAAGCAGAGAGCCACGCGCCGAGCGGTTTTTCTGAAGACGATGACGAACCGCCGACATCGCGTGATCCAGAGCCGTTCGAAGCTGAAGGAAGGTCGGCTCCGGTAGGTCCGCCGGTTGCGCCTGCACCGGCGCGGCCGGCATATCATTCGCCTGGGCCTCAGGCAGGCGTTTCGCCACGGCCGCCGCTCGAGTCCGTTCATACGGAGACATATTCGCCGGAAATGCTTTCCTTCGTGACGCGCGCAGGTGCGGGCGAAATCGATCTCGTTTTTTTGGTCGATGAGACGGGCAGCATGGGCGCGTATATCGAAGAGGTAAAACGGCGGCTGCTCGAAATCATCGAAGCCATTCGCCGAGCACCGCTTTGCCGCAGTTTGCGTCTCGGTCTCGTGAGTTATCGCGATCATCCGCCGCAAGATCGATCTTTTGCGAGTCGCGTGGTGCCGCTGACGGACGACATTGCATCGATCAAAAAGGGTGTCGAACGAATGCAGGCATCCGGTGGTGGTGATGGTCCGGAATCCGTAACGGACGGCCTTTACGATATCGTGAGGCTCGATTGGCGTCCGCGAGCAGCACGGGTCGTCGTATGGGTAGGAGATGCACCGCCGCACGGAGTCGAGCCATCGGGAGACGCATTCCCCGCGGGATGTCCGTGTGGTCATCATTGGTACGCCCAGGCCGAGAATGCGCGCGAAATGGGTATCGTCATCCACGCGGTCGGTTGTTTGCCAGCGCTGCGCGAATATCGAGGCGCCGAGGACGTATTCAAAACGGTCGCATCGACATCACGAGGGCTCTATTTGCCGCTCACTCAGGCCAGCTTGCTCATTCCGATCATCACGGGTGTCGCAGAAACGGAGCTCGACAAACAGCGCATCGAAGAGCACATTGCCGAAGTGCTGAAGACATATGAAAAAGAGCTCGCGGTAGCAGATCAAGAAGAGCAAGTGCGGTTTGTCACGGACGTGCTGCGCCAAAAGAATGTACGACCGCGCGGCATTGTTTACGATAGCAATGCCACGGGGCCGTCACCGCAACGGTTTCGAGTCATCACTGCCACGGACGTCGAAGAAGGCATTGAACGGCTGCGACGCACGTTGCGCACGTCACTGTAATTTAGCCCACTGCATGCATTTCGTTTGTCGACAGCGCCGTTTGTCGGCAAATCGCAAGCAATGCGTCGGCTGCAATGTCCCAGCCGTACCTTTGCGCATGTGCAGGTCCATCGGCAAACGCGCGCTGACGGAATTTCGTGTCCGAAATGGTCTTTTCGAGCGCCGATTGAATCGATTTGCAATCGTACGGATCGCAGCTCGCAGCGAGGTCACCGGTCACCTCGGTCAATGCTCCGGTATTCGAGACGAAAACAGGCCTACCGGCAGCGAGCGCCTCGAGCGCCGGTAAACCAAAACCCTCGTGAAGACCGACCATGGCCACGGCGTCCGCACCTGCGACGAGACCCGGGACGAGCTCATCGGGAACGAACCCTGTAATGCACACTCGATTTTCAATTCCAAAACGCGCCACAGCATCCCGAATGAGTGGAAGCGCGCCCCAATCTCCGCCTGCGAGCACGAGGGAATGGTGCGACGCAACGGGGCTCGTCGCAAACGCTTCGATCAAACGCAAATGGTTCTTGCCCGGGTGTTCGAGGCGTCCGAGGTACAAGACATAGGGAGCTTCGATTTTTAATTTCATTCTTGTCATGCGCACACGTTCGTCTTCATTTGATGGCGGCGTGAATCGTGTGGCATCGACACCGTTTGGAACGACTGAAATGCGCGACAGGGGCCAGTCGAATGCGTCGGCAATGTCTTTCTGTGTGTAATGACTGACCGCAACGATTCGCGAAGCTCGCGCAAGTGCGGGCATGACTGAATAGCGAAGGTAGGCCATGCGGAGGCGGTCGTATTTGCCCGGAACATGAAGCTGAGCAATGTCATGAACGACTGCGACGGTGGGAATGGATGACGTCCCCACCATACGACGATTTGCCGCGGGCAGAAGCAATACGGCTGCTTTGGTACGCATGGTGAGAAAACCGCCACCAACGAGATGAAAGAGTGCATTCAAACCGGGCGGTGTCAATGGCGACGGAAGAACGACGCGCCGGGCATCACCCAAGATATCGTCATATGCTTTCAGGTCGCTGGGTGTGCCGAACACGACGAGCTCCCCGCCCGAAGCTGCCAGCGCGCTGCCAAGGCGCGGAACGACGGCCCGTGTGTAAACTCCAATTCCCGACCGGCCATAATCCGTTCCGCCGAGGGGCAATGCAAGTCGCAGCATGTCAAGCCTCTTTTCCCGAATCGCGTGCTTTGTTTGTTTTGCGTTCTTTTGCACGATCCGGGCCCGAGCCATGTGCGGACAGATGCACCGGCGAGTAACAGGCACCCCACGAAGCCGCCCGCGAGTGTGCTCAACCGTGCCGCGGTTCGGCGGTGACATCCGCTGCAACGCGAATTTCTAACGTTCCGGCCGAAAAATTCGTGCCGAGCGCCAACGGATTGCCAGAGATCTTCCTGCATTCGGGTCTTCCGCGTATTGGCCCGAACTTTGATTACCTCGGAATCCGTGGATTTGGGGAACACCCCACGTTGAGAAAAAGCAGGTGATTTGACCATGGACGCACGATGCGCGACGACAACGACCGGAACGTTTCGACGTCAAATGAATTCGTCGACGTCATTGGGGCGAGCGCGACGTTTTTTCCTCCGCAGGCTCTTGTGGGTTCTCGACATTGGTCGGCGGATGCGTCGAGCCGTGGACGTCGTGGCTGCAGCGCTCGGTTTGATGATTGCGCTGCCCATTCTCTTCATGGCGGCGTGTGGCATCAAGGTCACGAGCAAGGGTCCGGTGCTTTTTGCGCAGCGGCGTATTGGGCAGCACGGTCGCGACTTCAGGATGTTGAAGTTACGCACGATGTATGTCGACGCCGAAGCGCGACGAGCAGCGCTCGTATCGGACACGAATGAGATCCGCTTCAAAATGCGCAATGATCCGCGCATCACGCCCATTGGGCGATGGCTTCGGAGATTCAGCATCGACGAACTTCCGCAGCTATGGAACGTGCTCGTCGGTGACATGACGCTCATTGGGCCGCGCCCCGCATTGTGCACGGAAGTGGATCGATACGATGCGATTGCTCTGCGGCGACTCGAGGTTCAACAGGGATTGACGTGCCTATGGCAGGTCAGCGGTCGGAGCGACCTTTCCTTCGAGCAGCAAGTGCAACTCGACATTCAGTACATCGATCGGACGTCGGCGGTGGATGATCTTCGCGTGCTCGCGCGGACGATTCCGGCGGTCATCACGGGAAAAGGCGCCTACTGATCGAGCGATCTACGCATTGATTGCGATGGAGAGGGGTCCATGTACGCCGTAATTCATGAAATCGAGTCCACGTCGACGCCCGGACTCATGCCCATTGCAGGTCGACCTCTCGTCGCAAGGCAAATTCAATGGCTGCGTTCGGCGCGGTGCAAGGGAATTGCAGTTCAGATTGGGTCGTCCGCGGAAAGCGTAGCCTTGGGGCAATGGCTCGCGCGCCGCGACGCCATTGGTACCAACGTGCGCCTCGTCATGAGCGGCAAGGCGTTGTCGCCGCGGGAGATTGCGCGCCGAGCTGGCTTTCCGGATGCTGCGCATCTATTGGCCATTCCAGCGGACGTGCTCTGCGGCGGCGACCTCGAAGCCATTCGTGCTCATGCGAGCCCCGAAGGCACACTGGTGGCGCTGCCTGCCCCGCCAGCGCTCGAGGAGGTGCTCGATGGCAGCGCGGTGCGAATCCTGGGCCCGGCAACAGAGCCGGCGTCTGACGCTGGCGAGACTTGGGCCATTCGTATTCGATCTCTAGCGGATGCGTTTGCGGTCGGCGTTACGGTGCTCGAAGGTCGACTGTCACGACAATCGGGAAGTGGGGTGCTGCTACACGCGTCCGAGCGTGAGCGTGGTGTATGGGCAAGTCGTGGCGCATATGTGGATCCAACCGCGAAGATCATTCCTCCCGTGCTCTTGGGTGTGGACACGATCGTTCGTGCCGGAGCGTGCGTTGGACCGAGAGTATTTCTGGGTGATCGCAGCGTCGTCGAACGCGGAACGCGAATTGAAAATTCAATGGTTGCGCCGGGAACCATCGTCGGGGAAGGACTGGTTTTATCCCAAATCGCGATCGATTCGCGAGGGACACAGGATTTGTTCACCGGTGAACATGCGACCATCGACGAAACATTGTTGCTTGCTCCCCGGGACAAACCACACCGAGGCAATTTGATATGGCGGAGCCTGACGCTCATCCTGCTCATGTTGCTCGCACCCATTTTGCTCGCGATCTACCTGAAAGCAGCGATCGAAGCGCGGTTTGGCCAATCGAAACGCATTCGACGTCCATCGTTCCCCTTCCTTTCGATGCTCCTGCAAACAGCTCGTGGCCACCGTACCTTCATTGGTTTGTCCGAGTGGACCGACGATTTGCCGACAGGTGTTTCTCCGGCATTGTACTGGAAGTCGCTGGCGGCACCTTTGGGTCTCATTACAATCGACGCGGGCCTCGTGCCCGACGACGCGGACGCGAGCACGAGGCTTCGAGCTCGGGTCTATTACATGCACGAAAAGAACTTCATTTTGGACTTCGTCCTGGTGTTGCGTTGCCTGGGACGACTGATAACGCGGCAGGCACGCCAGCCAGGGAAAGCCTGTCAACCGGATGCACCACCCTACATGAGAGCATTGTCATGAGCGACATTTCTTGCCGAGTGCTCGTGGTTTTCGTCGACGCTCTCGGCCCGGCGCAACTCGAGCGATTCGGCGATCGAATGGCATTTCTGCATCACCATCGCGCATTGCGAGGAATACTCGGATATTCAGCGGGAGCGCTGCCCACGATTCTCACAGGGGCCGCTCCTTCGGTCCATGGGAGAATGTGTCTCTTTTCGCGTCGCAATGCCAATGGGGACGACGTGCTTTCTCCGCTGTCGCTCTTGGGACTTTTGCCGCGGGCTCTTCACGAACGAGATCTCGTTCGCCGTACGGCAGCCGCCTGGCTTGCGCGCCATTCTGGACTATCGGGATATGTTGCATTGCACAAGGTGCCTCCCGAAGCCTTCCAGTGGCTCGAAATCCCCGAACGCGAAGATCTCTTCAAGGCAGATATGATCGGCCGGGCACGCACGTTCCTTGCCGACGCGAGAGCCTCGGGCCTGAGCGTATTTACGGCGAATTGGAAACTGCCGGAAACGATACGTTGGCAAAAAGCGTTCGAATCGATCCAACATCTGCGGCCCGATTTGACATTCTTATATTCGGCGGAGCTCGACGGGCACTTGCACCAGTATGGTAATGGTGATGCGAAAACGGATGCGGTATTGTCTCGAATCGCGCGGCGCATTTCACGAGCTCGAGAATTGCTCGCCAAAGACGCGCGGCCGCTCGTGACCATCGTCGTGGGTGATCACGGAATGGCGGACGTAGCGCGTATCGTCGATCCGCGACCGCTCACGAGCCGCTTGGGCATTGAACGCGCCATCGTCGATAGCACGATGCTGCGATTTTGGGCCGATGCAGGAGCGCTTTCGCGAGCGCGCAGGGAGCTCGAGCGCTCCGGTATCCCAGGTTCGTGGCTCGATCTGAATGCGATGCGTGCGCGGGATGTGCCGGTGTCCGGGGCGCCATATGGACGAGCATTATGGCTCCTGCCGGAGGGAACGATTTTCGCTCCGAGTTGGGTTGGAGGCAAAGCCCAAGGAATGCATGGTTATGATATCGGCACGCAATCATCGCTTGCATCGCTCTCCTCCGACGATGTATCGATTTCCGCTTGCCAGAAACTCACGGACGTTGCCGGCGTGATTCGCGGGCACTTGGGTCTTGCTCATTCGGAAGCGGTATGCGCATGAGTACGATGCATTCCGCTCTGAGATACACCTTGCGTGGATCGTCTCGGGTAGAACGACATATTGGAATGGTGGTCGCTCGGGCCGCGGGGCTCGTCGCGAAACATTTCAATCACAACGAGTGCCGGGCGTTCGTGCTTTTGGGTGGTTATGGTCGTGGCGAAGGGGGCGTCGTTTGCGAAAACGGCGAAGAGCGGCCGCACAACAATCTCGATTTTCTATTGATAACGACGGCGCTTGGTGCGCTCTACAAGACGTCCCTCAAGCGGCGACTCGACGATGTTCTCGCGCCCATCGTACGCGAAGAAGGAATCGGTATCGACACGGGCGTCATCAGCGACATCGAGCTGCGGCATTCGCCTCCTCGTGTCATATGGATCGATCTGCGGTGGGGTCATCGCACGATTTTGGGGGATGCCTCGTTCATTCCGTCCCTGCGCCCAATTGCGGCCAGCGCGGTGGAAGTCGACGATGTCCACAATTTACTCGTCAACCGCGCCTCTTTGCTCGTCATCAACGATGCGGTTCTCGAACGCGGGATCACTTCGAAGCAAAATGCCGAATTCATCTTGAAACACATGATGAAAGCGATCATCGGGCATGGGGATGCACTGCTTTTCGCGCGTGGTCGGTATCACGCAAGTTATGCGGAAAAACAGAGGCGCATGCGGGAATTATCGGCGAATGCTCCGGGTTTGGCGCAGTTATACGATGAAGCAGCGGAGTTCCGATTCGAACCCCAATACGCGCGGCATCTCGAACATGATCTCCAGCCTTTCGTCGGACGCGTGCGGAGCGTCCTCCCGCAGGCGCACCTTGCGTTCGAACGATTTCGCAGCGGAGATCCCCATTGCACATTTCGCAATCACGCCGAGCGAATCCTCTTTGCCGAGGCGCGTAGTGCGGCATCCTTCATCGCAGCGTCGAAACAGCTCGTTCGCTCGTGGATGACTTATCCGCGTAGAATGGGTTTGCCGTCGCCCATCGAAGCCGTGGTTCGTCGGAGTCATCCCCGCAAATTGCTGGCGGCCGTGCTACCAACGGTGCTTTACGGACCAACCGACGACAATGATGCACGGCTCGCCCAATCGCTCCTCCGAGCGAAAGGTGAGTCTTCGTCCGATTTGCGCAACGCTTACCTCATGCATTGGGCCAGGTACGGGGACCCCAATTTTCATACGACTGCGAAACGATTGGGCTTATCTCTTGAAATGGCGAGGCAATCATCATGAAACTTTCAGTCATCATGCGCACAAAAAATGCGGATTGGGTCGTGGAGCAAGCGCTGCGAGCACTTCATTCGCAAACGGTGCGTCATTTCGAACTCGTCGTGATCGATTCGGGTTCGACCGATCGAACACTCGACATCGTCAATCAATTTACCCCCAGGCTGCTGCGTATTCCGCCGTCGGCGTACATTCCAGGCGCGGTGCTGAATCGAGCCATCGAAGTGGCTCGAGGTGATATTCTCGTCTTTCAGAATTCGGACACCGTGCCGCTCAATCCATTTGCACTCGAGCGCCTCGTGGGGGCACTCGACGAGCCGCGGGTCGTGGCGTCTTTTGCTCGGCAGATTCCTCGGCCCGAGGCTGCGACGTGGGTGCGTCGCGATTACGAGGTTAGTTTTCCAGCCGAAGGGGACGCGCCGCCTTGGATGCCGCTTTCTTTGCCGTTTGCAGCGATGCGGCGATCCGCCTGGAGAAAGCATCCATTTCATACGGCCGCCTTCGGCTCGGAGGACATCGAGTGGGGCATGTGGGCGCGAAAGAATGGTCATCTCGTGCGCTACGTGCCGAATTCCGTCGTAATGCATTCGCATAATTACACGTTGCGCGAGGCATTTGGGCGCCGATTCATCGAGGGCGAGGCGGACGCATTCATCAACGGCGATACCGATTCATTGGCGCAGGCTGCATGGCGCACGGTGGGTGGAGTTGCTCGCGATATTGCTTATCATGCGGCACGAGGGGATTGGAAAGGTCTTTGCGAATCGCCTGTGCGGCGAGCGGCATTCCATTTTGGTTATTATCGCGGGCACCGGCACGGGGAGCGAAGGCGTGCTGGAGCGGGTGGAGATGCGAGCCTTGGGCAACGCGTCGTGCTCGAACGATTCGGTGGATCTGGAGCGCGGGAAGATCGCTGATTGAGGCGGGGATGGAAGCCAAACACGCGATCTTTTCCGTGGCCTTTGCGCTCGTGCTGACCGTGGGCCGCGTCGTCTGTTCTCGAAGTGCGCGATTACGCGATGCGTGCGCGTTTTTGCTCGTATTCGGAACGACGCGCACGGACATGCTGGACATCAATTTCCTCAGCCGAGAATGGTATCGTGGCACGACGCGTGGGATTGAGGTCAGTTGGGTCGATCTCATCTGGATTTTGTTGCTCGCGAGTTTGCCACGGAACGAACGAAAAAATGCCTGGCTTCCCGGGCTTGGGCCGATGTTCGTCTTCTTTGCATACAATGCGCTCATCGTGGCATATTCTGATCCCGCCATTTTCGGGCTTTTCGAGCTATCGAACATGTTGCGACACATTTTCGTGTTCGTAACCATGGCGCGCTACGTGAAGGGTGATCGCGAGCTATCCATCATTGCTTGGGCGCTTTCATTGGCGGTGGCTTACGAGTTCTTGTATGCATTGCGTTGTCGGTTTTTTTGGAAGCAGCCGCGCGTACAGGGCTCATTTGCGCATTGCAATGTCTTGTCGATGTACGAGCTCATGGCCATTCCAATGATGGCGACGGTCGCAGCGTCGGATGCATCACGCGCATTGCGGCGAACGTGCGCAGTGGCTGCGCTTCTCGGGGTGGCGACGCTATTGCTGACCGTATCGCGCGGCGGCATCGTGACATTGACGATGGTGGGCATATTTCTCCTGTTCGCATGCGGATCGCTGCGTGAAATGACCGTCCGGCATGCATGCATTGGCGTTTCGATCGCGAGCATCTTGGGTGTTCTCGTCGCCGCGAATTATGATAACTTCAATGCGCGCTTCGAGGCCGAGGGATTCGACAAAGAATATGGGGGGCCGGTTTGGGAAGGACGCGGGCCTACCTCATACTAGCGAAGGGGATTGCAGAACATGAACCGTTCGGCTGTGGATTGAACAATTGGTCGTGGTGTGTCTCCAATCGTTATAGCACCATTGTTCAGCAATATCATATAGCGTACACGAGCGCGGACGCGCCGGTTCCAAGACGTCGGCTCCGGCGACACCACCACGTAGATAATGCACACGCCGCTCCGGCGCATAGTCTCTACGCCATTACGCTCGGTGAAACCGGGTATCCTGGCGTGGTGCTCTTCGGGCTGGTGTGGGCGCGCTGGTTCACGATCGCCGCTAGTTTTCTCCGCACCCGTTCATCAGCATTACGCTCCCGGTTTGGCATTGGGGTCCTTGGAGCGTTGGTTGGCGCATTTGGCCAGAGTTTCTCTGAATGGGAAGTGCGGCTGACGCCTTTGGCATTTCTACTGCACATATTGCTCGGCGCAACGGTGGCCGTACATCTCGGGAAATCATCGAAACTAAAAATTGCGCGCGCTTGAGTTGCTTTGGAAGGTGGGGTTCATTCATGCACATCGTTTGGGTCAACACGCACGGATCACTCGTCGGCGGGGCCGAGCATTATGTGCGCAATACGGCGAATCTGCTCGGGCGTCGCGGCGTACGTTCAACACTGCTTTACGATCCAAACCTGCCCACGTCGTCAGCAATGCTCGACACGTTTGAGAGTGCGTTTCCCATTGTAAACATCGATGCGCAACTGAAGGAGGTGAAACCCGACATCGTATTCGTGCACCAAATACGACCCAACATTACACAAAGTTTGACGCGCTCGCCGGTGCCGGTCATCAATTTTCTACACGATCACTTCCTGTTCTGCCTGCGCGAGCACAAGTATACGGCAATTGGGAAACGCACCTGCAATCGAACGGTGAGCGCCTCTGCGTGTTATCCGTGTCTGGGGTTCGTTCTACGTGCACCGACATTTCCTAGATTTCGATTAAGGACCGTTTCTGACGTGATCGCTGCACAAGACGCCCACAAGCAATTTTGCGCGTTCGTCACTGCGTCTCGCTATATGGCTGAGCAGGCCATTGCGCATGGGTTCGATCCCGCGCGAATTCATGTTGCACCACTTTATGCCGAAAAGCCCGGCCCCGAGCATTCAACATATCGTGACAACGCAAAGTTGCTTTATGTCGGCGGCGTCCTACGCAACAAGGGGCTGGACGTACTCCTCCGAGCGCTTCGAAACACCGTCTTCCCGGTGCGACTCGAAATCATCGGCGATGGCGCGTGGATGACGAATGCACATATGCTGGCCCACGAATTGGGTATCCACGACCGCGTTTCTTTTCTAGGTAGAAAACCTCAACACGAATTGCGAGAACATTATCGGCGAGCGAACTGTCTCGTGGTGCCAAGCCGCTGGCCCGAGCCATTTGGTCTCGTGGGTGTCGAAGCCATGAGCCATGGCACGCCTGTCATCGCCTCGGCGGTCGGAGGCATCCTGGAATGGCTCGTGCCGGGACAAACGGGCCTGGCGGTCCCGCCGAACGACCACAATGCGTTGGCGGCGGCCATCGATCAATTGATCGGCAATCCGAAACTCGCTCGATCCATGGGAGAAGCAGCCCGAGCGCGTTATCTCGAGCGCTTCTTGCCCGACCATCACATCGAACGACTCATGGGCATTTTTGCCGACGTCATCAAGCGAGGAGCTCGGTCGTGATGAATTTTACGGGCAACGCTCGCCGCGCAAGCTTTCGCACCGGCGAACGTGAAATACGTGTCGCTCACGTCCTTCGCAAATACGATGCACGCGAGTGGGGAGGTACCGAGAGCGCGGTGTGCGAATTGCTGAAGGGGCTCCGTGCAAATGGCACCAACTCGGTCGTTTACGCGCCGAAGCTCGAAGTGCCCGTCGCCATCGAAAATGACGTATTGCGCAATGACGGCTTTGACGTGCGGCGCTTTCACGCATTTGTACCAATATGCGGCGCCAGCGCAGCCGATCGAAAAAGCCTCGTGGCCGTCGGCGGAAACCTCATGTCTTTCGACGCGCCATTACATCTTCTTTGGGAGCCGTCACTCGATGTGATTCACACGCACACGCTCAATCGGCTCGGGGGTATCGCGCGGCTCGTGGCGCGCCAGCGAAATATCCCATTCGTGGCGACCATTCACGGCGGCTTTCTCGATCTGCCTGAAGCTGCGGCCGAGAAACTTGCAGCACCGACGCGAGGCGGCATCGACTACGGTAAGTTTTTTGGCTTGCTTCTGCGTTCGCGCCACGTACTCGCGGATGCAGACGCGGTCATCACGGTGAACCCACGCGAAGCGGAGCTATTGCGTGCGAAGTTTCCCGCGCTTCGCATCGAGCTCGTCCCGCACGGCGTGCCACTGGCGCGTTACGCACGAAACCATCGTGACGCGGCCGAACGCTTTTTACCCGCAATTCGTGGGCGAACTGTCCTGCTCCTCGTTGGCCGTATCGATGGCATCAAGAATCAAGGCTTTCTCGTGAATTGCATGCCCGAGATCATGCGGCGCGTACCGAATGCGCTGCTCGTGCTCGTCGGGCCCGTCACGGACGCCGAACACGATCGGTACGTGCGCTCGCGTATTCGCGAGCTCGGTCTCGAAACATGCGTGCTCATGCCGGGGCCATTGGCACCCGACGATCCACGGCTCATTGGCCTTTATCAAAGCGCACGGGTTTTCGTGCTGCCTTCGCTGAGCGAAACGTTCGGCCTCGTGCTTCTCGAAGCATGGGCTTCTGGCTGCGCAGTGATCGCGAGCGCAACTTCGGGAGCGAAACAGGTCGTGCGCGAGGGTGAGAATGGGCATCTCTTCCAACTGGACGACACACCATCGTTCTTCAATGCACTCAGCCGCACGCTCGATGACGAAGAGCGCAGAAAGGCACTCGTCGCTGCCGGCAAACGCATGGTGATGACCAAATTTGACACAGTCGTGCTCGGACACCGAATGCACGATCTTTATGCAGAATTGATCGGAAAGACACGCCGCGCAGACCGTTCGGTACGCATGTGGAATGGGGGCAACTCATGAAGTACATCGTATTGCGCGATGACGATGCCAATGGCACCACCCCCATTTCGGTACTCGAGCCGCTCTACAGGCCATTTCTCGATCGAGGTTTGCCCATTCACCTCGCGATGATTCCCTCCGTGCGCACCGACATTCACCGGACCGATGGCGAGCTCGAAGGTTTCCTTTATGGTAAGAGCGAGGGAATTGCAGGCACGAAGCCCATGGAAGAGAATCAAGCCCTGCTCGATTACGTGCGGCATGAAAGCGGCTACGTGCCGGTGTTACACGGATTCACACACGAGATCATCAATGGCCGTTTCGAATTCGATCGTGACGAGCCGGAGGACATTGCGCGACGATTGGATCGCGGTCTGGCCATGTTCCAGGCAGCGGGGCTCGGCAGACCACTTGTATTCGTCGCACCACAAGATCAACTTTCTCGATCGAGTTTTCGTGAAGTAAGCAAGCGCTTCGACGTGCTTTCGCTACAGTTTCTCAGCCTAAAGAAGCTACCACACCAGCATTGGCCTGCGTACTTGGGTGCGAAATTCATTCAACGAAGACCGCATTTACGGCTTGGGCGCACTGCCGCGCTCACGCATCCAGGCTGCATTCTGTCGTACAACAAGCCGCCCGCAGGAATGCTCGAGCGCGTACTCGACGCAATTCGCCCCAATTGCGTCACGGTGCTCGTCACGCACCATTGGGAATATTTCCATCCGGATGGAACCATGAACGAGCCGTTTGTCGCGGTACTGCATGCACTTGCGGAGCATTTCGGAAAAGCGAAAGACGTACGGGTGATTCGTATGGATCAAGCACGCAATTACATTGCGTGAACAAGGCTGGATCGCGAACGCCTCATGGGCGCGAGTGAGGCTGGTTTGTCCTGTTAGCGTGACAGTGTCGAAAACACTGCCGCGGTAGCCAAGATCGGTGTGAGCCGGTTGATGACGTCCGTGGTCGTTGCAAACCAATGTTCGGTCACGAAAACGACGTCTCCGGGGGCGAGCACGACATCGGTCGTATCGCCTTTCATGACATCGTCGAGATTGGCACGATAAACCTTTGCACGTGAAAGCGGACCGCGAACGATGCGAATGTCCGCAGTATCCGCAGTGCGCGAGGGGCCTCCCGCGGCGGCAAGCGCTTCAGTCAAACGTAGGCCCTCGTGAAAGGGGACGTTACGCGCGGAGCGAACGTCACCAAGCACGGGAATCTGACGGCTGGCCATCCATGGAACGTAAATGATGTCGCCGGGACGAACGAATACGTTGTGCTGGGATTCCCCGAAAAGTGCATGCTTGACGCTCACGGGCAGTGTTTTTCCGTCACGTACGATGCGGGCGCCTTCCATATCGGCCGCTTCGGTGGCTTCCGCGCCTGCAATGAGAACACGCGTGCCGCCCGCAGACGCAACGATATCCGCGATGCGTAGCCCCGGTCGGGCCTCGTAGACGCCTGGTTTGTCCACAGCGCCCGTCACCGTTACGCGATGACCTGAAAACGAATGCATGGCGAGACTGACCCGGGCATATCGATCATATTGACGAACGACTTGCTCGATCCGTGACTCCGCGTCGGTGAGTCCAAGGCCTAAAACTTCGACATCACCGCCGAACGGCACGTGTATCCGACCAAGGTCATCGACCCACAATTCAACGGGTTCGTAAGACTCTGCGGACATAATCCGGAGCCGAACGACGTCACCGGGAAGTATGGCTTGAGGCGGAGGTGAATCTTTTGATAATCCCGGAGGAGTTTCTATCTCGGGCGCATCAAGTCCATCCTCGGCCGTCGGATAGGCGGGGGGAGGAGGCAATGCGGGCCCGCAGGCGAGCCCTGCAGCTACCATCGAGATCAGCAATGCTCTTCCCATACGAGCCGGCCGAAAGCAGTGCTCGTCGACTTTCGACTTGAACGGGACGCTCTTGGATATTGCGAAGAGAGTCAAAAATCGTTGCATGATTCGTCGATCCTGGCTGGGATGAATATTATACTCTGCAACCATTCCACGTGCTGGTGTTATTTCCATGTGTGGCAGCGGGAGGAGTAAATGCGTGCATGTTGGACGAGCATCGAAAATGACGACGTTTGGCGGTTGAATGTCGAGGGCCCGTGCCTCGATGCCGCCCAGGTCGAACGATTACGTGATGCCTTGCGCAAGGCCATTTTGGCGGGCGCGCGCGGCGTCGTCATCGATCTCCAACGCGTCGACAGGCTCGATCCATTGGGACTTGCAGGACTTGCCCTGCTGCCGCGCGACGTCACGGCCACCACGCGCATTGTATTGGCTGCGCTACGACCCGAGGTGCAGGAAGCTGCATTGCTCGTGCACCTCCATGAGATTCTCGACATTTATGAGGACGCGCGAGCGGCCGCGTTCGATCTGTCGACACAGATTTGTCAACGATGAGCGGTTGGGAACGATGACCATGGTAGAGGAAACGTCGAGGCCCGAGGATGCGGGAGCGCCAATCGATCCGATGAGACTTGCCATAGCGGTATGGCAGCGGCGTTGGGTCCTTGCGGGTGCTGCCGTTATGGGCACCGTAGCCGGCGCGGTCGTCGCCAAGACGCTCGTTCCGGCGGTATTCGAGGCACGAAGCGTTATCGAATGCGATCGTTGCTCTGATCCAAGGTTCGGCGACCGAGAGCTTGCGACGCTGCAAGAAAGCGTGAAGTTGCCGCAACACATTGAAAAGGCTCGGCAAAAACTCAGCATCGACGCGACGCTCGAACGAATCGGGCGAGATGTGGAGGTGAGCGCCTCCATCGAATCAAGACTGATCCACGTGACCGCACGCGGAAAGAATGGTGAATTGGCCGCGGGACTGGCCAATGTGGTCGTGGAGGCGTTCATTGAAACGCGCCATCAGATCGAACGCGACAAACTCGATATTCATTTGCGCACGCTCATGGTCGATGCAGAAAAGGCACGCACGGCTCTCGCCGATGCCCGCACTCATTATGATCATTTCCGAAGCGAAAACAACATTGCCGATCTGCCCGCCGAGCGTCAAGCCGCCATTCAGGAAGCAGCGCGACTACGCAGTGAATTGGCTATCGCGCACGGCGAAGAGCAGGCCGAGCGAGCGCGAGCATTGGCGCTACGTCGGGCATCGAGCAAAGAACCTTCAACGGCGATACTGCAGCAAACCGAGGACTTGCCCGAGGCGAAGCGTTTGGGCGAAGCGAAGGCACAACTGACTGCCGCACGCGCTCGGCTTTCCGCGGATCATCCACGCGTCCAGGCTCTTGTCTCTGAAGTGAAGATGCTCGAGCAAAAGGTGGCCCTTGCGGAGGCAGCAATTACAACGGAGCGAAAGGTAGGGCGCAATCCGCAATGGGAATTGGCACAGCAGGGCATTCTGACAGCAAATGCAAGCCAAGAGGCCGCAAGCTCACGCCAGGCGACGTACGAAAAACTCGTGCAAAGCGCCGCGCAAGCCGTGGCTCGATTGTCGAGCATCGAGGGTCGGGCGTCGGTGCTACTATCGAATTTGCAAAATGCTGAACGACATGCGGCAACGGTCGAGCTAGATTTGAAACTGGCCGAGGACGCGGCCAGAATGCCTTCGACAGGATTGCGTATCCTCGCCGCGGCGCGCGCGCCGTTGCGCCCTGTGAAATCGACGCGTAGGATCGTAGCGCTTCTTGGACCACTCATGGGAGCCTTGATTGCGGCAATATGCGTTCTGCTGGGTGAATTACGAGGACTTCGTATACATACCGCAGCCGAGCTTGCTTTTTGGAGCAAGAGGCCCGTCCTTTTTGCATCACGTTGGCCTCGTGTGCCGGGCGCATTGACCGATACCGTCACCGAACTGTTTGGACCTTTGCGAGAGTCAACGGGCAAAACATTGGTGCTCGGGGTAAGTGCTCTCGAGCTTCCGCACGCACATGCACTCGTCAACGCGCTTCAGGAGGAACTCGACCATCGCAGTGCGGCATCTTGCGATCGTCATTCGGGAACCATCGAGGTGCTCACACGCTGCGCGCCCGCGGCGAACGTGCGACAAGCGGTACGTGAGGCCGACCGCGTGCTCGTGATTGTCGCATCGGGGAAACATTCCGCACCTGCAATACAGGCATTCGTTACGAGAATCGCTCCCGCTGCGCTCATTGGCTTCATCCTGCTGGATGTACGCGAGGAACTTGCAATGTTGCCCGACGTGGTTGGGGATGCCCATGCATTTTGGAATGAACGCCGCTCGAGCTCAGCGCGAAGCATCGAGCAACAGGCCGGCCAAATACGTGTCAAAGCCACATCATAGCGGTCAACACGTCATTGAATCAATTTTGCCGCTCGGAGCTGGCCTTCAGCCCGCGTTTCGAACACCACGAAGTAAAATACCAAAGAACTTCAGATCGTTCACGAGATAACGGCGCCACATGCGGCGCGGCTCTCGAACGAGACGATAAAGCCATTCCAAACCCGCGCGGGACATCCACGATGGTGCACGCTTCGTTGCACCGACCATGAAGTCGAGCGAGGCGCCTACCCCGAGAAAGACAGCGGGCTTCAATTCGCTCGCAACCTGGTGAATGAATAGTTCTTGTTTGGGAGAACCGAAAGCAACCAGCACCAGATCGGGACGCGCTATCCTGATGGCCGAGGCGACTCGAGCATTCTGCGCCCAATTACCAATTTGAACCATCGGGGCATCGGTACCCGCAACGTTGACGCCATATTGTTCACGTAGCAGCGTAGCCGCCTTTTCGGCGATTCCTGGGCCTGCGCCAAGCAGGTACACGCGCCAGCCGCGTTGGGAGGCACGGCATAGCAGAGGCATCACGAGGTCCGAGCCCGAAATCTTTTCCGGCAACCGAGCTCCCAATAGCCTCGATGCCCATACGAGAGGCTGGCCGTCGACCAGCGACAAGCTCGCCGCTCGATATGCATTGCGAAACGCCAGATTGCTTTCAGCATTGACGACGTGATCGACGTTCGGAGTAAACACCATTCCACCTTGCCGAGCAATCACGAGACGCTCGATCTCGTCGAGTGCTTCCGTGAACGTAATGACGTCGATATCTACGTGGCCTATCCTGAGTCGAGATCGCGTGTGGCTCATATCCTATCGCTCCGGCTGATCGTGCCAATGTCGATCTTGCCAAAACCGTGCGCGCAAAATGCGCACGCCCCCTAGAGCTCCGCCCAATTTGGCGACAACTGCCGCACGATCGTCGGCCGTGAGGCCGAAGTGCCAGGAACCCGCAGCGGCAAGGAGGAAGGCAATGATGGCTTCGGCAAAAAATACGAGCACATTCGATTGAAACCCGAGGGTGGGAATCACTTGACACAAGGTGCCGAAAGCCAGGAGCGGCGCTGACGCGCGAAATGCAGGAACGAGCGTTTCACGCACCAGCTCTGCTGTAGTCATTCCAACTTCCCGTGCAGCCCATGGCCAAAGAAAGCACCAACCAACGATCAACGCCGGCACGAGCGAGCCGAGAGCTGCGCCTATGGGATCATGAAGCCATCGCACCAAGACGAAGCTCATTGCTACGTTGGCCAGCGCTTCGATGACGAGCAATAGGGCGAGCCGCGTTTCCTGGCCACTCATCAAAAATACGGCTTTCGAGACGCCATGCGTGAGAATGGTTGAATAGCTCCAGACGAGCAGAGTCCTGCTCAACAAAACGACTTCAGGCCCCGCAGCTCGACCGCCCGTGAGCAACCCGAGCAAGCCTTCGAGAAATAAAATGCATAGAAAAAAGAGCGGGGTCGTGATCAGCGCATTCAATCGAATTCCCCGCAAGAAAAACCGCTGCCAGTTCGCACGATGACCTTCCCCGTGAAGAGCAGCGGCTGCAGGTGCTAGCGCGGCCGGCAGTTGCCGCGTAAATATTGACAATAATTCGGGGATTTTTGCTCCCACGTGGTACGCGGCGACAGACGAGACGGACAGGAGCGCACCCACCAAAAGCCGATCCGTTTGAGCCACTACAATTCCCGTGATGACCACGAGGTAGGCGAGCGTCGAAAATCTTACGATGCCGCGAAGGACGGACCAGGACACATGTCGTATGCCGATACGAACCTCGGGCATGGCGCGTAATGCGGAGATGACGAGTACGGCGCCGACCACCACGATGCACGCGAACTGCACGCCAATAATGAGAGACAATCCCCAATGCCTGTGCAGCGCGACCATCAGCAATGCAAAAGATACGATTCCTCCAACGGTGCTTGCGCGATCGGCAAATGCCATGCGCTGCTGGCCATAATGAACTTCACGAAACATTTCGAGCGGGAACATGGCGGCCATGCCGACGACGAATACGCGCCAAGCGAGGCGAAAGCTGCCTTGATTGGCGGAGGACACATCAATGGCTCGCAGGAGCGGATCCGTGGCCATGAAACCAACGGCAACGACGATGGCAGCACAGACACAATTGCAAAACAGCACAGACGATAGCAGGCGACCGAGTAAGTTCCAATCTTTGCGTTGAATGAGCTCGGCCGTGTGTTTTTTGACGGCGACGCCCATTCCGAGATCGAGAAGAACGCCGTACCCGAGAAAGCTCCATACAAGACCATAAAAACCAAGCTCTTCGGTGGTAAATTCGGTGCAAATGAGCCGGAACGAAATCACACCAAGAATCAAACGAACCGTACTGCGCACATATCCAGACGCGGAATTGCTCCACACCCGGCGCTCGACACCGCCACTGCCACGCCATCCCTTCTCGGAAGCTTTGCCGCAAGAATCAATATGAACAAGTTTCACAAGGGCTCCACCCGACCAAGAAGCCGACCACTTTCAGGGACCACGCGACGAGCCTCGGGCGCCACACGCGACGACACGGCTTCGCCGGCTACGAGTTTCGATCGTTCGAAACTTGAATTGCCCCCGAACGCGTCTCGACGACACCAGCCTGACTTCTCCTCTTGTTCGTTGCAATCGGTATTTCTGACGAATCGTCAGTGTGGCAAGGACGGTGCTTACCAAGGGAACCATGCGTGCTCGGCTTGCTTTGCCGAGGAAAACGTCCGCCTCACCGATTGATTCACTTGCGATATGGACGGCTTGCTCCGTCTGCGGGCGGCAGTCGCTTGCGACGAACACATGCATTCGTCGTGGCCGAGCAACGATGCGCCGCAAAACGACGCTGATTTTTCTTGCCGGTCTCTATTTTTATTCCACGCTTTCCGTAACCGTCGCGTTGTCTTGAAATTGCCGCTTGGACGGCCAGGGAGCAATGATGCGTTCCTCGCTCGTATGCGCACGGCTTCAACCATTGACTCGTATGCAATGCACGAATGTGCTTCGCAACTCGCAGCGAAAGAGCCAATCGAAGAAAATTCGAGGATGACGTGATGAGTCCCTTCTCTATGCACAAGAGACTTCGACAATGGCTCCGGTGCCGCACTTCTGCCATTCTGAAGCCAAACACGCCCATGGGCGAGCTGTCGGAGGCCGAGCACCGCACTATTTTCGCCCTGCTTCAGGTCATTACGAACGATTCGACGCTGGAGGCCTCGCCGTACCGCCAATTGATCGATGAAAAAACACGCGCCACGCCAGGTGTACTCGATGCATATCGACGCGCTGCACATCTCTTGGACGAATCGAGCCATAGGCATTATCGAAAAAATTATTCGAAGCTATCGATGAAAGATCGTGATCGGCTCTTGCATTGGCTCCTCATTGCATATCCACACCATGAGCGTTTACCCGTGTGGCTGCGTCGCGTCCGCATCTCGCCACACAAACTGAGTCTGCTTGCGGAGACGGGCGCAATTCGCTCACTTCGCCACCATGTCATGCCGGAGCTATTGTCCTGGTATTACACGACGGCGCGTGGGTGGGCCGTCGTAGGATGGAATGAATTTCCAGGGAAAGCGCGGGTGGGATGATGGAACGCACCGAAGTGGCAATCGTCGGCTCGGGTCCCTTGGGAGCAGCAGCAGCCAAAGTCTTGATCGATGCGGGAACACGCGTGACCATGCTCGAGGCTGGTAAGCGGCCGACTTCGGATCGATTCAGCCTGCTCGAACGCGCCGTACGTCGAGAAATTCCGTGGAATTTCAGACCGTGGCGCTATGAATCGGTCGGCGACGACCTCGATATGAATACGTTTGCCATCCGAATGCTCGGTGGAAGCAGTTTGGCCTGGGGAGCCGTCACGCCGAGATTCCTCGAAAACGACTTTCGTCTGCGATCGCGTCATGGCATCGGGCGCGATTGGCCCATTGATTACGACGACCTCGAGCCGTATTATCTAGCGGCTGAGCGCTTGATGGGAGTGGCAGGCAGCGACGATACTGCATGGTGGCCGCGACGGAGCGCTCCCTATCCAATGCCGGCATTTTCCCATGTCGAACACCGACAAATTCGTCAAGAGCGGCTGCGACAAACTCGGTATTCCGCTCGTGCCCGTACCGGTGGCGCGAAATAGCGTCGATCACCTCGGGCGTCCCAAGTGTGCCCATTATGCCGTGTGCCGCGCTTGCCCCATTGGAGCGATGTACGCGTCCGACATGACCGTCAACGCACTCGAAAAACACAGCCGATTCACATTGAAGCTCGGCGCAAGTGTCGTCCGAATCGAAAAGGATTCATCCGGCGCAGCCCATCGAGTGGTGTGGATGGACGAGGACCACGTCGAACACGCCATCGAGGCCGATCGCATCATTCTGGCTGTCCAGGGCGTGGAAACGGTGCGCCTACTACTCGATTCGGGTTTGGCGAATGAAAACGGTCAACTCGGTCGCGGACTCATGGAACACCCAAAGTTTTACGTGATGGGTCGAGTCGCGCCGGTTCTCGATGCTCATCGATACGGATTCTGAAACGGCAACGACACTGCTTTTTCATGATCACCCAAGACGCGGCGAATATGCCGGCGGACGGTTGATGGTGCGGGAAGGGGGCAGGTCCGAGCCCCGCCGAAATTGCTCGAACGAGCGGCTTGTGGGGTAAAGCGCTCGCTGACGAAATCCGTGAGGTATTCGGCCATTACGTGACGCTCGGTGCGTTTCTGGAACAGCTTCCTTACGACGACAATCGCGTTACGCTTTCGGATACGATGAAGAACGAGCTTGGGCGTCCGGCGGCAAAAATCGAATTCAATTTGATGCGCGACTACGAGACGAAAGGGTACCTTGCCATGAAGCGCGAAATCGAGCGTATCATGGACGCCCTCGGTGCAACCGACGTGCGCGTCATCATGGAGCCCTCCATTGGCGGACATTACATGGGCACACATCGCATGGGACACGACCCTGAAACGTCCGTAACCACGGATCGTCTCGAATGCCATTCCGTAAAAAACCTTTTTCTTGCGAGCTCTGGCGCGTTCCCGACCGGCGGCATCAGCAATCCGACGCTCACCGGAGTCGCCCTCACCATGCGAATGGCCGATTACATTTTGGGGCGCATTTAATCACAGTTTGCTCCTTACGTCGCCATTGACGCCCCACGCGCAGCTCGATACAGAGCGTGCATGCGCAGACGAATCTTCGCTTCATCCACCGCAAAATGCGTCCTGCTTTTCGCAAGCGTCGGCATCGCCCTGCTCGGCATGCGAAACGCTTCCGGCGAATCGACCGACGACGGCGTGCCCTCGGGCATGGTTGCACACGTCACGGGCGGCGTTTGCCCCGCTGGGTGGGCGCCAGCAAGCAACGTCGAAGGACGCATCGTCGTTGCCACTGCCGAGGGGAAAGACGTGGGCGTGCAAGTGGACACGCCGCTGGGCGACCAGGAAGATCGCACCCATAGTCATACCTACAAGGGCGACGTCGTGCTCCCGGCGAAATCGATTGCGGCCGCCGACGGAGCAAACGTCGAAGGAGCAAAAGCACAAACGTATTCGATCAGCGGAACGACGAGCGCCGGGCCATCGGGGCTTCCTTTCGTACAGGTGACGGCATGCATCAAGCAATGAAATACTTGTCTCCGCTTGTTTTGGGCCTATTCCTTTCATCTTGCGCCACGGGTGACACCATCGGCAATTCAACGATTGGAAGCGGCGGAAATGGCGGCAGCGGCGGAAATGGCGGCAGCGGCGGCTCGGCAAATGCTCGAAGCGACGCAATTCCGCAAAATGGCATCGGCTTTTTCCAAATGCCAGCTTGCCCCGCAGGCTGGCAGCCCTTCAAAGCAGCAGCGGGCCGCGCCATTTTGCCTACGATTGGAGCAGCTCCCGGGGGCTCCACCGTCGGCGAGCCCCTCGCGAGCGGCGAAGAACGCTTGCATTCGCACGAAGTCAATGGCTCGCTCGATTTGATCGATATCTCCTATGCGGGAATTGCCAGCGGCGGCAATACAGGCGTCGCCAAAGCCGGGTCGATTACGTTCACGACGACGTCGGATACCGCTTCCGCAGGAATTCCTTACGTGCAGCTTCTGGCGTGCAAGAAAACGGCGTCGCCGGAAGCTGGTGCAAAACCATTGCCAACAGGAATGCAGCTCTTTTTCGATGCGGCAGCCTGCCCCAATGGCTGGAAGCAAGCTCCAACGACACAGGGACGTTTCATCGTTGGGCTACCGAAAGGAGCGCCGGCCGATGTGTCCTTCGGTGGCGAACCCCTTTCGAGCGCCGCACCTCGCGAACACACGCACGGGAACGAAATCGCGCTCGAAACGACCTCACACGGCATTGCCCTCGCCGCCGGATGCTGCGGGTCGGGTTATGCCAAAAATGCGACGTATTCGGCCATCGAGGACACAAAAGGCGCGGATGCAGCCCTTCCGTGGATCGAGCTATTGCATTGCGAAAAATTTTGAAGGCAGGTCTAGATCTGGACGCTCGCTTCGCGCGTGTGAGACACGCGCTTCGCGAGGCTAGTCACGATGGGGGGCTCGCAGGCGGCTCTATAAGTCTTTTGGGTCTACGACCCAAAAGACGAGCCGACTGCTCTGCCCCCCATACCCCCGGCCTAATCAAAATTCGTTAGCCCCAAACAATTCAATTCTTGAACGCGCCGCGATCCCAAGTGCCGGCCATGGGTCGTAAAGACTGGTAAATATCCGTCGTCACGGACCCGTATGCAGCCACGTTGTACACGTTTTTCCCGGTTTCGTCGGCCTTGCCAGCCGCCCCCGTGTTGATGCGGAAATCCCCGGATGCAGCATTGAAAAACACCGCCGCGGCCGACGTCATGTTGGTCGTATCGTTGTTCAGATTGATCGGCGACGGCGTCGGCTGAGCGAGCGCATTGTTCGAGAAACCAAAGACGAGATTGTTCTCGGCTGAATCGAAGGAAACGCCACTTCCCGCGCCAAGCGATACGCCCGTACCCGTACCAACCAGGTTGAACAAGATGTTGTTCGTCATGCGCCAGCGCATCTTCCCATTGTTGGACGCGGCCGTACCTCCAACACCGGATTCTGCCCCGAGAAGCGTATTGTTCGTCAGGATGGTGGTAAAATCGACGCCGCCATTCTGGCCCGCCAGGAAAATGACATAACCACCGCTGTTCGCCGTCTCGAGCAAGTTGTTCTTGAGCAACAGACTTCCAGCATCGGCCGTATTCGGACCGAATCCATTCACGACGAACGCTTGGCCATTGGTCTTGCCCTGCGCGCACATGCGGTTCGAATCCATGATCACGGCGCCTTTTTGATACCCAAAACCAATGGCCCGCAGCGGCGTTGCATTGGCAGCCCCCGAGTAGACGTCGTTGCCAACGAGCGTCAATGACGCACCGGGACACGCCGTCGCATCGATGGCACTCGATTGCGTCGTCACGCCGCTCGCAAACACCGCTTCGACATAATTACGCACGAACGAGCCCGCCTTGAGCGAATGATGCGATTGCGCCGCGCTGATCGGATTGGCAATCATGCGGAACCCGCCCCATACGGCAGACGCATGATCGAGCGTCAAACGGCCATGAAAAATGGTCGGATACGCTTCGGGGTTCCAAATGCTGAAACCGGGATTGTACCCGCCCTTGACGGTGACACCCTTGGCAATGACCACGGACGAAGACAAGTACGTGCCTTGTGCAACCAAAATCGTATTGCCAGGACCAACCATCGCAATGGCACGGCAAAGCGTCGCCCACGCCTTGGCAGGGCTCGTGCCGTCGTTGTTGTCGCTGCCCGAAGGCGAAACGTAGTATTGCGTCCCGGGATTTGCAATGGTGACCGGAATGCTCGTATTCGCCGGCGCCGGGAATACTTGTTTACATGTCTCCGTCAGCGTCACGGTCGCGGGAGTTTGCATGCTCGCGCAAAAGCCGCTCGCGACGATGGCCGAACCACACGTCCCACAAGCAAGCGCAGGACCTTCGTCGACGTCACCATCGCAATCGTTGTCGACACCATCACACACTTCGGTCGTGGACGTCACCGTCTGCGTGCACGTGAATACGCCCGCCTGGCACACGATCGTACCGACGGCACACGCACCCTTTTGCCCAACGACCGTGCACGTGGCCCCGCCCCCGGGATTACCTTCGTCCGTCATCCCGTCGCAATCGTTGTCCTTGTTGTCGCACACCTCGGGCGCAGGAATCTTCGATGGATTGCACTTCAAAGCGCCGTTTTCACACGTGGTAAAACCCGTCGAGCATTCCCCCGGAACGCCCGTCATGCACGGGATTCCAAGCCCCACGCCGTGATTGTCCGCTTCGCCGTCGCAATCGTTGTCGAGCCCATCGCAAACGTCTTCCGTCGGCATCGGCGCAATGCAACTGATGGCCCCACCCAAACACGTCGTGCTTCCGTTGGCACATTCGCCCGGCTGCCCCGTCGGGCACATGTTCCCCCCACCGGGATTGCCATTGTCGACCGCTCCATCGCAATCATCGTCGACGTTGTTACACACTTCGGGAATCGCCATCACGTCGGGCTTGCACATGATATTGCCCGCAACGCATTCGGTCGTGCCTGTCGCACAAGGGCCGAAATCGCCCGTCATGCACGCCATTCCACTGCCCGGATTGTCCTCGTCGACGACTCCATCGCAATCGTCGTCTTCGCCATTGCAAGCTTCAGGCATCGGATCGTTCGGAATGCATTCCACCGGCGGACCACCCGGATTGCAATTCGGAACTTTGACCGTACATGCCCCCGTGCCACAAGTGGTTTCGCCAAATCCATCGTCGACCAGACCATTACAATCGTCGTCGATGGCATTGCATTCCTCGAGCGTCGGCAAAACGTCACCCGCGCACGGTCCCCACTCGTTGACGCCCGTGCACATTTGGGTGCCGTCTTTACAAGCTCCCACGTTTCTCGTCTCGGGAGAACCCGTATAACAAACCTCGACCTGCCCCTCGACACACGGACAACCTTCGTCGACGAAACCATCGCAGTCGTCGTCGATGCCATCGTTGTCGCCGTCGCATAACTCGCCCGGCGTCGGAGGCCCAGGAATGCATTCAGAAAGCTTCCCATTGACACACGAAGGAACGGTAACTTGACACACGCCGTCGCCACACGTGAGCAGTGGCAAATCGTCGATCTGACCATTGCAATCGTCGTCGACGCCGTCGCAAGCCATTTCGGTCGGCATGCAATTGCCGCCCCCCATACCTCCAGCACCGCCATTGCCACCGCTCGCGCTGCCAGCCGTGCCGCCTGCCCCCGCAGTGCCGCCCAGGCCGCCTTCATTGCCCGATCCGCCGCCCGTAATCGACGAATCGAAAACAGGTTCGTCGACGCCGAGAATTTCATTACAACCAACGGACGCCACCGCAACGACCAAGACAAGGCTGCTGACGAGCACACGACGCATGACGCGGTTCCTCTCGGGCGTCAAAACCGCCCAACGCAATGAAGACTCGACGGGCCCACCACGACTGTCGCTTGCACGGGAAGTGCGCGCTTCGGCGCAGTCAAGAAAAGCACGGCACCGGCCGCAAGCATGACGCCACCGCCAATGAACAAACCGGTCGACGCGTTGCCCGCATCGTACGACGCTTGCCGGAGTGGCAGCCCGATATCGTCACACCGATTTCCCACACAATGGCCACCCGCTTCGCTCTCGTCCCGCTTGTCAATGGCCTGAACCCCGAATGCCGCCCCCGCAATCAACGCCCCAACCCCCACCCCACCAAGACTCAAGCCAACGATTCGTTGCGTGCTGAAAAAACCGTCTTTCGTATCGATCGGCTGCACCTTGTCCGGCGGTGGCTTTTCGCCCCCCAAAGGTGGAATGGTCACGCCCACTTGCCCTGCATCGGGCGCCGATTTTACATCCGCCTGGCCCACCGGATCGGGCTTCACAGGCGGCACGTCGTCCTCGAGCGGCAAAATGGCCACCGACAAATCTGCCCCCTCCCCAAGCGCCATGCTCTTCGAAAAAGCCTTCTTCCCCGGCGCCGACACGTCGACCAAATGATCGCCCTTGTCCACAGGCAATCGAATTCCCAATTTCGCCCGGTCGAGCGCCACACCATCGAGCTTGACCACGACATCCTTCAACGAAAGGACCGCCTCCGGCACCACGACCGTCACCCAACCAAGCTTCGGCTCGATTTCATTGATACGTGCCTGCGCCTCGTCCCTTCGCTTGCGAGCCGTCGATTGCTCCGTAAATCCCTTCGCTCGCTTGATTACCTCGGGCGCCTCGTCCACGACGCCCTTGTACGTCTCCCATGCTTTCGCACGACGCCCCTGCGCTCGATAACAATCCCCAAGCCCAATGCGCGCGCCAAATCCCGGCTTTATCCGCACCACCTCTTCGTACTTGGGACACGCCGTCGCATAATCCCCAGCCACGAAGGCCGACCGCGCCTCGGCAAAAATCGCATTGAGCTTCTGCTCGTCGATGGGCTGCTGCGCATGGGCCGGAGCTGCCGACATCAATGCGCCCGCCACGACGAATGCAATCGAAATGGGGGCAAACTTGTTTTCGAGGAGACTTTGCATCGCCGAATACTCCTAATCGATGCTCCCCGGCGGCACGTACGTGGGTTTGGTGGGCGGAGATTTCGTTGACGTTGGCGTCGTTGGCAAGGTTTTGCCTGTCGGAGCCGGATTCGACGTGCCTGCCTGAGGCACCACCACCGCGGCCGGAGTCGCCGCTGGCTTCGGCACTTCGGTGTGAACTTCCATCGGCTCGTCAAGCGGTGGCGGAGCCGCAGACGCCGTCGGCGCAGGCGGCGGCTTCACCTCGGGCACAGGAGGAAGCGCTCCTTGAAACGCACGCTCCGCAATGAGCGGCGGGCCCGACGGCTGAGCAAGAAACATCTTGACCCCAAGCCCCAATGCCACGGTCGACATGAGACACGTGACCGCCACGAGCGTCGGCACCCATCGCGATCGCCTGGCGGTCCTGAGCGACACCGGCGCCGCATCGACCTCCACAGGCTTGCGCGTCGTCGAACTGACCTCGGACGCTCGCGCCTCTGACGCCCGCGCCTCCGACGCCCGCGCCTCCGATGCCCGTGCCTCCGATGTCCTCGCCCCCGATGCCCTCGAAACCGATTCCTTGGCCTCGTCCAGCTCCTCCGGGATCAACGTGATGTCGGACGAGCTTGCTTCACGCCGCGGCTTTGGACCTTGGCGGAACGACATCGGTCCCGATTCCTGGAACTGGTCCTTGAACTCCGCCATCGCTTCGGTCGCGCGCTGAAAGCGATCGTCCGGGTGATTGGCCGTTGCCCGGGCAAACCAAGAATCGAACCAGTCGGGCAGGATCATCCCGCGACGCCGCGCAGCACGCTTCGTCGGAAGCTCGCTCGGTCCCGTCACGACGTGCTGAATGAGCGCGTAAACGCCGACTTTCTTCGCTTCTTCGTGCCAGTACGATTCGCCCACGAGCATCGTGTACGTGATGTGCGCGAGCGACAAAATATCCGTTGGTGCACCAATCAGTGCGCTCTTGCCGATGATCTGTTCGGGCGCCATGTACATCGGCGTGCCGACGGTTTGCGTCGCGTGCGTTTGCCCTTCGCTCATGAGTTTCGCGATGCCGAAGTCGAGGATTTTGACGCACGGGCTTCCATCGTCGCGCTGCGTGAGAAACAAGTTCCCGGGCTTCAGATCGCGATGCACGATGCTCGCCGCGTGCGCCTTGTCGAGCGCCAGAGCGACCTGCGTCAAGTAGAGAAGCGCTTCGTCGATGGGGATGTGACCGCGCTTCTTGATGAGCGATCCGATCTCTTCGCCTTGCAGCAGTTCCATCACGAGAAACGGCATGCCCGTCTCTTCGTCCACGCCCGCATCGGTCACGCGCACGATGTGATCGCTGCGAATGTCGCCCGTGATCCTTGCTTCCTGCTCGAACCGGTTACGCGCCGTTTCATCGTCGAGCACACCGGGAAGCATGGTCTTCAGGGCGCACGGGGAATTGGTGCGTTCGTCCCGCGCTTCGTGCACGGCGCCCATCGCGCCTGCCTTGATGCCGCGAACAATCCGATACCGCTCGTGAAAGAGCGAGTTCGTTGGTAGGAAAACCCCGCTTCGGACCGCCATTCAGTGTCCTCGCCAAAGCCGAGTATGACAGAAATTCCACGAATGCGACGAGCATCGTTCAGCCGCGGCGTCAAACCTCGACGCCTGCCCGAAGTTCAGCCTTTTTTGCGTGGTCTTGGGATGTTGTACGCCGAAAGTTTGGATACAAACGTTCGCCGAGGGATCCCCAAGAGCGCCGCCGCTGCCGTCTGATTCCCCGCACATTTCTCGAGAGCGTCGATCATACGCTGCCTTTCGAGCGATCCCAGCTCTTCGCGCAGATTCCCAACGGGCTGCGTCTGCACGTTGTCCCGAACCGGCGGCGGCGACGTCTCTTCCACCACGTCCACCGGCCGATACGTCACCGCCGGCATCGCGGGCACCGTCCCAAACGCGGCCGGCTGCCTCGCCGCATCGCCGTGCGTATCCAAGACAAAATCCTCCGGACGAATCACGCCATCCGAAAGCACGACGGCCCGCTCGATCGCGTTTCGCAGCTCGCGCACGTTGCCCGGCCAGTCGTGATGCAAAAGCGCCAACATCGCTTGCGCCGTGATGACCGGCGGACTGCGCCCGATGCTCGCCGCCGCACTCACCGCAAACGCTCGCGCAAGCGGCTCGATCTCGTCTCGACGTTCGCGCAACGGGGGAATCGACAGCGCGATCCCATTGAGCCGAAAATAAAGATCTTGACGAAACGTCCCGCGCTGCACTTCGGTCGCGAGATCACGATTCGTCGCCGAGATGAATCGCACGTCGATGGGTCGTGGCGACAGGCCTCCCACGCGCATCACTTGTCGCTCTTCGATCACGCGCAACAGCTTCACTTGAATGCCCAGCGGCAACTCGCCGATCTCGTCGAGGAACACCGTGCCTTTTTCCGCCGTCTCGAACAGACCCGGCTTCGATCGAATCGCGCTCGTGAACGATCCTTTTTCATGCCCGAACAGCTCGCTCTCCAGCAGCGACTCCGACAGCGCACCGCAGTTCAGACGCAAAAACGGTTTCCCCGCGCGCGGTGATTTACGATGGATCGTTTCGGCGAGGACCTCTTTGCCCACGCCGGTTTCGCCCAGCAAGAGCACGCTGATCGAACCTTCCGCGACGCGGTCGATCACGGCGTAGAGCCGCTTCATCGCTTCATCGCGCACGATGTACGAGCTGCTCGATGCTCGGCCCGTCGCTGCGGGTGCTTCGTTCACGCGCCGCACGACGATCGTGGCCGAGCCGAGCGAGATCGCGTCACCGATCGCGAACTCGGCCGGTGCGGCGATCTCGAAGGCGGGATCCACGAGGCGCACCGTCCCCGATGCATTGTTATCGCGCCTGAGCTTGGTGCCGTTTGCGCTGCCCAGGTCTTCGATGCGCAGGGTTGGTCCGGGACCGATGTGGATGACGGCATGACGCCGCGACACGGAGCTGTCGTCGATGCGGATGTCGTTGCCTTCGGCTCGACCGAGCGACACACGTCCGCTGTCCGGCAGGAGGTGCCGCGTGGTGCCACCGGCCGCCAAATACCGCAAGCTCGAGGTGCACCGTCACATCTGCCTCCTCCGACGATCATTGCGAACCGAGCGAATTTCCTAGCGTACGGTGAGATTGTCCTGGAACGCAAGAGCACGCCTTAGGGGTCGGAAACGCGCGCAATGGCCTGCGAACATATCACAAAATTATCGCCGATAGGGGAGCCATGGTCCCGGCGCACCAACCAGGTCGGACAAAACCTGTCCGGCCTGCACTTGACGGCTTTTTCCAAGCAGCGCATACCTGCGTGGGTTGTCTGACAAGTACATTACCAAAGGGGACGGGCATATGGCGTCATCGATACTCGCCAATCGGTTTTTCGCATCCATCATGCAGCGCATTTCGCACGTATGGATCCCATTTTGCCTTTTTCTTGCGTGTGTTGTTGCCCAAGCGGGGTGCTCGTGCGACGCGCCGGGTCGACCCGCAAATACTCCGATTCATGCTTGCATCCCCCAGCATCCATTGCTCCCGGTAGCCCGGCCGATCGCATCGAAGACGATCGTCCCCGGGGCGACGTCGGTATCATTCGGAGTGAGCGATGCTGGTGACGCAACGTTATCCATGCCGCTCGTTTCCGTGCCTGGGCGAACCGGCGTCGAGCCAAATTTGCAGTTATCTTATAGCAGTGCTGGTGGTGACGGCGTGCTCGGAATTGGCTTTTCGTTGTCGGGCACCAGTGCCATTACGCGCTGTCCGAAGACGATGGCCATCGACGGCGAACTTCGCACGGTGCAATATGAAGCAGATGATGCGCTGTGCATGGATGGCAAGCGGCTCGTCGTCGTTTCGCAAAGTGCAAACGCCACTGAATACCGCACGTGGCCTGATACGCACGTGAAAATCATTGGCCATCAAACGGAGGATGGCTCGCGTTATTTCGAGGCGTTTTTGCCATCGGGGCATGTCGTCGAGTATGGCAAAACCAAAGGAAGCCGGCCGCGTGCGCTCGGGGGCGCCGTGCGTGCGTGGCTCGCGAATGAAATGCGCGATGCTCGGGGCAATGCAATGACGTACGGGTATTGCTTTGCCGAAGCGGAAGGATTCACGGCCCAGTATGCGCTCGACGAGATAAGGTATACGGCGTTCGACGGCATGGAGCCGACGCGTGCGGTTGCGCTCGTGTATGCCGCCAAGGAAGACACACGCACGATGTATTCCGGCGGAATGGAGTTTCGGCAATCGCTACAGCTCGAGGAAGCGCAGATGCTGCTGAACGACGATCTCGTGCGTCGATATGCTTTTGAGTATGAGCAAAGCGAAACGACGGGTCGGACGCTGCTTACGTCGGTCGAAGAATGCGGTGCGAATGGAGCGTGCAAGCCGCCGACGCGATTTCAATATGCGAAGGTTGAAACGGGGTTCGTGGAGGTTGCGACGACGATAGCGGCGCCGCTGTCGCAGCGCGCGAGTTATATGCTGGCTGACTTCACGGGCGATGGGATTGGCGATTTTCTCGTGCCCGATACAACGACGCTGTCGACGCCGACGAATCCGATCACGGAATGGCGAGTTGCACGCAATCAAGGCGGTGGCTTTGCGGCGTCAAAAGTGGCGTTCTTGCAAGAATGGTCGTTTCAACAGGATCCCACGGAACCATCGGATCCGGGACTTCTTCAACCGGAGCTCGGCACGGCGATCGATTACGACCAAGATGGGAGAGCGGATGTCCTTTTGCACGATGTGTACGGCAATCGGAACAACCACATCGTCTTGTTATCGAAATCGACCGACACATTCGAAGAAGTCGACACGGGCATTCAAAGACCGTTTCCATTGGGTCCTGCACCGAAGCAACTGCGTGGCGCTTCAGGCGCGGTGCATTTGGCCGATGTCGACGGCGATGGCGTATCGGATCTGATTCAATGTACGGACCATGGCGACAACTTACCTCAATCCGTGTGGAATGTGCACGCATGGCGCCCTGGTGGGTTTGCACAAATCGGCACGGCAATCGACGAGCTGAATGGATACCCGTGCAACCTCGAAATGCACACGGTCGATATCGACAGAAGCGGCACCGTGGACTTGGTCATGCCCGGAATGATTGAACAAGGCGGTGTGCCATTTCAACGAGCACCGAACTATTACGTATTTCGCCGCAACAGTGACGGGACGTGGGAATCGCACGATACGAGTTTGCGCGTACCTCCGAATGGTGGTCGCACGTTGTTCGTTGACGTCAATGGAGATGCGTTGCCCGATGCCATAACGTCCGGCGATCCTACGGGACGATTGTGGACGTGGATCAACACGGGCAAAGGTTTTGCCGACACGGCGGCGAATACTCTCGAATGGGATGGGCTCATTCCGCAGACCACCTATTTCCATTTGGCGGCTGTTGCTGATTTCGATCAGAATGGGCAAAGCGATCTTTTGATGCCGCTCGTCGATGCCATCAGCCCCGACATCCCGCGCTGGGTGATTCTCCGTGCGACGCGCGGATCGAATGGGTTCACCTTCGATCGCATCGACGCGGGCATTCCATTCGAGCCCGTGCTCGGCGATGCGATTACGCTGGCGGACCCGCGCGGTCCACGCATTGGCGATGTAAATGGTGATGGTGCCCCTGATGTAGCGATCTTTCTGGGGAATGAGTTGCACCTTTTCAAGAACCGTGCAGCCGACCCGGATGTGCTCGTGGGGTTTTCCGATGGCATGAACGAGCATGACCCCGAGGATCCGGGCTTCATTCCGAATGTGTCCATCAAGTATGGGCACTTGACGGACGCATCGAAAACGAATGGACAACCCCCGAAGGAAACGGATTTCTATTTGTCGCATTGGGATCAGGCGAATGATTGCGCATACCCGCGGCATTGCGCGGTGGGCTCCAGGCGTGTCGTGCGCGAATATGCACTCAACGACGGACAAGGTGGGCAACGTCGTTTTGGCCTGCGTTATCGCGATGGACGATACGATCGTCGAGGGCACGGCTTCCTTGGATTCGGCGCGCGCATCCTGACGGACCTGGATACCGGCGCGACGACGGCGACGTTTTACGACAACGAGACACTTGTCAGCATCGGCGAACGCAACGTGTATCCGTTTGCGGGGCAGGTGAAATCACAATGGCGGTGGGCTCCGGCATTGCCAAACGAGCCGAATCCGAGCCGCGTCGAGCTTTCATTTGTCGACATTACGCTTGAAGATATGCCCACGAATAGCGGCAAAACGTATTTCACGCTGCCGACGAAGCACCATACTCGTCGCATGCAGGCCGAACATGTTGTCGGGTCGCTCGAATCGTGGGTAGCCGATATCGCGCAATCGGAAAACGCGACGATGCTGCGCGATACGATGGTGGATGTAGCGGCCTTTGACGAATTCGGCAACGTGCTCGAGGTTGACGTATCCACAGTGGGCGTCGACCTGACGACGCATATCACGCGCACCGTCAAGAATGACGTCTCCCGGTGGATTCTGGGGCAACCGCAATGGCAAGAGGCATGCAGCTCGGCTACGGGCGCGACGCAATGCAGAACAATCACGCGCACGACGAATGCATACGGCGAAGTGGAAACGGAATCCACGTCGAGCAGCGACGGCATCGATGATACGAAGCTGACCGTTGTGTATGAGCGCGACAAATTTGGCAACGTTACGCGCCTGGTTGCGGACGATGCATTCGGTCATCATCGCGAATCAATGACCGTTTACGATGACGAAGGCGTATTCCCGATCAAGCACATCAATGCGCTCGAGCATGAAACGACGGTGGAGCATGATGCGCGATTCGGTGCGCTGCAAAAAGTGATCGATCCGAATGAATTGGTCACCGAATGGCAATTCGACGGCTTTGGCAGGTTGGAAGTCGAGAAACGCCCGGATGGATCGCAAACGACGATAGCGTTGAGCCGTGAAAACATCGGCGGCGAGTGGCGCATGAAGCAGCGCACGACGACGGCGGGCGGCGCGGACGACGAAACCGTTTTCGACAGCCTTGGGCGCGCCGTGCGCACGTATGCGCATGGGCCTGCACCCGAGGGAAAAAAGCCCCCTCGGCAGATGCAGCTCATCGAATACGATCATCTGAGCGGTCAGATTGCAAAGCGTTCGGTCCCGATCGCCGAAGGTACGCCGGATGCGCAATTGCTCTTCGATGAATACGAATTCGATGCGTTGGGGCGCGAGACTCGACATACGACACCGTGGAACGCGACGACCACGACATCGTACGATGGTTTCGTTGTTGATTCGACCGATCCGCTGTTGAAGCACACGTTGACCGAGCTCGATGCATTGGGTCGACCCGTTACGATCACGGATGCAGCAAATAGCAAAACCAAATACACGTACGGCCCATTCGACACGCTTCGCACGGTGACCGATCCTGGCGGTGCCATAACGAAATGGACACGCGATGCATTCGGGCGTGTGCGGCAATTGAATGAACCGGACCGCGGCACGACGATGTTCGTCAACGATGGATTCGGTGACGTCCTCGCGTCGACGGATGCGCTCGGGCGCGCGATCGCGTTTGGCGTGGACGCACTTGGGCGCGTGAAAACGCGCACGGATACGCACGCGGGAAAGAGCTTGACGACGACGTGGACGTGGGATACAGCGCCGAATGGAATTGGCCGGTTGCACATGCTCGAAAGTCCCGACGGAATCAAGACGTACGCATATTCGAAGCGAGGGCAGCTCGAACGGATGACGCTCTCCGTTGCGGGAGAATCGTTTACGGCGCGAATGACGTACGATGACTTCGGAAGACCGAAAGCGCTGGAGTATCCGTGGGCGCTTGGGGAAGAGCCGTTCGGCGTAACGTATGAGCACGACAAACACGGTCATCGCATTGGCGTGCGCGACACGTATACGAACGATGCGTACTGGCAATTGACGGACGTCGACCAAGCAGGCCGGTACAAGGGCGAGTTATTTGGCAATGGCGTGACGACGGCGCGTGGATACGACCATGAGAAAGGCGCCCTGAAGAGCATCACCACGACGAAGGGTGCAGCGACCATTCAGCAATTGGCTTACTCCTGGGATGAGCGGCTCAATTTGAAGAGCCGCACGGATGCGTTGCAAGCGCAAAACACGACGGAGCGGTTCCAGTATGATGGGCTGAATCGGCTCACGTGTGCGCACTTCGGGCTCGTCGAGAACCCGAATGCACCGTGTGACACGTCGTACGGCTATGCGCCCAATGGGAACCTCGTATCAAAAAGCGACGTGGGCATTCTGTCGTATACTGATCCCACGCATCCGCATGCCGTTACGAATGCGGCAGGCGATAACTTCTACCATGATGCGGTCGGCAATCAAATTACGCGGCCAGGAGGCGTTGCCATTACGTATACACCGTTCGATTTGCCGACGACGATCACGCAAGGTGCGAAGGTGACGACGTTTGGATACGACGGCGATCAGCAACGAATCCGCAAAACGACGTCGACGACGGAGACCATTTACTTCGACGACCTTTACGAGCAGGTGAAAACCGCCAGCGGCATCGAGCATCGTTACCACGTGCATTCGCCGGAGCGCACAATTGCCATTGTGACGCGCGGCGGCCAAGAACCGGGAACGCGCTACCTGCATGTCGATCACATCGGGTCGATCGAGACGACCACCAAAGAAAATGGCTCCATCGATGAGCGACGCAGCTACGATGCATTTGGAGCGCGCAGAAATCCGGACTGGGGCGGCCCGGCGATAGCATTCACGAGCAAAACGAAAAAGGGATTTACGGGGCACGAGGAGGCCGACGAATTTGGCCTCGTGAACATGAAGGGAAGAGTATACGACCCACGCATTGGGCGATTCACGACGACGGATCCGATCATTGCGAACGTGTACAATGGGCAAAGCTTTGGGGCGTATACGTACGTGCGCAACAATCCGTTGACGTTCACCGATCCGAGCGGGTTTACCGAGGAAGAAGCGCGGCGATTGTGGCGCGTCGAAGAGACAGGGCAGCTCGGCATTCACATCACATTCGACCAATTGCCGGCACCAACACCGCGACCTGCGCCACCGTCACAAGCGGCGGACGTGGGTGCTGGAGCGCCGACAACCGATGTCGGAACGACGGGCAATGGTGACGTGATCGAAATACCTGTCATTGAAACGCCACATCCGTCGGGTCCGGGAACGGACGATCCATTTGGGGTATATCCGCCGGATATCGAGCTTGGCTATTCCACGCCCATTACAACATTCGATCAGCTCGTGGCCGGCGATCCTGCCGCTGGCCGAAGGACGTTCATCATCGAGGACGACCCTGGCCTCGCACGTGACTTGCGGCATGCGTTTGGCCCAGAACGCCAAACGATTATGCTTCGGCCGCGGATTGGCGGGGAGGCGGGCAATGACAGGAGTCGCGCCCGGCAAAATCTGGTCGTTGAGGCGATCCTGACGGCAGCGACGATCTTGACGCCTGGGCCGTTGGATGATATGGCGGTCGGGGCCGTCGCTAGGGCGCCAGGCCTGCGGGTTGTAAATTCCAAGATGGCTCATGCAGCACCTCGTGCCATAGAACGTGCCGGGTTTGAATCGGCCAAGGAAGCTCGGGAGGCATTGCAAGTATTCGGCCAAGCTATCGAGAAAAACGGTCTCCCGGCAGGAACAGTCAAAGATGCTGCCGGGCATCTTATCGTTCCAGGTTTTGGCAAAGGTGGTGCAGTCGTCTACCGGCAATCTGGTCGAAAGCTAACTCTCCAAACCGTTCTAAATTGGGTTGAGGGAAAAGGAACGCCTGTCATTCCGACGCCTTAGGTATGAAAAAGGATGCTGCTGTGACTACGAAGAAATTCGAGCTTCAAATCACTGGTCCAACGACGGCGTATCTAAAACTGCCGACACATCCAGGAGTTCTACGAAACGCGAAGAACGTCACGTTGGTGGATCTTATGGGGGCCTACAAAGGACCCTATGTGGTGTTCGATTTCGACACAGATGGTGTTCTCGTCGGAATTGAGATCGTCGGCGACGACGAAAACGATTCTGAAGAGGAGGCAGACGACGACCTCGACGACTCGTCCGCATCATCTTGAATTTTCTGGTAGCTACAATCTGTCACCATAAACCTCACCACCCTCGCCGATTGCCCGCGTGCAAATCATGGATGCCGCCGGGTCAAGATTCCGCAAGTACCCCATGCAAATCATCTTCGACGCAACCCCCTCCACCAAAGTAGGATGGGCTCGATAACGGGCATCTTGTACATCGATTTCGGTGGCACTCAATTTCCCGAAGAAGGATGGAGCGATTTCCCGGTGGTCGTGACTACGTGGTGACTCGAAGCGCTCGCGAAGCTCGAACGGGGCTTCGAGCGTGAGGTCAATCTTTACTTCATGGATGGCCCCTATTGGCTGACGCTGACACGGCAAGACGGAGATGACGTGCAGATACGATGCATCGAAGATCGGACCGGCGGCGGCGTTGTCCATGAGGAGCTGGTCAGCCTCCAGGATTTCAGTAAGCAACTACGACGAGTCGCAAGGCAAGTTGCCTCGGCGTGTCAAAGAAATCGTTTAGAATCGAGTGCGGTAGACGAACTCCGGCGATACCTGCCGAACTGACTTGGGACTCTGCATTCCCCTTTAGTTCCGCCCACCCAAACTGAGCAAGAGGAGAGCAGGTCATGGCACAGCATGAAGCGAACGCGATTCGGCGAATCTGCAAAGACTTGGGGTTGCCCCAGGGCGATTCCTACACGCAGGACTGGGCTTATGAGTTATCGGAGGAATTTCGCAGCGAAGCTCACCTATATCGATACCTGGCTGCATATGGAAACCCCGCTTATGGTAACACGGAGCGACGTGTTCTGATACAACTGGCACTAGATGTCGTGAATGATCTTGTGCAGCAAGATGAAGAACGCGGCTCGAGAGCGTGGGCCAAGCTCGTGGAAACAGTTCGGGCGCACCTTGGATTGCATCGGGATCAGATAGAATACTGGGCGGTCCAAGGTGAACCACTCGAAGATGCGTTCGCTTTGACTCCGTGGGCGCGACGTTTCCTAGCCGCCGATTGATTTATATGCATCCCTATTCCTTACTTCCTGCTCGAGAAAGACAATGCGGAGGATCGTGAAGAGATCGAGGACATCGAGTTCGAGTTTTTAGCTATGCAAGGCCGTCTCGTAACAGTGACGACAGAAATCGTGGTCTCGAGCAGGCCCATTGACGAGATTCGATTGCTCGGGCGCGAAGTCTTTCTTCGCCGGGAATCCCTCGACCATGCGTCCAACTAGCGCCGAGCGGGTCGTCCCCCCCGCATCCTCACGACCATGCGATTGGTTTCACTCCAGCCAGGGCCGCGAGGACCATCGATGCCACGCCTCTACGCCTCGCCCTCCCCCTCGCCTTCGCCTTCGTCGCTCTCGCTATCGTCGTCCATCACCGGGAACACCAAATCCTGTCGCACGCGGTCGTTCGGAAATGCCGCGCGCACGAGGCCCATCAATTTGTCCACCGCATGGTAATGCTCGCCCCGCAATGCAACCTCGTCCGCGAATGCCTCGAGGTACGCTTTGCGCGCGCTGCTATACGCATTCGCCGTCGTTTGCAGCTTGTCGAGCGCTATCTCCAATTTCGGTAGCCACTCCGCTATGAATGCCTCGCTCCCAGGCACCTTGCATCGCTTCATGTCGTCGACGAGCTTCACCGTCGGCGGGATTTGCCGCATCCCGTACGGCGCCACCACCGGCCCGAGACCCTCGGGGAACAAAAACTTCGCAATGGGACCATTCTTGCGTCCACCATCCGCGATCCCCACCGCCCCGTGAATCATCCGAATCGTCTGATCCGTGTTGTAATGCGCAAAGCGAAAAGCCGCTCGCTTCTGCAACATCGGCTTGCGCAATCCACGTCGCGCATTGTGCGCCGCATCCAGCTCGTTGTTGAGCACCTCGAACGACGCCGCATACCCATCCGTCTCCGGGAAATGCCGCAGCCCCTCGCAAAGTTCGACCCCATACGTAATGCGGATATCCGATGCCGCTTTGACTCGATACTTTCTCACTTCGACCTCCTTCGATCGTGCAACGACGGTAACACAGTACGCCCACAGTCTCCAAATTTCACATCTCAAATCGACGACAGTGCCCCTCAGTCCGCGCTGAGGCCCGCATGTCGTCGCGACACATGGCACTCCGCCGAAAATTGAGGGGCACGCGTCGTCGCGACACCTCGGCCCAAGTTCGGACTTAGGGCGGCATGTCGTCGCGACACCTGGCACTCCGTCGCAAATGGAGGGGCACGCGTCGTCGCGACACATGGCACTCCGTCGCAAATGGAGGGGCACGTGCACGCGCGACACCTCGGCCTACGTCCGGACCTAGGGCGACATGTCGTCGCGACACCCGTGATTTCGGGTGCGTCGAGGGCGAGGGACACGAATTGGGCGGGCGACTTGCGTCAATCCGCACACCACAGCGTCGCAAAGCGAATGGCTCATGGCCGCGCTCCTGAGCAAGAGCGGAAAGCTGTCGTGCTTCAGCAAAAATCGATTTTCACTGCGCGGTAGATAGGTCGCTTCCATCCAACGCAATCACCAGCATGGTTGGGCCCAAGTTCAGCCTTTTTTGCGTGGTCTTGGGATGTTGTACGCCGAAAGTTTGGATACAAACGTTCGCCGAGGGATCCCCAAGAGCGCCGCCGCTGCCGTCTGATTCCCCGCACATTTCTCGAGAGCATCGATCATACGCTGCCTTTCGAGCGATCCCAGCTCCTCGCGCAGATTCCCAACGGGCTGCGTCTGCACGTTGTCCCGAACCGGCGGCGGCGACGTCTCTTCCACCACGTCCACCGGCCGATACGTCACCGCCGGCATCGCGGGCACCGTCCCAAACGTGGCCGGCTGCCTCGCCGCATCGCCGTGCGTATCCAAGACAAAATCCTCCGGACGAATCACGCCATCCGAAAGCACGACGGCCCGCTCGATCGCGTTTCGCAGCTCGCGCACGTTGCCCGGCCAGTCGTGATGCAAAAGCGCCAACATCGCTTGCGCCGTGATGACCGGCGGACTGCGCCCGATGCTCGCCGCCGCGCTCGCCGCAAACGCTCGCGCTAGAGGCTCGATCTCGTCTCGACGTTCGCGCAACGGGGGAATCGACAGAGCGATCCCATTGAGCCGAAAATAAAGATCTTGACGAAACGTCCCGCGCTGCACTTCGGCCGCGAGATCACGATTCGTCGCCGAGATGAATCGCACGTCGATGGGTCGTGGCGACAGACCTCCCACGCGCATCACTTGTCGCTCTTCGATCACGCGCAACAGCTTCACTTGAATGCCCAGCGGCAACTCGCCGATCTCGTCGAGGAACACCGTCCCTTTTTCCGCCGTCTCGAACAGACCCGGCTTCGATCGAATCGCGCTCGTGAACGATCCTTTTTCATGCCCGAACAGCTCGCTCTCCAGCAGCGACTCCGACAGCGCACCGCAGTTCAGACGCAAAAACGGTTTCCCCGCGCGCGGTGATTTACGATGGATCGTTTCGGCGAGGACCTCTTTGCCCACGCCGGTTTCGCCCAGCAAGAGCACGCTGATCGAACCTTCCGCGACGCGGTCGATCACGGCGTAGAGCCGCTTCATCGCTTCATCGCGCACGATGTACGAGCTGCTTGGACCGCGCCCGGTCGCTGCGGGTGCTTCGTTCACGCGCCGCACGACGATCGTGGCCGAGCCGAGCGAGATCACGTCACCGATCGCGAACTCGGCCGGTGCGGCGATCTCGAAGGCGGGATCCACGAGGCGCACCGTCCCGGATGCATTGTTATCGCGCCTGAGCTTGGTGCCGTTTGCGCTGCCCAGATCTTCGATGCGCAGGGTTGGTCCGGGGCTGATGTAGATGACGGCATGACGCCGCGACACGGAGCTGTCGTCGATGCGGATGTCGTTGCCTTCGGCTCGACCGAGCGACACACGTCCGCTGTCCGGCAGGAGGTGCCGCGTGGTGCCACCGGCCGCAAATACCGCAAGCTCGAGGTGCACCGTCACATCTGCCTCTCCGCGGCGATCATTGCGAACCGAGCGATTTCCTAGCGTACGGTGAGATTGTCCTGGAACGCAAGAGCACGTGCTTGGTCATCGTACCAATATAATGGTCGGCTCGTCAAACCTCATTGGGGACGGGCCGATCTCACAAGCATCGGGTCATTTCAGGGTAGCAGCGCTTGCGAAGTGAAGGTCGTATATCCCCTTCAATTCTCTCCCGGTGAGCAAAAGCAAGAATGATCACGGGACATTCATCAACTCACGTCCCATCTTCCCCACCCGCGCCTGATTCATCCACCGCAGCCGGCGTTTCATCCGCCACAGCCGGCACCTCCACCGGCGCGGCAATCACTTTTCGTATCGCCGTCAAATGCCGCTTGGTCACGCCTGTCACCGCAAGGATCTGCGCATCGGTCGCCGCGCGCAATGCCGCCATGGAACCAAGCTCGCGCAAAAGCGTTTTACGCGTCGCATCCCCGAGCCCCGGAATGTCTTCGATTTCCGAACGCAATCGCCGCGCCTTGCCCAGCTTTTCCCGAATGTGGTTCGCCGATCGATGCGCTTCGTCACGCGCGCGTGCCAAGAAAAATAGCGACGAGCTTCCAGGACGTAATGCAATGCCATTCTTTTGCCCAGGAAGGTAAACACGGTCGACCATTTTCTCGCCCGCCTGCGTTTCTCGCTCTTTCGCGAGTCCCACGATGGGCAATCCATGCAAGCCCAAATCCCGCGCCGCCGCGAGCGCCACATTGAGCTGACCGCGACCACCATCGACGACGAACAAATCCGGCAAATCCCAATCGACCTCGGCAGGTGCTTCAGCCGGCGCCGCATTTTCCGCATCGACCGGCACTTCGGATGTTGCCTCCACGAGCGCCTCGGCATCACGAGTTTCGCGCGCCGTGCGACCTCGACGAAACCGCCGCGCCAAAACTTCGTACATGGCCGCGTAATCGTCACCGTCGGTCTTCGTTCTCACGCGAAAGCTTCGATAATGCTTTCGATCGGGCTGGCCATCCAAGAGCGCCACGATCGAGCCGACGGTATCGCCTCCTCCAAGATGCGAAATATCACAACATTCGATGCGCCTCGGCAAAGATGGCAAACGCAATCGTTCGCGCAAGTCTTCGAGGCGCGCTTCGATGTCGTCCGCGCTGCGCTGTTTTTCTCGGAATGCGTGCTGCGCGTTTTCCCGTGCCATGGCAAGCAAGTCCACGCGCGGGCCCCGCTGCGGCATAATGAGCGACACACGCTTGCCACGCCGCTCGCTGAGCCATTCCTCGACGCCCTCCACGAGGTCCGGCAATACCGGCAAGAGGATTTCGTCGGGAATGACGTCGACGAGATGGTCGTCGTCGTAATACTGCGCCAAAAACCCGGAGAGCACTTCTTCATCGGGCAATTCGACATTGCGCAACGAAAACGAAATCGTATCCGCGACGCGACCACTGCGCACCTTGATGAGCTCGACCTCGGCAATGCTGCCTTCGCGATAAAGCCCAACGACATCCTGATCGACGTCTTTGACCGCGACGACGCGCTGCGCTTCCCGAGCACTTTCGACGGCCGCGAGCTGATCTCTGTAAATGGCGGCAATCTCGAATTCCATGTTTTGCGCCGCCGCCTTCATGCGGTCCTTCAATTCCCGCGTGAGCTCGTCGTGGCGGCCTTCGAGAAATAACGACACCGATCGCACTTGCTCGGCATATTGATCCTTGTCGACCTCCATGACGCACGGCGCTGGGCAACGTTTGATTTGAAATTGCAAACACGGCCGCCTGCGCGATTGCATTTCGATATCGCTGCACGTGCGGAGCTTCCAATGCTTGTTGACGAGGTGCAATGTACGCCGAGCGCTCGTGGCCGAATGAAAAGGCCCGAAATAACGCGCGCCGTCGGGCGATGGCCGCCGGACGGTCTCGAGACGCGGCCAGTCGCTTTTCGGATCGAGGCGCAGACACAAAAAGTCCTTGTCGTCGCGAAGCTTGACGTTGAAGCGCGGCTGGTGCTTCTTGATGAGCTCGTTTTCGAGGACCGCAGCCTCTTTTTCGGTCGACGTGACGACGGTTTCGAGGTCCCGGACGATGCGGCGCAGGATGGGAATGAAGTAGCGCGTGTCGCTGCCGCCGTCGCTGAAGTAGCTGCGCACGCGTGAGCGCAAGCTTTTGGCCTTGCCGACGTAGATGACCACCCCTGCTTTGTCGATGAACATGTAGCAGCCGGGCCGAGGCGGAAGCGTGTCGAGCTTCGCCAGGAAAGGGAGATCGGAGGGGAGGTCTTGGTCGGAGTCGGACACGAGCCGATCTGTAGCGCCTTGGAGCACGAAAGAGCAAGCTTGACTAAGCTGGGCAAACGAGGCTCCATCATCACGGCCTCCATGCCAAGCAAAACGCCCCCGACCAAGCCAACATCGCCCAGCACCGCGCCATCATCGAAACTCGGCACAGTCCTGGTGATCCTGAAAATCATCGCGATTCCATGGGGCCTCGTGGCCACCGTGGTGTCGCTCATGGCGGGCATAGGGGCGGTCACGACAAACTTCTACGTCAGAGCCATCGTGGCCGTCGTCCTGACGCTCGGCCTGCCGCTTGCGATTGCCGACAAGCTGCTGCCGAAAGACGATCCTGTGCGAGGCAAAGGGATCGTGACGGATGTGCTCGCGCTTTTTTTGGTGGGTTTGCCCTTGGCGCTCACGGGCGCGGTGCGTTACACGGGCCCGCTGTACGTCGCCGAGGGCGATAGGCTTTCGCGTGAAGGCTACGAGCCGCTCGCTGCCGTCGCATACTTGCTTGGAAGCGTGCGGCCCGAACGACCGGCCGTGCAGACAAGTCCAGAGCCGGCGGTCGCAGATGCCGGGACAAACTCGGCGGATGCGGAGGTCGACGCGGCGATCGATGCAGGGGCCGACGCCGCAGATGCAGCAAGCGCAGATGCGTCCATCGGAGCGGAGGTGACCAAGGACGCGGGGGCTCGTCCGGCGGGGGAAAAGACACCTGCGGAGCTATTTCGAGAATGGTCGCCGTCGGTGGTGACGATTTTCGTGAAAAAAGGCGGAGCCCAAGGCGGCGGTACGGGGTTTTTGATCGACGACGTCGGGACGATCATCACGAATCATCATGTCATCGAAGGGGCCGAGCATGCGCGCATCAAGTTTCAAAATGGTGCGTATTACGACGACATCGATGTGCTCGCGGACGATCGCGCGGTCGACCTGGCCATCTTGTCGATTGACATGAAAAAGCCGCTCGAGGGAGGAGCGCCGCCCGCAGACGCGAAACCCATACGCCTGGGAGATTCGGAAAAAATAACGGTGGGTGAACGAGCGATTGCCATTGGAAATCCGTTGGGGCTCGAGCATACCTTGACCGATGGATTGATTTCGGCTCGACGTGTGTACGAAGGGCGCAATTGGATTCAGATTTCCGTGCCGATTTCTCCGGGCAATTCCGGCGGACCTCTTTTCAATATGAGTGGCGAGGTGATTGGGATCATCACGGCGCAGCTCGGTGGACCGTTTGCCCGCGCGCAAAACTTGAACTTGGCCGTGCCGGTCAATGAATTGAAGCATCTCATGAAGCCGAGTTATGCTGGGAAGCGCAAACTCGGCGATCCGAACTCTTTCTCGGGCCAGTGGTGAACGCCGTGCGCCAAAAAATCGTCCTCGTCCTGCTCGTGTGTATGCTCGGAGGGTTCGGCGCATTGTTCCTCGCGCGCCCGCGCCCACTACATCAAACGCCCGCTCCAAATCAAATGGCTACATCACCGGCCGCGAGCGCGGAGCCCGTTGCAAGTGCTTCGGCGGGTGCCAGTGCGGTGCCCGGTCCAAGTGCCGCGCCAAACGCAAGCGCAAGCGCTGCTCCAAGCTCGAGCGCGAGCGCCATAGCAGCGGACGCAGGACCGCCGCCGGCCATGGACAGGCCACTCAGCGTGGTGGCATTGGGTTGGGACGTCGTTGCGCCGGGCATATTGGCGAACGATGGAACGAAGCCGAATCCCAAGAGCGCGTTTGCGGCATCCAACCTCGAAGTGCGTTTTTCGGTTTCGAATGCGATGAGCAACGTGGAAGAAGCGCTTGCTCGAGGTGGTGGGGACGCGACGGGTGCGGACGTAGCGATTGTGCCATTTCCGTCGTTCATCGAAGCGTACGAGCGACTGCGGGCATTGTCGCCGGAAGTGTTTTTCGTGGTGGGGTTTTCCCGCGGACGCGAAGCGTTTGCCTCAAAAAACGCCGGACTTCCAACGGGTCCCACCAAAGGCGGCGTGAAGCTCGTGGGGACGCGCGGAGCTTCCGCCACATTTTTGGGTCTGTTTTTGCTCGATGTCGCGGGTGTCGCGTCGTCCGACATTCAGATTGTCGTGCCGGGTGACCGCGAGGAAAAAGATGCGGGATATTTTGCATTCGAGCGAATCGATTCGAATACGGATGCTGCTGCCGGACGCAAAATCGTGCTGACGACTGCCGATACGCCGCGCTTGGTGCCCATCGTCGCAGTGGCGCCGCGGGGGCTACTTGCGGAAAAGGAACGGGCGATGACGGCGCTGGCAAAAGGGTGGCTCGAGGGGATCAAGAAGCTTGGAATCGATCCGCCTGGTGGTGCGAGACGAATTGCGGAAATCGAGGGAGCTCCGGAGCCGCTGCCATTGCTGCGCAAGCTGGGTGAGACGGAAACGGCGACGCTTTCCGACAATGCGCGCTTTTTTGGGCTTTCGGGGCGAAGTGCACTCACGCTGCCGGTGATGTTCCAACGCACCTGGCAGCTTTATCGAGGCGTCTCTTTCGTATCGACGCCGCCCCCGGATGCTCCACCGATATCGGCAGCAGTCATTACGGCGCTTGCGCGATCGAGTGACGTAGCGATGGGTCGGGACAACCGTCCCGTGAAGGGCGAATTCAAAGAGGGCAAGGATGCTCTCGTGGTGTATCGCCAGGAAAAACTGGACGAAGACGCGCTGGTGAATACGATTGGATTGCTGGCGGCGGTGTTCGAGCGAAGCGTCGTGCGCGTATCGATTGCTGGGGCAGCAGGCGGCGTGGACACGACCAAAACGAAGAAGGTCATCGAGGCGGCGGAGGGGCAGTATGCGGTGGAGCCGGGAAGGCTCGTGGCGGCGACCAAAGCAAAAGCTCGTGGTGCTTCGGTGGAGGTCATGGCGTTGCCTTAGGAGTTAATGCACTGGAATCGAGGTTGAAGGGCGGATTTTTTCGGCGCTCGCGAGGGGCCCCGCTGTTTGAGCCCGCGAAGCGGGCGAGTTCGGGGAACGCGAGTGCCGAAAAAGTTCGCCCTTCGACCGGGCCTGCGACCTTTTGAAGGCGATCCCCTTCTCGTCAAGGCCCCGTCACGACCGCCACATTCCCGCTGATGTCCTCGGCCTCCACGCGCACGCGCAGGAGCGACGAATCCAATGGGCCCACGAGTTTCGTGAATGTAAACTCGATCGACTGCTCCGAACTGACGTGCGTGTATTTTTCCGGATGCAGTTCGATACCATTTGGCGCCGGATCATTGATTAGCATCGAATCGGTACTAATTGTGGTCGTTTTCTCCCGATTCCATTGCTCCATGTCCCATGATTGCTCGGAAAGCGGCAAAAGACCATCGAGCAGCGCTTCCAGCGGCGCCTCGAAGGTGGCCGCGGAAATGCGCACGAGATCGAGCTCGCGATTCCGAACGACGACACGCACGGTGACCTTGGGCGCCATGGGAACGGTCATATCGATTGCACCCATTTCCAATGCAGGAGCACCTCGATCATAATATGGCAATACTCGGAAAGGATGCACGCAATCGCTTTGTTCCATGCCCGGCTGCCGAATCTCGAAATGCAAATGCGGCTCCCCTTCGGTCGGCGTGCCGCTCGTTGCAATGAAATCACCAGGGTCGACGACGTCGCCTACGTCCACCTCGACCTTCAGCAAATGCATGTAATTGCTAACGTACCCATCATGTTGAATTTGCACGCGCATTCCGCCTACATCGGTGATTTGTTCGATGAGTTGAACGGTACCCGCGGCAATCGAATGGACATCCGTTCGTTCGGGGACGAGGATGTCGATTCCTCGGTGAAATTCGTACGTTTCGTCTTCCGATTCTGCGCGAATACGCGGTCCATACGTGGACGAAAGGAGCGTCCAATCACCCGCAGCATCCCCCGAGATCGGCCATACGACAGGATCGGAGTTGCAACCGGCCACGAGAATCGCTCCGGCAAAACCAAGGAGTAAGCGAGCGCGGCGCGCGAAAGACGAATCCATGCCGCAAAGCATAGGCTCGCAGCATAGCGCTGGCCAGCGACAAACTAAGGTGAACCTGCGTTCGCGCTCGGAGGCAAAGGCGTGCGAAATGGAGGTGCCAGTAAATCTTTGGCGAGCTGGACTTCAATGAGGTCGATCACGGGGCTATTTGCGACGCGACGCAATACTGCGTCACTCGCAGGATCGCCTCCGACACGACGCGACATTGCCGTGTAAAACTCGGCTTCCACCTTTTGCGCAGTATTCTGCGCTGCGGCAATGAGTGCGTCATCGGTCATTTTACCCATTGCCCAGGTCGCAAGCTTGACAACCCACGAATCACGATCGCCCGTGATGGCGAGAGCTCGCGTAATCATGTCATCCGCGGGTGCGCGCGTTTGGCGCTGGAGAAGTTGCAGCCAAAGACCCGCATAGATGCGATCTTCCTGATTGATCTCCGCATCGAGCCCCAACTTCAACGCAGCCCGTCCACCATCGAGATCCCGCCGCACGAGCGCTCGCGCGACGGTTTGTAGCACCGTCGCACCCAGCACGTCGCGATCGGCCGCGGACGCGGACAACGCCCGGTCGTGCGCCTGCCTCGCCGCCTTCGTGTCGCCGTACGCATCGTAAACGCGACCCAGCAGCGTTTCAGCACGCGCCCTCGTCCCCGCGTCTCCGCGTTGCTTCTGCATCGCTATCGCGACGCCAAGCGCCTCTTGCAGCGCCGTCTTGGCCTCGGCCTCTTGACCGGCATCCCGATGAAGCTCGAACGCCATGAGGTTCGCTTCGCACACGTCTGCAAGCGAGAAACGCGCATCCGGTGCGGTTCGAGCTTGGCGAATGCTCTCGAATGCCGCAGCAGAATCGCTCAGTTGACGATCGACACGCGCAAGACGAACCCACGCAGCGACGGATGGATTGCCCTTCGCGGCCGCAAGAAACAGCGGACGCGCGGCCACGAGGTTACCCGAGCGCGCTTCGATCACCGCCATGAAGTGACGCACGCGACCCGACACCATCTCCACTCCCGCCTGCGCGATCTCGGGCCTGTCCGCCGCTGCAAGGATCGGCGCCGCACCTCGAAACGTGCGACGTACGGCGTCGTAATCCCCCACGTCCGCGTCGACAGACATGGCCTCCAGCACGATGCTGCATGCTTCCCCGACAAACCCCGAGTTTGGCGCGGCACCAAGCGCACCAGACAGCACCGCAGGCGCCCCCTCGGGCATCCCGAGCCTCACGAGCCGCTCGGAAAGAAATGCCGCGATACGCATGTTCGTAGGATCTTTGCGGTACGCCTCGAGCAAGCTTCCCCATATCGCCGCTTCGACGAGGTCCGGATGGAGCCGCTCGCTCCCGCCATCTTCGTCATCGCTGGGCGCTCCCGCATGAGCAAACGTCGCGGCAAGCATCTCCCAGCCACGCACGTCACCATCTTCTGCCGCCACGATGAGCGCTCGACGTAGCTGTCCGTCCATCACGAGTCGCATGTCGCTACCTTCGAGCCGCGAGAGCGCTTTCGCTGCGTCGCCGTGACGGATGTAGAGCGCTGCCAGCATCATCGCTCCAGTCTCGATCGAACGCGCAGCCTCCATGCCTTCGGCTCGCGTGGGCCGTCGACCCAGCGTGCGAAACGCACGATCAATCTCGATGCCTCGCCCAACCCACGCGGCAATCGCCTCCGCCGCTGCATCCACCGTGTCTTCGGATGCATCGACCATCGACCTCGCGACGAGGTAACGCGCCTCGGCACCAAGCCGCTCACCCGCAGTCCCCGAATGCGTTTCGGAGAGCCAGCGTTCGAGGTTCGCCAAGTGCTCGTCGAGCTGCGCGCGTCCAGGAGCCTTTTCATCGAGCGTCGCAGCACGCATGCGCATCAGCGCGTGCGTACGACCTTCGTCGCCTCGGCTGCCGAGAAAACGAATGGCTCCATCGATCGCTCGACCACCTTGATCGTCGATCATCGAAGCTTGGCCTTCACCCGCACGCAGCAGATACAGCGCCCCGAGCACGCTCGACGTTCCTTCTTCGGCATGTCCCAAGACAAACCGCTTCTGCGCATGCGCGAGTTGCCGGCGAACGACACCCGTGAGCAAACCAAGACGCTCCGACGACCTGGATCCATCACGCAAGACGCGAACGAGCGACGCGGAAAAGTCGTCGTCTCCAACATCGACGGGCCGCACCGCAGCTTCACCCGATGCCAAAAGGGGGCGCTTCGTCGGCGCGCTCGGACCTCCGCAACCTAGCGAGACGAGCGACAAGGCGAGGAGCGTTCGAGAAGCAGCACGCGCATAGGGCGAGATTCGCGAGGGCATTTTCCGCGAAGTGTACACGCCGCAAGGCGGGTGCACGAGGCCGGAAGACATGGCGCTCGTTCGGGACGAACGACTCACAGCGTAGTCACAGCGCTTCGCGTCCGTATCGACTTACAGGGTGTTCTACTCGCGACACATCGCGCTGCAGCCCGTAGAGCACCGTCCTCCTAAGTCTCGACGTCATGCCCCAGCAGTCGCGCAGCAAGATCCTCGCCGAGCTCCTCGACCATCAGCTTTTCAACGACAGCCTCGGTGGCGCGCCGTTCGGCATCATCCTGATACTGAAACTCGATGCCCATGCCTGCAGGTGACTCCGGCGTCGCATCGGCAGGCCGAACGATCCACCGAACTCGACCGCGCAGGCGCAGCGGTTCGGCGACATTCTTGATGGTCAAAGCAAATACGAACTCGGTATTGACCTCGAGCGGCCGATCCGTGCGGATGAACGTGCCGCCTTTGGAAATGTTGCGCGTGTAGTCCGCGAAGAACGTGTTGAGACGCTTGTACTCGACGTTCAGCTCGATGGCTGCGCGACTATCTGTACGCCGATCGGAAGAGCTCACGACATTGACAGTACCCTCGAACGCGCCGTGACTACAATCCCGCGCATGCGATTCCAAGACGAGCTGGCGGACTTGCGACGAGCCAGTGAAGAAAAGCTGCTTCACGCGCGAATCATCGGACGTGTCGCACGGCAGACCGGCATGAACCGTGCGATGAGCCTCTCAGGCATGGGCGTTTTTCTGCGCGAAGTGCTCAGAGGAAAACCCGAGCCGTCCTTGGCGTTTCGCATCGCCGCCCAGAACGACCCGCATCGCATCGGACTCGTGGGCCTCTTGACGCCAGCCGGCGCCCCGAAGGGAAAACTCGTGCAGGAAGAACGCGCGTACTCGTTCTTCGAGCTGAACGAGCGCGTGGACTGCATCGCGAAAGCGCTCGCCAAACTTGGTGCGCGTTGCGGCGATCGTATCGTGGCGATGCTCAAGAACCGGCCCGAGTTTGTCTTGGTACAGGCCGCCGCAGCGCGCCTCGGATGCGCCACGGTGAGCTGTTCGTACCGATCGACGCCGCGCGAGCTCGAGTTCGTCGTGAAAGATTCCGGCGCCCGCGTGCTGTTCTTCGACGTGGAAGTCGCAAGCGTCATCGAGCAATCACCGGGCGCGCGCACGCGCTTGGGCGATGCGCGATGTATCGTCGTTGGAGGAACTTTGGCGCCGTTTCGGACGCTGGACGAGCTAGTTCTAGAAGGACAAACCGGCGACTTGCCAACGCGTGACGATGCCCCTGCGATCGTCATGTACACGTCGGGCACCACGGGAAAGCCGAAGGGCGCGGTGCGCAAGTACCAAACGGGCGTGATGGCCGGAGCGATGGCGCTCATCGGAGAAACGCCGATGCAAGTAGGCGAAACGCACCTCGCCGTGTGCCCTCTTTATCACGCAACGGCGAACAGCTTCATCGGCCTGTCGTACCTCGTGGGCAGCACCGTGTACATCATGCGCGATTTTCGACCCGAAGCGTTTCTGGAAGCGGTCGAGAAGTATCGCATCACGACGACCGCGATGGTTCCGACGATGCTTCATCGCATCGTGGAGCTTGGTGATGAAACGATTCGTCAATACGACACATCGTCGCTCAAAGTGATCTTTTCAGGCGGCTCGGCGCTCACGGCACCATTGGCACGTGAAGTGATGCGCCTGTTCGGGGACAAACTCTACAACTTCTACGGAGCGACCGAGACGGGCATCGTGACGCTTGCGAAGCCCGAAGATCTGAAGCGCGCACCGGGCACGATCGGAAGGCTCCTCGAGGGGCAAGAGGTGCGACTTTTGGACGATGAAGGACGCGCGTGTCCTCCGGGGCACGTGGGCGAGCTTTATGCGCGGAGCGGGCAGCTCATCGAGGGATATCACGCGAACGAATCGAGCACGCGTGAAGCCATGCGTAATGGGTTTTTCTCGGTCGGTGACCTCGCTCGTCAGGACGAACGAGGATATTTTTTCTTGGAGGGGCGCAAGCGCGACATGATCATTTCGGGCGGGGTGAACGTGTATCCGGCCGAAATCGAGAGCGTGCTCGAGGATCACCCCGCGATTGCCGAAGCAGCGGTCGTTGGAATGCCGGATGCAGAATGGGGCGAACGAGTGCGAGCGTTTGTCGTGGTAAAGCAAGGCGCACACGTGGAAACGCCGGCATTGATTGACTATTGTCGGGGGCAGCTTTCGGGCCCCAAGGTCCCGCGTGAATTCGTATTTTTGGAGGCGCTGCCGCGCAATCCGACGGGCAAAGTGCTGAAGCGTGAGCTGAGAGAAATGGACGCGGGCCGAAATTCGAGCTAGGACCCGATCCATGGTCCTCCGTGTTGGGCTCCTCGTGGGCCGTGAACGATCCTTTCCCGATGCGCTCATTGCCGAAGTCGCCCGGCGCGAAGCCGGCGTCATCGCGAGTTACGCCGAGATCGACATCACGGCCATCGACAAACCACCTCCCTACGATGTGATCGTCGATCGCATCTCCCACGAAGTCACCTGTTACCAGCCCATCCTGAAACTCGCCGTCCTCGCCGGCACGCGCGTCGTGAACAACCCATTCTGGCGCATCGCCGACGACAAATTCTTCGGCACCGCCCTGGCCTCGAGGCTCGGCGTCCGCGTCCCCAAAACCGTCGTCCTTCCGTCGAAGTCGTACGTCGAGGGCGTATCGTCCGAGACGCTACGCAATTTGCGTTTTCCGCTCGATTGGGAAGGTGCCGTCAAAACGCTCGAATTTCCGATGTTCATCAAGCCGCATTGGGGCGGGGGATTTCGCGACGTGCACCGAGTCGATTCGCTCGAAGGATTATGGCGCGCATACGACAAGTCGGGAACGCTCACGATGATCGCTCAGGAAGCCATCAAGTGGTCGCAATACGTGCGGTGCATCGTGGTTGGCAAAGAAGACGTGCGACCAGCCCTGTGGGACCCGCGTCTCGGGCATTTCGATCGGTATGTTCGAGCAAACGAGACGATGCCCGAGCTTTCGCCGCAGCTTATGACACGGTGTTGCGACGATGCTCGTACCCTTTGTCGCGCGCTCGGTTACGACATGAACACCGTCGAATTGGCCATCCACGACGGAATCCCGTACGCCATCGATTTCATGAATTCCGCGCCGGATTTCGACATTTCGTCGCTCGGCCCGGACCATTTTCGATGGACCGTGGACAAAATGGCCGATCTCGTCATTCGTTTGGCGCGTGAAACACCACCACCACGAGCGATGAATTGGCGTGACGTGATGCGCTGAGGGGCTCGCGCGTGCCTTCCCACAAGGCAGACTGACCTAGTCTACTCGCAAGAATCGACTCATTCCGCTGCCAAATCGTCGCTCGCCCCCGCACCGTCACGAATGGACGTGCGACGAATACCCATCGGCGGAACGAGACGCTTGCGTTTGATCATTTCGACCAGCGTCGTACGATTGAGGCCCAAAAGCTGTGCGGCCCGGTTTTTGTTCCAACCGGTGCGCTCGAGTGCCTGCAATATCATCCGCGTCTCGAACGTATCGATTGCATTTTTCAGGTCGACACCCGTCTTCGGCAGAGCCCGCAAAAGCGCCGACATATCCACCGGCTCGGGTTTGCGCATTTCGGCGGGCAAGTCCGCGGTGGTCACGTACGGACCCTGCGCAATCGCAATCGCATGCTCCATCGCATGCTCCAAACCGCGAACGTTGTCGAAAAAGACGTGCGACTCGAGCACCGTACGAGCTTCGGGAGACAACCCGCGCAAATCCGTTCGATGCGCACGGGAGGCGTAAAGCTCGAAGAAGTAATGAATCAGCTCGGGCATGTCCTCCTTGCGATTCTGGAGCGAAGGAATACAAACGACGTTCTCGGCGAACAAATCGACAAGCTCGCGACGACAATACCCTGATACAGCATCGCCATCGAGCAGCCTTTCACTGCATGCCAATATGCGTGCAGGCGCCGACCCTGTATCGACGAATGCATACTTCAACAGCAAATCTTGCAATTCGAGACTCGAGCGATCGATTCCATCGACGAACAACGTGGCATGCGCCGCGCTTTCGATGATGCGGCGAAGTTTTTCCTCGTCGATTGTCGGGTCGCCACCCGCAAGCACCACAAAAGGCCTCGCAGAAAGCGGCCCGAGCTCGTGAATCATTCGCGCAAAAAACCGCTTGCCCGCTCCCGGAGCGCCAACCAAAAGAACCGGAGCTTGCGATGCAATGGCATCAGCAACCGCGGAACCCGTCCGTACGATGCTCGGACATTGCCCAATGATGCGGGAAGCTACCGCAGCAGCGACCTGCTGTGCTGCCGTGGTGGGCTGGCTTTCTTCAGACAAGGTGTCAGTCACGTTCGTTGACATAAGGAAACTCCTGATGATGCTCTCGGGAGGCTCCCCATCGCAACGTTCATACCAATCCGCCAAGTGCGTGAATTCCTTGGATTCTGCAAATTCTGCGGGTCAAGAATGACCCACGCAGACGCGATCTGGATCACGAACAATAGCAACCGTCTGGTATTTGGCGCTCAACAGATGGGTGTTTTTTGACCCATCCGGGTCAATTTTGACCCCTGGGGTGGCTGGCGCCCGGTTTACGCGATGCGCGTTACTTTTTCTGTGCGCGGCGGAACATCGACAGGAAGAGTCCAAGCCCGGCAAGAGCCATTGCGCCAGCGCTCGATTGCGTCGACCCCTCGTCGGCAACGCGACATGCACAGCCGCCTTCTTGTGTAATGTCCTGAAGCGACGCATCGTCGGGCCCGCCGAATCCCACACCTTTCAATTTGATCATTTGCACGGGATCGCTCGGGTCATTCGATGCAATAAAAAGCGTCCCCTCGAAAGGCCCGTTCTTGGTCGGAATGAAACGAACCGCAGAATCGAACGTAATGCCCGTCTCGACGTCGGCGCTCATGTCCCACGCAGGGAACAAATCCGGACTGCTCGAAACGAACGTGACCTTCGCGCGCGCCTCACCCGCGTTCCATACGCCAAACCCGACCATGCTCTTTTGACCCACTTCGACATCGCCAAAATCAATCTCATCGACCGAGAGCACCACGTCCGGAAGCGGCACGTGAACCCGCTGCTTGTCGAATACCCATTTCGTCTGCGTAATGGGGAATGCAATGGGTATGTCGACAATCGGAATGTTCCAATTTTGCCCCAATAGCTCGACCCAAAACGCCGGAATGAGATGAATCACGCCATCGTAATCGACCGTGCCTTCCGGGTGGACGTCCAAATCAATGGCGGGACCATTGAGGTATTTCGTCGACGATTCGCCGTCCGGCTTCGTGATGTCTCCGCCCGATACGGCTTTTCCGTCGGTCGTTTCAATGACCAGCCGCTGCGTCCTGTACGTCGCTGCAAGCTCCATGGCGAGGTCGACCTCGATGCCGCCATCGATGCCCGGAATCGATCCGCCGACGATGTCACCGACACCCACCTGAATGATCGTGACAGGCTCGGTTTTGCTCGACAACGTGACGCCCGGATCGAACCCCCACGCATCGAATACTTGCTGACCTTCGATTTGAAAATCGACCTGCGGAACGTACGGCACATCCCCGGTCCATTCGTAATCCTTGCCCGCGACGGTAACTTTGATTTTCGCCTGCGCCCCAAGCTCGACGCCGTAGTGATAACCAAGCAAACCTCCTTCGGGTTTGCCCGGCGTACGCAGCACGAGCGCTTCGGGCCAGGTCGTTTCGAGTGATCCTTCGAGCGACACACGTGTCGTCGCATAAACGCCCGCCCACAAATGAAGCTGCAAGGGCGAGTTTGCCGGAACCCAGCCCGTATCGAAGGCCCACTCGATGGGCAGCGAATCGCTGCGACTGTACGAGATGGGCGCGATCTTGCACCAATCGGGATCGGCATCACAGCCAATCGCTACGTTCTCTGCGCTGGCAGATCGAGGAAAAGCAAACGCCGCGAGTGCAAGAAGTGCCGCAGTGAATACTCGTGGTGAAGAGAATAGGCGGAAGCTCATGACGACGCATTATCGTCGCCATCGCTCCAAAAAGCCATACATCGCTAACGCGAACCGAAGGCGACACCAAGAGCGACCGCCGCGATCGCCAAGACCGCCGCCACCGCAATCCAGACCCAAAGCTTCACCGACCCAGCGCCACTCGCGCTCGTCGCAGGCACGTCGCGCGGTTTGTCTTGGACGATGGCCGCAAGCTGCCGCGCTTCTTCTGCTGCATCCCGCAGCTCGAGCTCGGTGTCCTTTTCCGCAAGCGCGCGCGCATCTTCCGCCGTGACCGGTCGCGGCGCCACGACGTGCGACTCGCGACGAGCCGCCGCAAGCGCCTCGGCAAACGCTCGCGCCGTTGGATACCTGTCCGCAGGATCCTTCGCGAGCGCACGAAACAAGACGGCATCGAGCGCCGACGAAATACCTCGATCCGGACGCAAGCTGCGCGCAGACGGAATGCTTTCACTGAGATGCGCCGTCATGGTCGCCATCGGCGTACGCGCCGTGAACGGCACGCGCCCCGTGAGCATTTCGAATAAGATCACGCCTGCCGCGTAGATGTCCCCGCGATGATCGACATCGTCACCTCGAACTTGCTCGGGCGACATGTATTCGGGTGTTCCAAGAATGAGATCTCGTTCGGTGAGCGAAACGCCGGACGGATCGCGATGCAGCGCTTTGCCCAAACCGAAGTCGACGACCCACACCACGGGAACTCGACTTCCGCCGAGTGGACCTTGCACGATGACGTTGCCCGGCTTGAGATCTCGATGCACGAAACCGCCTGCATGCGCCGCTCCGAGCGCCGCGCATATCTGCAGCGTGATCTCCACGGCTTGGTCGATCGTCGGCGTGTTTTCACGCAGCGCCGCCTCGAGCGATCGACCTTCGACGTATTCGAGCACGAGCACGGGAAGCTCGTCGTAGAGCGTGATGTCGAGCAACCGGACGATGTGGTTGCCTTCGAGCTGCTTCAGGATCGCCGCTTCGCGCTCGAATCTGCGTGTGAACTGTTCGTCGTAACAAACGCTGCGGTGGATGACTTTGAGCGCCACGCGCACGCCGTCTTGCGACCTTCGAGCTGCATACACGACGCCGCTCGTGCCTTCACCAATGGCCGAATCGATCACGAAGCGTTCGGCGACGACGGTTCCTGGCGCGAGCCGTTCGGCGGGCGAGTCGGACTCCACGTTTCAGCGGCCTCCGTCGGGAGAAAGGCGTGCGGGTATGGACGGGCCCGCGGGGACCGGCGATCGCGCGGGTTTGTCCGGAGAAACGCTCGACGCCGGCGCGCTCAGGCATGCGCGTACGATCTTCGGGGACAATTCGACCGGATCGAGCACGGCAGAACGATCGGCCTCGCGCCACTGAAGACACGACGTCTCCGCCAAACCTTGCGCATCGAGCGCGACGTAGGCTTCGACGAGTTTTTGGTGAATGAGCGCAAGTTGCGGACGGCTCAAGGCTCCGCTGCCGAGCAGCCGATTGCCGCGCGCGACGGCATCGACGTAGCGACCGTTGTACACGTCCGCCGCAAGCTGGGGGAGCTCGGCGTCGGCGCGTTTTTGGGCATCACGCGCGTAACCTGCGCCTTCGGATCGCACGAGCGCACCGGCCGCAGCCGCTTCTTGTTTGCCTTCGGCCGTGAGATCCAGATCGACGAGCGGCACGAGCACGAGCTCACCGCGGCGAAGCGAATGGTTGCCGAGTTGGTTGTAGCGATGGAGCATCCACGCTTTGTCTCGATCGCCCAGAAATCGGTACGCAATCGTAAGAATCGAATCACCCCCGCTGGCAACGTAGCGAAGATTGTACGGCACGACGATCTCCTGACCTTCGGTCGGCGCGATCCACGGCTTGGCCTTGTTGGCGAAAGCGAGCACATCGCCGCGTTCTGGAGACCCGAGGAGCAAGTCGGCGATGGACGGCCAGGTTTCTCCCGCTGCAACGCGATGATGCCCAACGGCGGGGATCTCGAGACGCATGCCAGGCGTAATGGCAATGCCTCGGCCGTTATCGAGGCCGTTGGCGGCGACGAGGATCTGTTCTGCTTCCACGCGGCCATAGACGCGCTCGGCAATCCGCGCGAGGGTTTCACCGGAACGAACGATGTGCGGAAACGCATCGGCGTGACGCGGCACGAGCGCCGTGGCGATCGCGAGCACGACGACGCACAGCGCGACGCTCGGCTTGGCTCGCAGGGTTCGTCTGGAGAAACGATCCGACATGTGAAACCGAGCGTACCAGAGAGAGGCTTTCGTTGCATCACAGGATGCGCAGATTCGCGGCTCGTCGACCATCTTGCCTCGGCTCGCGCAGTCCGATACCGTTTCTTGTCATACGGTGGGGGCACTTGCGCCAGGGTTACATCATGACGAACCCGAATCGTGACGGAGTTTCGATTGACGAGCGTGTGCCGGCGGAAGTGGAGCTCTGCGGCATTGGTTTGTCTTTCTCGCTGGCGGCGGGCAAAAACTTGTCCCGCACGTGGCAACGCGAGCTTCGTACGGAATCGGAGAGTCGCATTCGCATGGGCGTGACGCGCGAGAGGCTCGAGGTCTGTTTCAGTCCGCCTCTTTTGATCGACGCTCAATGGCCGGCCATGAACATGCAGCTCGGCGGCGTGATTTTCGATTTTTCCACGTCGTGCGCGACGGCCACGGTCGGCGCCATTCATGGAGCGACGGAAGGATTGGTGGATTTTACGGAGGATGCGAAAAAGGAAGTTTGCGCTCTGATTACATCGGCAATTGCTGGAACGGCGATGGCGACGGCGGGTTACAATCCCATGACGGATCCCCATATCGTGTCGACATTGGAAGCCATTGCGGCGAATTTTCGGAGGCAACCTTCGAGCGGTCCGCCTGGGGTGGAGTACGACGATTTTGGTGATCCGCGCATCGACATGAAAATGTTCACGACCACGCATTTCCGGCACGTCGAAGAAAACGCTGGATTGTCGGTGCCCAAAGGGACGATCATCGACGTATCCATTGCGGGTCGCGGCAACCTGGCGAAGATTTTGGCGTCACGAAGCACGGCGGAGCAAGTGACCGCGGCAAAAATTGAATCGGTGACGATATCGAGCGCTGGGATCCTGGTCATCGTGAACGAAAAGCCCTGCGCATTTCTCGATAAAATTCGCATCGATCGTGGAGCTGCGGTGACGCTCGAACGGATGCGTCTCGAAGGGACAGCGGGTGAAGCCGCTGGAATCGAATCGCTATTTCGAGCGGTTGCGTCGGCAATGAATTGGTCTGCGCGCGGCGTTCCTCTGGATGCGGGAATGGCGCTGGCCGTGAATTCGCGTGACGCATTGGCGACGTTCGTGCCGGACATGGCGCGCAGCAAAATCGAAGCGACCTTGACGGAGGGCGTGAAGCAGATCGTACGAGCAAGTCGATTTGCAATTCCGGAAATCGACTTGCAAGAAATTTTTCTAAGCCATTGAGCGTATTTTATGTCACGTGCGGGTCGGGCTCTTCCCGTCGCGCGCGTAGCGTCCTGCACGTGCTGCGTCTTGCATTGACGTCATCTTATCGGTCACGAGGCGGGAACAAAACCGATTCAATGGGTGTCGCGTCATCTTTCGGCAACGTGTGAATTGGGCCCGTGCCATTTATTTGACACCGACCCGCCAAACCAGCAAGATTACAGCCGCGATGTCCACGAGCGCCTTGCCCGAAGCAGTTCGAAAGCTGCTCGCACTGCCGGATGGTGAGCGTCGAATCGGTACGTTTCGCCTCGAAAGGCAGCTCGGTCGCGGAGGTTTTGCGCCGGTGTGGCTCGCGGAAGAGATGGCCGGGAGCACGAAGTTGCGGCTGTCCGCGGTCAAACTCTTTGCGCTCGATGCCGGTGGGGATTCCGCGCGCCAGGCGATCATCGACGAAGCGGCAAGGTTATGTCGGGTCGAGCATCCAAACGTCGTAAGGTTTTACCAGCTTCCGTTCGACGAAGCGCGCGGCGTGATTGGGCTCGCGATGGAGTACGTCGCGGGAGAAACGTTGAGCGAACGGCTGCGTGACAAGGGCACATTATCCATAAAAGAAACCCTCGACGTCGGCATCGCCGTGGCCTCGGCGCTCGTGGCGGTGCACGGCGCAGGGCTCGTGCATCGAGATTTGTCCCCGGCAAACGTGGTCGTCGATGTGGCGCAAATAGGAACGCCTGCGGCATACAAGATCATCGATTTCGGCATTTCGGCCGCAGACCCTCATCGCGATTCTCCAACGCTTGCGAACAAGAAGCGCGCAAAAGACAGCAATCCACAATTTCGCTCGCCGCTCGAAGCGATCGGCGGAAAACGAGGTTATGTGGATCCGGTATGTTGGCGAGACTTGGCGCCGGCCACGAGCCGCAGCGATTTGTATTCGCTCGGGGCCATGCTTTACGTCTGTTTGTCCGGGCGTATTCCTGCAGCCGGCAGCGGAACGCTCGACGCAGACATTCTCCACGGGCGCAAGAAAGCCTCGCGCATTTCGACCATCGGCCCGGATGTGCCCGCCGCGCTCGTCGATTTGATTGCAGACTTGCTCGAACCGGACCCCGAGAATCGACCGCGGTCTGCGGAAGTGGTGGCGCTCGAGCTCGAACGTGCACGCAGCGCGCTCACGGGACGCGCACGGGCATTGCCGCCCGAAGACGAAGGGCCTTTCCGGGGTCTCGAACGATTCGAAATGGTGCATCGCGACGTGTTTTTCGGCCGTCGTGTGGAAGTTGCCGGCGCGCTCGAAGTGCTGCGCGTGCGGGGCCTGGTCGCATTGCTCGGTCCGAGCGGCAGCGGCAAATCGAGTTTGGCGCGGGCAGGCATTCTGCCAGCCATTGCGGACGGGGCGCTCGGTGGGCCAAAACAATGGGACACCGTGGTGGTTTCTCCGGGGATGGACCCGCGACAAGTCTTGACGACGGCGCTCTTTCACGTGGGTGTGGCACCGGATTGGACGCCGGCTCGAGCGGCGACGCGGGTCGAAGCGTGGTTATCGGACAATCGCCGCGGACTGGTGTTGCTCGTCGATCAGCTCGAGGAAATCGCGACACTGGCGCAAGGGTCGAACAATACGAGCCAAACCTGGACGCTCGATTTTCTGGCGCGCCTCGGAGAACGCCCGTTTCCAGGTTTGCGCGTCGTCGTGACCGCGCGGCGCGACTTGCTCGATCCCATTTTGGCGCACGAGGCGCTGGGTCGAGTGCTCACGCGCGGGGCCGTTTTGGTATCGCCGTTGGGGCCGGCCGCGTGGGGCGAGGTCATCGATGCGGCGATCGAAAGTTATGGCTATTCGTTCGAGTCGAAGAACTTGCGCATCGAACTGCTCGAAGCGCTGGAGACGACGGCCGGATCGATGCCGCTCGTCGAGTTTGCATTGCGTGAATTGTGGCAAGCTCGAGATCGGGACCAGAAACGAATCACCGCGGCGGGACTGCGCACGCTCGAGGGTTTTTCTGGGGCGCTGTCGAAACACGCCAACGATACGTTCGATCGCGCGGTGAAAGCAGCGGGCACCGAGCGCGTGGTCGAACGGGTTCTCTTGGCGCTGACGACCCCGGCCGGAGCGCGCATGACGCGACCTGCCCGAGAATTGGTGCAGGAAGTGGGTGCCGCGGCCCATGTCGTCATTCGTGTATTCGCCGAAGCTCGGCTCATTTTGCGCGAAATTGAACGCCGAAAAGATGGCGAAGTGGAGCTCGTGACGCTGGCGCACGAAGCGCTCTTGGTGCATTGGGGAAGGCTACGCAATTGGGTCGCAGCCGAACGCGAAGCACGGCTCATTCTTGCAGACTTCGAGGACGCCGCGAGACGGTGGAGCGAACATCCGGATCCCGAAATGCTTTGGCGCCGGAGACGCCTGCTCCTGCTCGAAGATATTCTGAAGCAGCGCGGCATGCGTCTCGATGGTATTGCAAAGAAGTTTTATCACACGAGCCTTTCGGCGGCGCGAAGAAACACGCTCATTCGTACCGCAGCGCTCGCGCTCGTGGTGGCTTCCGGCGTCGTTGCATGGACGATTTACGTCGATTTGGAAGCAAAACGAATCATGGCGGAAGCGGAACGAGCCGATGCCGACGCCAACCTGGCGCTCGTGCACGCACGTGAATTGAAGGCTCAGGCAGACGCGGAACGGGCCAAAGCATTGCAACGCGCTGCGGAAGCGCGCGAAGCCGAAACGAAAGCTGCTCTGACGGCGTTGAAGTTCGTCAAACGAGCGCTCGAATCGCACGGCCCCGTCGCAGAAGGACCGAAGCAGCCGAATTCGCTCGATCCGTCGGTCGTGCACGAAATCGACGAATACCTCTTGCAACGCGAACGAGAAAGCGCCCCCGTACCTCCGCAGCTCGAAGAAATCCTTCGTGAAGCGGACAAACCGGATTCGGGCGCGGTCGCTGCGCTTGCGCCGCCCGAAACGACGGGCCCGATAAACGTCCCGCCGACGCCCATCAATGGACCTACGGCGACGGCCATGGTTCGCGGCCAAGCGTATGCAAAATTGAACGATGCGAAAGCATCGGCCGCCGCGTGTGCTCGCAATGAAGGCCCCAATGTACCCAAAGGTTCGGGAAAAGTTGCCTTGGTGCTGGAACCATCGGGCCTTGTTTCATCGGTGGCCCTCGATGCGCGATTCGTCGGAACGACCGTCGGTGCATGCGTCGATCGAGCTTTCCGCAGAGTCGTGGTGCAACCATTCGAGGGAAAACCCGTCACGGTATTGTGGTCGTTTACGGTGCAGTGACGGATCGTTTGTCTTGGCTCAGCAACCAAGACACGACTTGCGGTTCGAATTGCCCCGGCGCGGCGTCTCCAATATCGATATTCGAAGGAAAACCCACGTGCCCACCTCGATCCATCCAGCGAACGTGGAGGTTGGGCACGTCCGCTTCGAGCACCGGCGCGAGCGTGTGCGCAGGGACCATCGGATCGTGGCGAGCGGCGATCAAGAGCGACGGCACGGAGAGCAGCCGCAGGCGTGTCGATACGCGCATTTCCGTATAATAATGGTCGGCCCCGCGAAATCCGAAACGCGGCGCGACGACGCGCTCGTCCCATTCTCGAAGCGTTCCAATCCGACGTACCTCCGAAACGGGCAAATGCATGCCGCGACGACGCGCGACCGCCGCGTACACTTCCTTGATCGATTCGAGCACATGACGCCGGTACACGTACCGCGCGGGCTCGTCGATCGCTTCGGCGCCCCGCACGAGATCGAGCGGCGGACAAATGGCCGCGACCGCTGCCACGCGTGGATCGAGGTCACGTTCGGTTGCCGCGCGCAAAACGATATGGCCACCGAGCGAATACCCCATGAGCACGATGCGCGAATATCGCTGCAAATGCGGACTCGCCAGCATGAAGTGCACATCGTGGCTCACGCCCGCATGATAAATGTCTTCGCCCGTGCGATCGGCTCCGCGCAAATGCACGCGCAACACCGCAACACCCGCAGCATCGCCCGCGGCCGCAGCATCGAGCACGTAATGGCTACCGACGTCGCCTCCAAGTCCATGCACGACGACGAGCAGCGTATCGGACGGCGCATGATGCAATCGCCCCGAAAGCCGAACTCGACCGACATCCGGATCATGCACGACGACCCGAAATGCCGACGACGGCGATACCGGACGCGGTCGCACGATGTGCCGAGCCACCGGGGCAATCGTGTAAAAATGACCAAGGAACGAGGAAACTCGATCGACGGGCGAGCTCGATGCAGTCACGTGGTAGCGTGCCTCCCGGCGGACATCTTACCCGCTCGCTACGGCTTTGCGAACTTCGAATAGTCGGAGAGCAGCGCTACACCATTGATGAGTTGTTTTGCAGTATGCCGTGCAATCGCAGCATCGGGCATTGCACCCACGAGTATGACGTGGTGCAACAATCAGGGAGGCGTTGCAAATTGGCCGGGGAACGGATTGGCGTCTTGACGACGACGTGCTTCGTCTTGCGTGAACGGGAAGGGATTCGTGCCGCGTTCGTGGAAGAAGGCGAATCCAATCACGCCGACATTTCGCGTATCACCCGTTTTTTGCCCAGCATACGATCCGCGCACCGAGCCGAATCGGAAAGCAGCAACGGCATCGACACTTTGACGGAACCCATCGATTTCGAGCTCGCCATGCGGCTGCACCAGATATCCGCGCTTGTTGAATGCACCAGCGCGACCGTCGATGACATCCAGCCCGTCCACGGACACGACGCATTCGATTCTGTTCGGCGTTCGATTACGAATCACGATGCTGTAACGACGTCCGGCTTCGCCCACCACGTAATTCTTTTCGCCGGCGACGAACCCATTCAGGAACGCTCCACTTTCGTCACGCAGGCCAACGAGCAATGCCCCACCGGCCACGGGATTCATACCGCCCGTCGTGCGCCGAAATCCCGCAAGGCTCGCCATCGCGCGCGCGCCTTCTTCGTCATTGTAAAACATGCTGGCCATGCCAAACGGATTCGTCGGCTCGGCTCGTTGAAATGCGACCGTCGTAATCGACGAGCTCCGGGTCTCGCCCCATTCCGTTCCCAAACCCGGCCGATCCTGCGGCTTGGGCTGAATGACGCCCACTTCACCTTCGGCATCTCGATGCGGACGACTCGTATCCGTGCGCGCAGCCGGCGCTTTGGGCCGCTGACCCCGTCGGCGGCTGAATCGTCGCCCCTTGCGCTGCTCCTCCAAAATCCGCCTGAGCATCACCTCCGCGGAACGCTTCTCCCGGAGGGGCCGGCGCTGCCTTGGCTTCGGCCGCTCCGTATCCATCGCCGTCCGAAAGCACGGGCGTCGTTGCCCCGCCGCCCGAGTACGATGAACCACCGCTGCAAGCGATGGCGGAAGAAAACAGTGCTACACAAGAAACTGCCAAAAACCCGCGTCGGATGAGGTCCATCGTCGTCCTCCCACGGCCTCTGCTGCCGTTCGCCCGAGGAAACGGAGCGTGAACCCGAACCTTACACCGCTTCTCGCTTCTTGGGATCCACCATGTTGAAAGAGTTTTGTCCTTCCCGTCATGGCACCGAAAGCCGCACTGCATCATCGAGCCGCGGAAGGTGCTGCCCAAGAGCGATCCCCAGCGTCACCGACGCGATGACGAGCGCCAACATGGCGACCGAAAGCAACCTTTCTGGCGACATGAGAGGCTCGAGCAGCGAGGTGAATCGAAACATCGACCACCTTTCGTCAATCGCCCACACCGAAGGTACGGTCACGCTCGTCAGATGCAATTCTCGAACGTGCGCATCTTGCATCGAATGCGTTGCGGTCTTTGGCGCAGCACGAAGGGCGGCCATTTCTGCCAGCATTGCATCCGCCGAAACGAAGCGCTCATTCGGTGATTTCGCGAGGGCACGCAAAACGAGCGCATCGACGTCCGGCGGAACATGCTGCGGCGCAAACCGTGACGGAGGCGGCGCGGGCCTGTGGCAATGCGCGAATCGAAGCGCTTCGAGGCCCGAAACATCATCGAAAGGACCTCGGCCCGCAAGCAATTCGTACAAGACGATTCCAAGGGCATACAAATCAGCCCGACCGTCGACCTTTTTGCCTTCGTATTGCTCGGGAGCCATCGTGCGCGGCGTACCCAAGGAAGGCGATCGCTCGCCCACTTCCTCACCAATGCGTTCGGCCGCTCCGAGATCGAGGATTTCAACGTGCCCACTTTCGCAAAGAAATAGGTTTTCGAGTTTGATGTCGCGATGCACGATCCCCGCATCGTGGAGCGCCGACAAACCCTGCAAGACCTGCGATACGATGTCGAGCGCCGCGGGTACCGATAGCACCCCCACTCGCTTCAATGCCGCTCGCAGGTCGCTGCCTTCCAAAAGCTCGAGCACCACGAATGGACGCCCATCGGGAAGGACATCCATATCGTATACATCGACGATGTTCGCATGCCGAACGGATGCGAGCAGTCGGCCTTCGTTTGCCGCGCGCTCTGCCAAACCTCGCCGAAAGAGATTGTCATGGTGAAGCACTTTGAATGCAGCGCGCCGCCCGAGACGCGCGTGCTCGACCTCGAAAACTTCCCCTACCCCGCCTTTGCCAAGCGATTTTACGACGATCCACGGAGTCCCATGAATTTGCTGACCAGGCCGAAACGTGACGACGTCTTCGCCCGGCGCCGAATCGAAAAGAAACTGCGCGTTGTCGAAGACCGACCATTCACAATCGGTCATGCGATCGGGAAGTGTATCTGATACGGTTGTCACGACGCACCTCCCTGCAACATCGCTCGAAGTTCGGGACGCGCGGCAGTGCCAATCACGTGGCGGAGCGCCGACGCGAATACGGCAGCCGAAGAATAACGCCTTCCAGGCGCTTTTTCGAGCGCTCGGGCAACGACCCGCGCGAGCGCTGGGGAAGCGGGCGACAAGTCATCGAGACGGCGCGGGGAAAGTCCCAAATGCGCGCGCATGTGAACTTCGAACTCGGAACCGCGAAGCACATCGTAAGGACCGCGAGCCGCGATGCATTCGAATAGAACGATGCCCATCGCATACACGTCTGCGCGACCATCGATTCGTCCGCCGAGTATCTGCTCCGGCGAAATGTACCTCGGCGTGCCCAATACGCGATTACCGGTCGTGCGATGCGCAGCCGCACCGACGATCTTTGCAATTCCGAAGTCGAACATCATGGCTCGCTCGGGAGAGCCGTCCTTTTTCGTAGCGATGAAAATGTTGTGCGGTTTGACGTCGCGATGAACGATGCCTCGACGATGCGCTTCATGCAGTCCATCGAGCGCTCCTGCAATGAGCAACGACGCCGTCATCGGGTCGATGGGACCGTGGTGTTCGAGGTAGTCGCGCAGCGTTTCTCCAGCAATACGCGGCATGGCAAGAAATGGCCGGCCATCACGTGTCATGCCGATTTCGCGCACCGGCACGAGGTTTTCGTGGTCGATCGAAGCGAGCACGCGGCCTTCTTGCAAGAGGCGCGTCGCGTATTCTTGCATATCCCGACACGTCGACTTGAGCACCTTGATGGCGTAAACGTCGCCCCCGGGGCTTTTCGCTTCGTACACTTCCGAGCTCGTGCCGTGGCCGAGGAAACGCACGACGCGATACTTGGTGCCCGCAAGCGGGTCGGACGGGAGCGTTGCAACGTCGATGAGCATGAGAGTCGTCCTCCGACCGGGGCAACTCGCGCCCCGATGAATGGACATCGTCTCGACGAACCCGTCAGTTGCGTAAAACTTCAAAAAAATTTTCGAACGGTCTACGGCGCTGGTTTGGACTGAACACCCATTCAGCCCTCATCGTCTCAATGCACCAGAAACCATTTCACGCCGGGTTTGATTTCCATGTGAAAATGGTCGGCGTGGGCGGCATTGTAATTGGGCGTCAGCACGTACGTGAAGATGTGCAATGCGTGCGCTTCGCAAACGATCGCGCGGAGCTCGCGAGCCTCGGCCGAATCGGGAACGGGCGGCCCGTCATCGCACACTTTGTCGCCAATTTTGCCGTGGAAATGCGACGCTACGCTGATCCACGTGCCGTCTTTCTTGCGCAATTTGCCGACATCGATAGCGAGGCCCGCAGGGTGTCGAGTTCCCGGCGGAGCCCACGCAGGATTGACGCGCGGCGCGGGAGCTTCGGCTTTTTTCGGTGCAGCCGCGGTCACGACCTCGACGGGCTTGCTCGCTTCGGCTTTTTCGCCGGTTTCGCCCGGCGCCTTTTGTTTTGCGCCTTTGTCGACCGAAGCTCCGGCGCCTTTGGCTCCAAGGCCGGCTTTGCCCAATGACGTTTGCGACGAGCTCTTCTTGGGTTTTGCTGTAGGTTTTACCGCGGATGGTTTGCTTGGTTTTTCCGCGGCACCAGGACGAACCTTTTCGCGTTTGTCGGACTTGGCTGCCGGTTTTTCCGAACTCTGTGATTTCGTTGGCTTGGTTCGAGAAGCTACTTTGCCCGCTCCAGGTTTTTTCGCTACCGCCGCTCCAGCCTTCGGCGCAGCGGCGGCCTTTGGTGGTTGATCCTGCGGTGGTGCTGCCTTCGGCGTAGCGATTTCGCGCGGAGCGTTCGGGCGATACATGGTAAAATGCACGATTTCATCGATATCGTGCCGTTCGAGAATGGCGGTGAAGTCGTCGAGCGCCAAGGCGAGACGCGCATCGAGAATTTCAAACGGCGAGGCATCACGCTGCTCGGGCGGAAGAGCTGAATGAATGTGCACGCCATGCAGACGACCCGTCAGTCGAATCGGAGCTCGCACACCGGGCACGGGATCGACGGTCACGTAGGGCAGATTGCGACGATTCAGCTCTGCAATCGCTTCTTCGTTCGTCATGTTCGCATATCGATATGCCGCGGTGGTTTCGACGACAGCCGGGTCGGGCACGACCAGAAACGGCGAGGACGCGTCCGCCAACGAAGGACGAAGCGCAGCGGCGGCAAACGCCAGAACAGCCAAAGCGCAGGAGCGAAGAAGCGAGCTGTGCACGGGTCTTGTTGTACTCGGATTTTTGTCGAAGGCCAAAAAACGAAGCTCCGGAAGGTCTCGCGCTGCATGGGCTCGCGTCTTTGCCCGGAGCGGAGTATCTTGGACGCCGAGTGCTCCCGGAAGTTCAAGCCCCGCAACCAGAAACCACGATCGCACCCGTTTCGCCGCGTCCGGGCGCCACGAAGCCGCTCATCGCAGCCCTCCTGACGACGATCATCGTAACGGCCCTGTCGTACTTGGCGCCGGCGAAACACGCCGCGACGCTCGTGGGCCTTGCGTTTCTCGCGGCGACGTGGTGGCTCGTGCTGCGCGGAGACGAACATACGATCCGCGAGCATGGGCTATCGTTGGGGGGCCTTTTGGAGCCGCTGGCGATCGACAAGCGCAGGCTGCTTCGCGACGCTGCAATGGCCACGCTTTGGGTGCTCTTGCTCGCCGTCATCGTTTTTCCGCCTTTTTGGTACGGATTCAAATTATTTTGGCATGCGAAAATGCCATTCGTCTTTCGGCTACCCAAATCGCCGCTCGATGAAGTGGCTGGGCAATTGCTCGTGGTCGCGCTTCCCGAAGAAGCGTTTTTCCGGGGCTATTTGCAAACTCGGCTGGACGCAGCTTGGGGAAGACGCGTGCGTTTTCTGGGCGCCGAATTGGGTGCGGGATGGATCGTCTCCGCCGTGATCTTCGCGATTGGTCATTGGCTGACGACCCCCGTGCCTGCTCGACTGGCGGTGTTTTTCCCGGCGCTTCTTTTTGGGTGGCTCCGAGCGCGCACGGGCGGAATTGGCGCCGGCGTGTTGTTTCACGCGCTTTGCAACATGTTTTCGGCAACGCTCGCCCGAGGATACGGTTTTCCCTCATGAGCGGCGACAAACCAAGAATTCGCGCTGCGCTTTTCGACATGGACCGGACGCTCGTGCGCAAGGAGACGGCGAGCCTGTACGTGCGATATCAGCGCGACATCGGGCAAGCCACGACGCTCGATTTGCTCAAAGCATTGTATTGGGTGGGGCAATACACGCTCGGCGTGCTCGATGCGGACAAAGTGGCCGACAAGGTGCTTGGCACGATGCGAGGTTTGTCCGAGCCGACATTCGTGGCGCAATGCGATGATTGGTTCACCAAGTACGTGGAGCATCACATTACGGATGCAGGTCGTCATGCGGTCGCGCGGCACAAGGCTCGCGGGGACGTGTGTGCGATCGTGACGGGAGCCACGCGTTATGCGGCGGGGCCGCTTGCCCGGCGCCTCGATATCGAACATGTGGTTGCGAGCGAGCTCGAAATCGATGAAATGGGGCAATTCACGGGGCGAGCGGTCAAACCATTGTGTCTTGGGGAAGGCAAGCTGAAACGAGCCGAAGCGTTCGCGAACAAGCTTGGGTTTGCGCTGCAAGAAGCGACGTTTTACACGGACAGCGTGAGCGACATCCCGCTGCTCGAGCGTGTGGCGGAGCCCATCGTGGTGAATCCCGATCCGCGGCTTTTGCGCATTGCAAAGCGTCGTGGATGGCCGATCGAGCGGTGGTGAACGAGGCAAATGATTCCGCGAAGCAAAACGGCGTTCGTGACGGGTGGCACGGGGTTTCTCGGATACGAAATGATCCGGCAACTTCTTGCATCGGGGCATCGCGTGATTGCGCTGTCACGAAATGGAACATTGCCAGGGGATCTGCGAAGCGAGAACTTGGAAATTGCGCGAGGCGATTTGGACGACGCCGCGGCGCTCGAAAATGCCATGCGTGGCGCAGCCATTACGTATCACGTCGCAGCGAACGTGCAGATGTGGAAGAAGCGCTGGGAGGAAAGCGGACGCGCGAACGTGGTCGGCACGCGCAACATGGTGCAAGCGGCGCGAAAGGCGGGCGTGGATCGGTTTGTCTTTACATCGACGGGATCGACCATTGGAAAGCCGTATCCGCCGACCGATGAGATCGTCACGGTCGATGAAACGTCGACGTACAACTTTGCACCACTCGAAATGGTTTATCCACATACGAAATGGCTTGCGGAGCAAGAGGTGCAGCGGGCAGCAGCCGAAGGACTCCATACGGTCATTACGCATCCGACGGCGGTCTTTGGGCCGGGAGATTGGAAAGCAAACGTATTGCCGCTCTTTCTGGCAACGAGGTCGCTGACGGGTATTGCCGTGCCAAACGGCATGCGAACGACGTGCGACGTGCGGGACGTTGCCGCGGCTCATTTGACGGCGGCGGCGCGAGCATCCGCAGGGAGTCGTTACATTTTGGGCGGGGAGCAATTGTCGGTACGAGAATTGTTTTCGCGTATTGCCGCGGCCGTGGGAGGAAAACCGCCTCGTTTTACCTTGCCCAATTGGGCGGTGCTCGGGCTGTCGCGGCTGATGGAAACGAGCGCGACGATATCGGGCAAGCCGCCGAAGCTATCGTACGAAATGGCTCTACAAAGCACGTTTCGAGTGCGCATGTCGTCGAGACGCGCTGCCGACGAGCTCGGGTATGCATCGAGGCCGCTGAATGAATCGCTCGCGGATGCGGTCAGGTTTTACCAAGAGCAGGGATGGCTATAGACACAGAATCGCTTCAAGACTGCCCCTCCGGTGGTGGCGGCGGCGCCTCCGGCACGGGCGTCACGACGGCCGCCGGCACGGCCACGACCGTTGACGTGCGGCGAGGCGGGTGAAACTTTGCATAAGTCTCCACCGACCATACGGCCATCGCCGCAATGACCGGTCCCAAAAAGACCCCCACCGCACCGAAAAATTCGAGCCCGCCAAAAATGCCCAAAAGCACCACGAGCGGATGCATGCGCGACGATTGCGAGCTTTGGACCCAGGGCCGCACGATATTGTCCGACAAACCAATCAAGACGACCGCAATCGCCATTCCTACGCCTGCCGCAAAGCGCCCCACCACGAAGAGATAAATCGTCGAACCCACGGTGACCGGCGTCGTGCCGACCAGCGGAATCACCGACAGCAGCATCGCGAGCACCGCGAGCAAGAACGCGTTCGGTACCTTGAAAATCGTGAGCGCCAAGAACGTGAGCCCACCCTGCACGATTGCCGTCGCGATGATCCCCAAAATGGCACCATTGACGGTTTCTCGAACGGATGCAAATAGCTCGCGCGTCTGGACATCCGGAAAGGGCGATTGATCATAGAGCCAATCGACGAGCCGCCTGCCATCGCGCAAAAAGTAATAAAGCGCCACGCCGAAAAGGAACAACGCCAGCATGATGGACGGCACGGCCGCCGCAACTCCACCGGCACGATTGGCAGCAAGCGTCGCCAAACGCTGGCCAACATCTTGAATCGCCGCCTGAAGATCGGCCCCACCAATGTGAATCGTGCGCCCTCGAATGTACAGTCCTTCCGTCAAAAACGTTTGAATACGCGTTATCGTCGATGACCAATCACGGGCCAAAAATTGATTGATCGATCGAACTGCCTCAATGGCAATGAAGACGAAAGGAATGACCACCAGCACGAGCGTACCGACGGACAAGACGAGAGGCGCAAATGCTCGAGCTCGACCGAGACGAGGTTCGAGGCGACCGAGCAGGGGGCTGAGCAGCAGCGCAAACAAACCACCCAGCGCAATGGGCACCAGAATTTCATGCACCATCCAAAAGAACAGGATGAGCAGTCCAACCCTGAGCACCACGGACAAACGACGATCCTGTTCCATGCCAGCGCTTACCTCGTCATCGTCCCACTCTGATGCGTCGAATCACCCGCGACGTCAAGAAGCCGGGCGCCGAGCACAGGGTGACAGCACGTCTTCAACACGCGCTGATCCACTTCAAAATGAACCAACGACGAATGCACCAGCTCCGCCAGGACCAACGACGGGCGATAACGACACCGTGGACGGAGATGCCTTGGTACCGGACGCGCTCTTGGGCATCACGAACCACAATGCAATGCTTCCCGCAAGGCCCACCAAACCGCCTGCGAAGAGCCCCGTAGCATAGGCGGCGCTGTCCTTGGCACTTTCGTTTTGCTGAATTCCGAACTCATCCGGACACGGCGATTGCGGGCACAATTCAATGGCCTCGTCGTGCTCGGATTTCGCTCGCAATCCGAAGTAGCCTCCAACGCCCAGAGCTCCCACGGAAATCGCGCCGAGCGCAAGCGCCCCGATTCGACCCGGATGCATTTTTCCGTTCGGCTGGTCTTTCGGCACGGGTCGTACAGGATCGGGCAGCGGTTTGTCCACCGGTTTGTCTGCGGGTTTGTCCACGGGAGGCGGATCGACGGGTTTTTCCGGTTCGCGCACGAGCGGTGGGATGACCACTTTCTGCCGATCACCGTTCGCTCCCACGTCCACTTCGAGCACGAGCGGCTCGAAGCCGGGCGCCGACACGTTGATGACATGTTTGCCCGGATCGACGGCCGATGCCGTGCCAAGCGCAGCTCGCGCGACACTTGCCCCGTCACGCGTAATGACGAAATCGGTAGAACCAATACCTTCCGGCGCAATCTCGATGGTCAAATACGACAGCCGCTTTTCGAGCGACGCAATGTGTTCTTTCGCCATCTTGACTCGATCGGGCCGTTTGTCGCGCTCGGCAGCGGCGAGCCCTTCCCCGAAAACCACCCACGCCGTGGCCGTTTTTCCGGCACCTTCGTAACACAAGCCCAACGTCAGGAGCGTTCCGCCCGCCGGATCCAAACGATTGCTTTCGGCGAGTTTTGGGCAGGCAGCGTCGAATTTGCCCTCTTGGAGGAGAGTTTTGCCTTCGCGAAAAAGCGCCTCGGAAAGCGCCACGTCTTCGGGCGTCGGACCAGCAAACGCCCACCGAGAAGCGAATAACAAGCCGAAGGCGAACGGCGCGCCGGAGCGAATCACAGAATGCATAATGGGTTTTGATCGATTCATGTGCCAAACTGGAAAACCACAGCTCATCGCCGCGTTTCCACCTCCTTGCCAAGCTGAATGGGGCCCGAAGTGGACGAGGAACGCGTGGGGGGTGAAGACGTGGATTTGGTGTTTGCCGTGGGCTTGCCTGCCGGAAAATCCGCGATCGACGACTGCATGGGTGCGGGTTCGACGACGATAACGGGGGCGCTCGGCAATACCGACACGGCGACAGCGGGGATCGTCGCCACGGATGGGGTCGCTTCTGGCGGAGCCGCCTGCACGGCGCTTGGAATTGGACGCGTATCGACGACCGGCACGCGCTCGCGATTTACCAGGACAAACCCGACGCCAAGCGTAACGAGGGCGCTTGCAATAGCAATTGCAACGAGCATCGAGCGATTCCGCGGCGCCTCGGCGGTTTGGGCAACGCCACCCACGGTCGCGCCGAGCATTTCGTCCTTGGACATGGGCGCGCTGACGCGAATGGACGCGGGCGATTGTGAAGACGCCAAAGTATCGGCCGTGTTTCTGGTCGTTTCAATGGCCGCAAGGCGCTCGTCGATGGTCGAAGCTTTGTCTGGCGCCACGGCCGCGAGCGCTCGGACGAGCTCGCGCACGTTGGGCATGCGTTCATCGAGGTTTTTTGCAAGACACGCGCCAACGATTTCAGAAACGTCGGACGATACCGCTTGGCAGACTTCGTGAAGCGGTTTTGGTTTGTCCCCGCAAATGCCGGCGAGCACGGCCGTTGCACTCGTACCGTCGAATGGAACTCGACCCGAAATCAGCTCGTAAAGAATGACGCCGAGTGCCCAGACGTCGGCCCGTTCGTCCACGTCTTTCGCGCTGCGAATTTGCTCGGGGGACATGTAATACGGTGTGCCGAGCAGAGCGGCTTCGGCCGTGAGCGAGGGCAAGGCATTCGGCAATAGCGAATTGTCCTTGAACTTGGAAACTCCAAAATCGAGAAGTTTGATGATGGGAGGTTTTTGATTTTTGCAAAGAAACAAGTTGGACGGTTTGAGGTCGCGGTGCACGATGCCGCGCTTGTGCGCTTCGGCAAGCGCATCGCAAGCCTGGAGGACATATTCGACGGCCACGGCTTCGGGCATGGGACCATTTCGATCGAGCTCTTCGCCAAGGTCGCGGCCCTCGAGGTATTCCATGACCATGTACGGTCGTCCGTCGGACAGGATGCCGACGTCCAGGACCTTGGCCACGTGCTGGCTTTTTATTTTGACCGCAGCTTTCGCCTCGCGCATGAATCGTTCGGCCGCGTCGGACCGTCCGACTCCTTCGGGGCGCAACAACTTGATGGCCACTCGTTCGTCCAAATGAATGTGAACGGCGGCGACCACGATGCCCATTCCGCCTTGCCCGAGAATGCGCTCGACACGGTACTTCCCGGCGATTTCATCACCTGGGGCAATGCCGACGGCAGCGGGCGGAACAGAGGCAGGGGCATTCATGATCGAGTACTCAGTGGCTTTTCATTGCTGCTCGCAAAATCCGAAGTTACATCGAGGTGCGTCGGGAGACGCGCAATCGGTGTCCGCCGTGCAGGGGGCGCACGTCGATTCGCCGGTGGTGAGCTGGTCGAAATAACACGCGCACGACCGCGCGGGAACGAGCGGTAGCAAGCTGCCGCCGTCCGAAATGCGTTGCACGCGCATGGCGCAGGAAGGCACGAGGCTTCCGCCGGCAACGATTTTGATGAGCTCGCTCATGTTCTCATCGGCATCTTTGCCTGCCGTGATGGGCGCTTGATCGAGGGTCAAGTATTTGACGACATTGTTGACGTTCATTTCGGCATTCTGCCGACTGAAAACGTGAATCGGGCCCCATAACGCATAATGTCCGTCGCGAACGTTGCGCTTGTCGAGCTTGCCCTCGTCCGAATCTGGATGGAACGCGCAATTTTGATCTTTCGCTTGAAACGCGAGCACCCGAAGAGATACTCGAACGTCCGTAGGGTCCCCATTGACGACATCGAGAATTCCAATCGTCGCCGCAGCGTCGGCAGGCGAAGCCATTTTGACGGATTCAATCATCGCCGATGTGCCCGTGTTCTCGACGCCTACCCAATCCGCCGACGGAACGCCAATGAACGTCCCGATCATGTTTTGCGTGCCCGACGAAGGATTGCGGCGTTGCATTCGATCGACGTTCGTCCACGGGGCCGCGGAAAATTTGTCATCGTACGTGCCGCCATACCCATACACGAGCCGTGCCGCTTCGGCACTGATGGCTCGCTCGGACGACGTCTTCGGTGCAATGAAAATCATCGCTTGAATGGGAGCTTGCGCATCGAGCGTTTTGCTCGGATCCTCTTCGAGACCACACGTCGTTGCAAATACGTCGCACGTGCCAATGTCTGCGAGCTGTTCCGGCAAGGTGCACTTGTTTTCGATGAGCTTGCCTTCTTCGCGTGTCCAATAAGAAAACTGACCTGCAACCTTCACGTCGTCGATAATGGCAGCAGCACCATTACAAGAGCTCTGCGATTGATAAAGCACCGTCACGGGATTCGCGGCGCCCGCAAGCTCAGCGCTGAGGTAGCTCAGAATGGGCACGATTGCATTCGATCCTGTCACGACGACTCGATCCGTCGCGGGACAATCGTCGGGCCCACCCATGCCTGGCCCGCCCATATTTCCAGGTGATCCAACGGGTATTTCCGGTAAATCCGCCGGCGATGAAAGACCGAGCCGGTCGAGATTGTCGAATGGAATGCATGCCGATTCCGTGCACGCATTGGGCAATTGTTCCTTCGTGAGCTTGCAGCCGCCACCGGTCCGGTAACATCCGCGTCCGTCGAACCCCGCGGCGTCCCAGCAAGACTCGATGTCCTCGATGCCTAGAACGTCGCTGCAACCCACGCTCGTGACGACGATCGTTGCCACAAAGAACGCACGCGCGGGCACGATCGCTAGAGACCAGACATTACCGAGCCATTTGCCACTGCGATTTCCATTCAGCATGCGACCGCCTTCCGCACTGCGAAACGAGAACTCATCAAGCCCGCCACTGGAAACACGAATACCTCTCCCTTCCTATGGGACATGCGGCGCGGACGCAACCGTGTGCGATAAAAAGAACCGGCACCGACCCGTCATCGCGCCGGTTCGAGCATTCGTACGCTACGCGGACGCATCGCCACTTCGAGGACCCCGGAAGCCCCATCGAACTCGGCTTCGTCGATCGCGTCGATCGCGCGGGAACAGTCGAACCCACATCGCAGTCGCGCAACCACGTGCCGTTCGTTCGGGTTGATCACGAAAACCACGCGCGCTCGGCCGCTCGAATCCTCGTGCACGGTCGCCAGCACATCGTTCGGATCGCACGCATGCGTGGGCAATCCAAGCAGATCCACGGCTTGTCCGACAGCCGATGCGGCCGATGCGGCATCCCGCACGACGGGCCCAAGACGCCCATCGGCAAGAAGTCGCCGCAAATCGTACGGCGTCGAAGGAACTCGATAGGTGTCGTCGAACTGGGGCTCGCGTGGACCCAGCGTGATTTGCACGCCGCTTGCTCGTGCCGCCGCAAGTCGTTCGAAAACCGCTGGTTCGAGCGCTCCGGACGACACGCAGAGAAGCCAGCGCGGATCGCCCGCGAACGCGTAATCATCCGTGCCCACGAGGGCAAACGGGACACCTCGAGCCTCGAGCGCGCGTTCGAACGCATGCACGAACTCGCCCGCTTCCACCGCAAGCGGATAACCAAGACCCAATTCTTCTTCGATCGCGCTCTCGCGAGCACCCACGCCAAACGTCGAAAGAATCGCGCCCGACATGGGACTGAAGGCATGCATGGCGCGAGTGATTCGACGCTCGAGACGCGGGATCAGTATGCGCACCGGCACGCGTCGTCGAAGCGTCGCGAACGACGTGCGTTCGAACGCTGCACAGAGCTTGCGCCAAAAGTTGGCCTGCGGTCTTTCACGACCATGCCGATCGATAGGGGATCCAAGCCATCGATCCCGCTCGACGGCCATGTACACGTTGAATCCGCGCAGCCCATACGCGAGCGCCGCGAGCACGGTGAACGCGCTGTCTTGGTCGGCAAGAGGCGGGAAAAATGGCGGGAAACCCGCACCCATCTCGCTGGCGAATGCGGGTACGCCCAAAGCTTCCGCGCGCGCCGCAAGGTCTGTCGTGGCACGTGCAACGACTTGGCGACCGGTTTGTCCCGCCGCATGGTAGTAGTCTTGGCCCACGAGATCGACCACTTCGGCAACTCGGTCCGGATGGAGCGGCGTCGCGTCTTGCCCCGGAGGCAGGTTGTGCACGGTGGGCACACCGGACAAACCCGCAGCTTCGAGCGCCCGGACAAACCGCGTGAAAGCGGTCGTCAAAAGGTGCTCTTGAAACGCACACCAATCGATGTGCCTTACGAGATCCGTAGGTGTTTCGGCGTCGAACCTTCGAGGCGCCTCGACCGACGTGAAACGCGTGAGGTCGCTCGACGGCTCGTCTCCCTCTTTGCCCGTGATGCCGTACGCAACGGAAAGCGCATCGATCGTGCCGTACTTGGCGCGCAAGAAGTCGCGGTACGCGCGAATCGCATCCGGGTGGTAATCCTGGTCGTACGCTCCTTCGCGAAAGTAAAACGCCCCTTCGTTGTCGACCTGCAAGAGCACGATCGGACCGTTCGGATACAAGAGCGGCGCGAGCACGGGTCCAAGGAGCTGGAAGTACCGCGCGACCTCGTCGTGATACGCATCGCTCGCGTAACTCGGCACGGGAAACGCAACCGGAAGCATGGGGAGCATGACGGGGTTTTGCTCGGGCGAACGCGCCTGACACGCGCCATCCCAGACGATGCGTTTGGGCAAACCGAAGTACGTGAGCTCGGCGTTGATGTGCGGGCCCGGGCGAACGATGACCCAGAGGCCGACTTCTTGGGCGAGGCGACAAAACCGCGCGACGTCGCGTTGCGGATCGGTTTCGCCGAGCTCGAGTTTGCCCGGAGAAACTTCGTGCACGCCCCAGGGGACGTACGTGTCGACGAAGTGAAGACCGAGCTTTTTGACGGCCACGAGACACGATCGCCAATCGTTTGGATCGAGGCGCCAGTAGTGAACGGCGCCGGCGAGCAGCGGGAGCGTGGTGCCGCCGATGTCGATGCCGCCCGGTACGAGCTTCACGCGGCGCTCGATGCTGTCCGTGGTTTGTCGGTCTTGTTGTGCGGTCATGACGAGGGGCGGAGCGTAGCAGGGGATAGACGTGCGGGAGAGTTCCGCCGTGGGCTCGTCGCCGTTTACAGCCTACCCCACCTGAGTCACGCCCGCCGCATCCACCAGTCGATGCAAATCCAAAATCGCCGCATCGATCAATGAAAACAGCGTTCGTGGCGACAAACCCAATACGAGGAGCAGCACCGCGAGCGGTACGGTGACGAGCAGTTCGTCCCGCCAGAGATCGGGGAATTTGCCGCCAAATGCTTCGAGGTATTTGTTTTTACGCCACTCGGCGGGTACCGCGCCAAACAGAATCTTTCCGGTAGCCCGCATCTGAACGGCTGCCAAAATCACCATACCGGCAATCGCCACCACAGCCAATCCCGGCTGCCGCGGAAATGCTCCCGTCACCGCCAAAAGCGGTCCCCAAAAGCCCACAAGCCCAGGCATTCCCATCGATACGAACACCGCCACCCCAAAAAGCCCCGCAAACATCGGCATGTGCTCGGACAAACCACCGAATTGGCTCGTCAACGTCGTCCGCACGCGCGTTTCGAGCGCATGCACGAGCAGCGCGAAAAGCCCCGCAACCAGCGCCAATGTAGCGGCAACATACACCGACGCCGCAATGCCCTGCGGCGTGCACGAACCAATGCCCACCAATACGAGCCCGGCATACGCCGTCAAACCATGCGCAACCCAGCGCTTCATGTCCGATTGAGCGCGCGCCCATAGCGCAAAAACGACGAGCACCAGGGCGCCCACCATCATCAACGTATTTGCCGCCCACCTCGTTCCCTGAGGCATTATCCCGACGTTGAAACGCAGCAAACCCATCACAGCCGTACCGACGAACGCCGCCTGCAAAAGAACGTTCCTCGGTGCATCCGATTCGGCAAATGCAACCGATGGCAGCACGAGCCGCAAACCAAACGCGAAAAATAGCGCCGTCCAGATGACTTTGATGGCGTTCACGCCGAATAGCGATGCATCGACGTTCACCCAATTCACCCGCGCGAGATCGGGAATGGCCAATGCATGCGTCAAAAAGCGACCATCCACGGCATACGTGGGGTCCGAATGACGATGAAGCCAATATGCCGACGCGCCAAGAAAGACCATTCCGGCAAGCGACGATATGCCAAATCGCATTGCAGAAACGCGGGCACCCTCCCCCGTGCCCGTTCGAATCAACCAATACGCCGCAACGATTCCAACAAACCAAAACCCGCAAAACAGAACGATGTCCTGCGATACGAATACCCCGAGCACCGACGTAACGAATATCGGCCCGAATACGTGAAACCACACGGGTCGATCACGAAGCGATGCCGACGCCAGCGATGCCAATGGCGCAACCAAAGACATCACGACCACGAGCGTCAGCGATACTCCGTCCAAACCCAGAAAGTATTCGACGCCAATGTTCGGCAACAGCACCGCTCGCTCGACGAGCTGCAATCCATCATTTCCGTCAGCTCGGCCGAATTGACGATCGAAACGCGCACCCATGGCAATGACGAATGCCAGATTCGCTGCAAATACGAGCGCCGACGCGACTGCGAGCGTACGCGCACCATCGCGGCGAATTGCACGGAGCACGAGCGCCAGGAATGCCGCAACGAGCGGAAACCAAACAATGAACGAAAGCGCCCGATCACCCAGCGGACCAAGATCCCGCGAACGCGACGCGTGAATCGGCACGAGCGACGGCGAGCTCGGAGCATTCGCTTCGACAAACGCATGCCCAAAAAACTCACGCGCACGAGCATCTCCAAACCGCCACCGAACCACGACGCGACGCTCCTTGCCCGGATCGACGACCACGGCACCGCCCTTCGCGCCTTCGATCTCCACCGTCGCGAAAGGCGGCGACCGCGGCGCATCCGCATCGAAGCGAAGCCTCGCGCCCGAAACCTTCAGCGCAGCCGTCCCGTCGTTTCGTATGACAAACGCACCGACCATCGTTTCGCCATCGGGCGCGTAGTCGAGCTCGACGACATCACCTCGCTCGGGACGAAGAACCATCCGCGGCTCGCCTCCTTCGGACGCATGAACGTCGGTTGGAAGGACAAACATCGCCGCGACGAGCAAGAGAGCGGACCCGAGAAGCAACGATGGGCGACGCGTACGCACGACACCCACGAGCACCGCCGCCAAGACACACGCGATCACCACGACGTCGTGGTTGAACGAAACGAGATCGCCCGCACGCACCAGCGGATGAAGACCCAACACCACTGCGGAGATGCGAAGCACGTTCCACGAAGGCGATGCTTCGCCGGGCACGAGCCACGGCACGAGCAGCGCCGGTACACTCGTGAGAAGCGCTCCAAGCGCGATGAGAAAAACCACGAGCGGAACGACGCCCAAAAATCCAAAAAACTTCTTGTTGAACAGTGCGTTGCGCAAGAAGTGCTTGCCTTGGTCGTCGACGAGCTCGAGCTGATCGGCAACCTCGGAAAATGTGCTCGCTTGACCCACCGGCACGACGGAGACGTCTTCGCCATTTCCTACGACGAGCCGCTCGATCCACGCGACTTCATGACCATCACCCGTGACGATCGCTCCGCCTCCAGGAACGATCACGATGTCGTGCGGTCCCGCAGGGATGTCTTTCCGGACAAACGGCGCGACCCCGAACGGTTCGGCGCGCTCGAGCAACTTGTCGCCCGTGTCGACGAAGACGCGCGCACCAGGATGGCTCGTGAACGTGAGCGTTCCGCGCTCCTTCGCACGCTGGGCAACGGCCGCGGCATCACGCTCGCCTCGCGGAATATCGTCGGGCACGACGACTTCTTCAGGGCCGGACGACATGTCACGCGCGTGAACGGCGACGAACCTCGCGCGGTAGTCAGAAAGGTATCCATCACCGAGCCATGCGCCACCAAGGCTCCAGAATAGCAGGACAAACGCTGCAAGAAGCGATGCGATGCCGGCAAACTGCAGAAGGAACACACGCGTCGCAGTGGCAACCGGCACGGACAATCGTTTGTCTCGTACGACCAACACGTACGTCGCGACCGCCGCCAGAGACCAACCGAAAAGAAGAACGACAAACCCATCCGCAAGCAGCGCTGTCGAAACACCCGCCGCAAGAAGCAACACGGCGGCCTGGAAACGATGACCCGCCCCATCGTTTTTTTTCGCAAACTTCGTACGAGTCAAAAAGAACGCCGTGCCTACGAGCGGAACGAACAGCAAAAATGCAGCCGCCGGATCCAGAAAGAAACCAAGGTTTGCGTCCAGCGAGCCGATTCGTACGAGGTTTGTCGTGACGTCACGGAGCGCTCGACGGGCCGAATCGAGCATCGCGAGCTGCACCGCGTGCAGCGCGAGCAGGCCAAGCGCCATGCCGATCGAAACGAGCGCAACGGCGCGGCGACGCTGGGGCTCGAGCCGACCAGCCGAAAACGTCACGATCAGCGCACCAAGCAGCAAGACGAGCGGAATCCAAGCGAGCGATAGGTAGGGCTCTGTGACGGGAACGAGCGAACCGGCGTAAGCGGACATCGTCCACAGGTTTACTCGCGTTCACCGCCGCTCCCAACTCAGAGCGTTCGATCGCAGGTCATTCGGATTCGGGAGCCGGCATGCCGCGAAACGTCGCTTTGCGAAGAAGGCGCCAAAGCTCGGCTCGGCCCTCGCCCGTTTCCGCGGAATAACCGATCACCTTGCGACCAGCTTGTTTGGAAATGCTGGCGAGCGCCGTACGCCTTGCAGCAACACCAAGTTTGTCGACCTTGGTGGCAACGATGACGACTTCGACGGGTTGTCGTTGTGCCGTGCCAGCCTCATCGACAAAGCGAACAAGCTCGGCGTCGTCTTCCTCGACGCCACGACGCACGTCGACGAGCAGCACGAGCGCGGCAAGCGTCACGCGCGTACGAAGATACTTTTCGATGAGGTTTTGCCAAGCAGCACGTTCGGCTTTCGAAACGCGGCTGTAGCCATAACCAGGCAAGTCGATGAGGTGAAAGACGGCGCCATCACGCGCCCGCGCCTCGAAGAGGTTGATTTGCTTCGTCACACCAGGCGTCGCGCCCGTGCGCACGAGGCCGCGACGCTCGACGAGTGAATTGATGAGGCTCGACTTGCCGACGTTCGATCGCCCCGCAAACGCGATCTCGGCCATCGTGGGTGGGGGAAGCGAACTGCCGGTAGCAGCACCGGCAAGAAAACTCGCATCCACGATTTGATGTGGATCGAGCTTCTTGATTTTCGGTGCCGAAGCACCTGACGAACGTGGTTTGTCAGTCACGATGCCTCACCCTGGGGGGAACTGCGACGTAGGTTTGCACTCGTCACACTGACAGAGCGCTCGCAAGTGGCGAAACGTGTAGATGCCCGTGTCGTGCTGATCGCCCCAGGTGAATTGCAGGGCGTAGTTGCCGACTTGCTTGATGTCTCGGAGCACGAGATCGCCGCCGGGAACGAACTTGATGACGCCCCCATGACCCTGGCAATGCGCGCACGGGCAATACCCACGCAGAATTTCATGCGGCAGGATGCTCTTGTGCCCATCCGCCCACTGGATCTCCATGACCTTGGTGCCATGAGGAGCTTTGACGCCCGTTGGTTGGATCTTGGGATCACTGGTCATGCGCGCCTTCCTTCGATTCCGTGTGCCGCGCTAGCACACGCGCGTGAAGACGTCACGCGAGGTACGAACCGAGCGCGCGGAAGCGACGATATCGGTTCTCGACGAGATCATCCGGGGACAAACTATCGAGCGCCGTGAGGGCTGGCCAGAGAGCTGCATCGAGCAAACTCGCTGCCTTGTCGTGATCCTGATGAGCACCACCTGTCGGCTCTTCGACGACCGCATCGACGACGCCGAGATGGAGCAATTCGGGCGCCGTGATCTTGAGCTGGCGGGCAGCTTCGTCGGATCGGGATCCATCGTTCCACAAGATGGCTGCGCAACCTTCGGGCGAGATGACGGAATAGCAGCCGAACTCGAGGACGAGGACGCTGTTGGCGACGCCGAGCGCGAGGGCACCGCCGGATCCACCTTCACCGATGATCGTGGCGATGATTGGGACGCGGACTCGAGCCATGGCAGCGAGCGCTGCGCCGATGGCTTCGCTTTGTCCACGCTCTTCCGCGCCGATGCCGGGATACGCGCCGGGTGTATCGATGAACGTGAGAACGGGCAAACCGAACTTGTCGGCAAGTTCGTAGAGACGAACCGCTTTGCGGTATCCCTCGGGGTTGGGCATGCCGAAGTTGCGTTTGACGTTTTCTTTCGTCCCGCGACCTTTTTGATGTCCAACGATCACGACGCTTCTGCCGTGATACGAGGCAAGACCGGCGACGATCGCCGGGTCGTCGGCGAAGCGGCGATCACCCTTGAGCTCGATCCAGCCGGTGAAGAGTCGTTTGACGTAGTCGAGGGTGTAGGGGCGGCTGGCGTGACGGGAGAGCTGAACTTTTTGGATGGGCGAGAGGTCGGCGAAGATTTCACGTGCGAGGCGTGAGGTTTTTTCTTCGAGACGCGCGAGCTCGGGTTCGAAGCGGTGATCGGAAGCCGCGAGAGCGCGCAGAGCTTTGACCTTCTCGACGAGCTCGATGATCGGTTTTTCGAATGGCAGGACGAACATGTTTCAGCGAGCTCTTGCCAACCGCAGCGGAAAAGGACGCGAAAATGGGTGGTTTGTCATTCCAGAATCGTCGGTTCGGATACGATGTTGGCACCGACTGGAACCGACGGTAGTGCGCGGATGACGTTGAAGAGGCGCAGAGGCTTTTCTTTGCCTTTGACCTTGGCGGGCGGAAGCTCTTCGGTTTCGAAGCGTCCTGCAAGCCGTTCATGCGTCGTCTCGCTGACGACGATTTGTCCTGCGAGAGCGACTGAGCAAAGACGCGCGGACGTATTCGCAACGTCACCGATGACGGTGTACGAGAGGGCTTTGGAGCTGCCGATGTAGCCTGCGACGAGCGGGCCGGTGTGGATTCCGATGCCAATGGCGAGCGGCGCTTGATCGCGTTCGAGACGAGCGCGATTGAAGTCGCCGAGCACGGAGCCCATTTCGAGCGCGCAGTAGACGCTTCGAATGGCGTCGTCGGGATGAACGACGGGAGCGCCCCAAAGGGCCATGATCCCGTCGCCCATGAACTTGTCGAGCGTGCCTTCGTACTTGAAGACCGTGTCCACCATGAGCTCGAAGTAGCCGTTGAGCATCTCGACGAGCTCTTCCGGTCGCGCATTTTCGCTCATGGAGGTGAAGCCACGAATGTCGCTGTTGAAGACCGTGCACTCTTCGACGCGTTGGCCACCGAGACGAACTTCGAGCTGACCGCTCATGACGCGTTCGGCGATGTTCGGCGAGAGAAGCCGGGAAAAACGCTCGCGCGCAATCGTCTCGGCTTTGATCTGTTCGCCGAGGATGTTGATCTCGATGAACATCGATGCTTGGTGCGCGATGGCGACGACGAGCTCGAGGTCTTTGGGCTGGAACTGCGCGAGGGTTTCCGAGTCGAGCCAGAGGACGCCGAGCACGTCTTGGCTGCTGTTGGGAGCAACGAGCGGCACGACGATGGCGGAGCTGATCCGATTCAGGATCATGCTCTTGCCTTTGGACGCAGCGAAGTCCATGGCTGCGTCGTGCGTGAGCACCGCAGCGCGCTCTTTGACGACGTGATCGAGGATCGTCGACGAGACGCTGATGGGAGCGACGGTGCCGTCACGACGCTGCATCGCGCGCGGGACGAACTCGCCGGCCTCGTCGCGGAGAAAGATGACGCCGCGATCGGCGCGAATGAACTTGAAGATGCTCGCGAGGATTTTGTCGAGGAGCTTGTTGGTGTCGCGCTCCGATGAAATTTCACGCGTGAGCTCGTGCGACAAACGGAGGCGTTCGTAGTCGGCACGGAGCTGATTCATGTCGGTCGCGATGCGTTCGAAAGGCACGAAGCCCTTTTCGACAGCGGCGATTTGCGTGCCGATTTGCCGCGCTTGATCGTTGAGATCGATGCGGGTTCCTTGCGGCAGAAACGAATGCACGCCGCCGACGAACGTTCGAGCATCGTGGCCGCGACCCGTCGTCGTCGCTTGAGGCGGCAGCCCGTGCGCATGGGGACTCGGATGCGTCGGAGGAACGGCGGTCGCAGGCGTACTCGGTCGCGGCGGCTGCATGGGCGCAGGAGGCGCAAAGCCCGACGGTCCCGGGCGCGGCGGCGCGGCGGGCGGGCCGCCTGGACGCGGAACGTTGCCGATTTGCGGAAGCTGCGGCGATGACGCGGCGAGCGGCGATTGGCCTTGCGGCGGGCCTCCGGGAGGGCCCCACTGCGGCGCAGGCGCCGGTTGCGGAGGCGCTGCCATCGGCGCAGGGGCGATCGGTGAAGGCGACACGATGGCGGGACCCGATGCCGGTACAGGGCCGTCGTCGAACCTCCCGCGGGTGGACCCGAGAGAGATTTCGTCGCCATGTTTCAGCGGTGCCTCGCCGCGTACCCGTTCGTTGTTGATGAACGTCCCGTTCAGGCTGCCCAGATCGCGAAGGACGAACTGCGTTCCTCGAAGCTCGATGATGCAGTGTTCTTTGGAAACGATCTTATCGAGAAGCTGAATCGAGTTGTTGGGATGACGCCCCAACGAATTCACGGGCCGCAGCTCGATGGCCTGCTGCCCTTCGGCGGTCTGCAGGATCAGTCGAGCCATCGGAATCTCTACGCTCTCCGGGCCTCGGTGAACCGAAATTCGTGCCCGGCACCGCGACGTTGAAGGTTTTGAGTTTCACGCATGTCGATGGCCGGCATGTTCGGTCCACATCGGTGCTGAATCAGCACGGGCGGAGTCTATGCCGTCTCGGCGGATTAAGCGAGAGGTTCGGACAGGTCTCGGGCAACGTGCCCGAGCTGCACATCGAAACACCGGCCTAGCTCGCAAAAACATGGGCTCCGCGCGCATGCACGACGCTCCGTCCGCAGGATCACTCTTTCCTCTGCACGTGCGCCAAGGTAGGCCGAAGCCATGGCCGATCTGCTTCTTGCCATCGATCAAGGAACCACCGGCACGACGTCGCTCGTGCTCGACACCTCTGGCGTTACGCGCGGACGCGCGACGCGCGAGTTTCCGCAGCACTTCCCCCGACCGGGTCTCGTGGAGCACGAGCCGGAGGAGATTTGGCAGAGCGTCGTCGATTCCGTGTCCGATGCGCTCGCCTCGGCATCGGTCACGGGCCGAGACATCGCCGCGATCGGCATCACGAACCAACGCGAAACCACCGTCGTGTGGGATCGATCCACGGACAAACCGATCCACCGCGCCATCGTTTGGCAAGACAGACGCACGAGCGATGTGTGCGCGAAGTTGCGGCAAGAGGGGCATGAGCCCAGCGTGAAGAAGACGACGGGACTCGTCTTGGATCCGTACTTCAGCGGGACGAAGGCCGCCTGGCTGCTCGACAACGTCGAAGGCGCGCGCAGCCGGGCAAACGCTGGAGAATTGGCGTTCGGTACGATCGACAGCTACCTCGTGTGGCGCCTGTCGGGCGGAGCAAAGCGCGGCGCTCCGGTGCACGCGACGGATGTGACGAACGCTTCGCGCACGCTGCTCATGAGCCTCGAAACGCTCGATTGGGACGGAGCGATGCTCGACCTGTTCCGCGTCCCTCGCAGCGTTCTGCCCAAGATCGTCGATTCCGCCGGGAGCATCGCCAAGACAAACGGGTTTCCACATCTGCCCGACGGCACGCCCATCACGGGAATTGCAGGCGATCAGCAAGCCGCCCTGTTTGGCCAAGCATGCTTCGGCACAGGCGATGCCAAGTGCACCTATGGTACGGGGGCGTTTGTCTTGGTCAACACCGGAAACCGCGCGGTCATGAGCCGTTTCGGCCTGCTCACCACGGTGGGTTGGAAAGCGGGCAACGAGGTGGTCTTTGCGCTCGAAGGTAGCTCGTTCATTGCGGGAGCTGCGGTGCAGTGGCTCCGTGACGGACTTGGAATCATCAAGAATGCGGCAGACATCGAAGCGCTCGCTCGGTCGGTTTCTTCGAGCGAAGGGGTGACGTTCGTCCCAGCTCTTTCGGGACTCGGCGCGCCGTATTGGGACTCGGATGCGCGCGGCGTCATCTGTGGCATCACGCGCGGGACGACGGCCGCTCACCTCGCCCGTGCGACGCTCGAGGGCATCGCGTTGCAAGTGGCGGACCTGCTCCGCGCCATGGGGGACGACCTGGGCAAACCCTTGGCACGCATGCGCGTCGACGGAGGCGCTGCGAAAAACGACCTGCTCATGCAGTACCAAGCGGACGTCGCCGCTACGGCGATCGAGCGGCCCATCGAGCTCGAGTCGACCGCGCGCGGCGCGGCCATGCTTGCAGGCGTGGGTGCAGGGCTGTTTGCCGGGGTGCGGGATGCAGCCCGCATGTCCAAGGTCGAGCGAACGTTCGAGGTGGCGATGAGTGCCGATGAGCGGGAGAGCCACCTTGCTCGATGGAGTGATGCAGTTGGCCGTTCGCGTTCGGTTCGTGCATAAAGAAAAACATGGTCGGACGAACCCAACGGGGAAATGGTTCGTCATGTCGCGCAAGCGACGAGCATTTCCGACCCGAACCTGCTACCTGCGAGATCCCGAGTTTCCCGAGCTCGAAAGCGAGCACATCAGGTGTCCACGACGATCCTTGGAGCGGCGACAAAAAGCGCGGGTAGCAAACGTGGGCAAGCTTCCGGCGAGGGGAACAGGCACTATGCTGGGAGAGTTCGGCCCCAAAAAGCAGCACAAAAGCGTAAAATTCTATGACGACGGAGAACTCTCGTTCCCAATCTCATTTGGTTCCCCTTCAGAGGCCCGGTCGACTACCGCAGCGTCGGGTCGTGTCGCTGGAAGAGGAGGACATGCCCAAGCCTGAAAATGTCTCCACCACAGGAGGCCCCTACCGCGACATTCCGGTCGACTGGGAGGCGCTCGAAGATGCCTTCGAAAACAACGCGCCGGAGGTTCATTCGTACCTTCATCTCGTTGCGGGCGACGTGCTCCGCGTCGTCGATGGCGTGGCCGATCCGCAGATGCATGCACGCATCGCTGCCGATCCTACGTATCTGCGCATCGATCCGGTGAGCTCACGCGAGCAGTACCGATGGATGGAACGATTCATCCCGATGGTCGAAAACCCGGAGCTTGCGGAGAAACTGACGCAAGCCATCGACGGCAAGGGTGCGTTCCGTCGCTTCAAAGATGTTTTGATGGCGTACGGTCCAGAACGTGAGCGGTGGTTCTCGTTCCGCAGCGAACGCCTACGCATCTTCATGGAAGCGTGGCTCAATGCGCATGCGCTGAATCCCGTTGCTCGGCCGGTGTGGGTCCCCGAGATCCCGCCGAAAACCGAAGGGGCAGCGGCGCAACCCGATGCAGGTGTAGGTGCAAGCGCAGGTGCAGGTGCAACCACAACGCGGGAACCGCGCGAAGAGGTCGCTCCGCAGCGGGACATGCGTCGCGGAAAGAGTGTCGAGACGCTTCGCAAGAATCTGCGCGACATCGCCGATGCGCTCGGACCGCGCGACCTCGATACGCTCACCGCGTTCGCCGAGTTCCTCAAGGCTCGCCGCGCAGCTCGCTCGTTTACGCATCACTACGAGCATCCGCTGCCTCATGCCGACGAAGAACCGGCCCCCGCATCATCGCAAGAAGTCGTAAGCGGCGAAGTGCGCTCCGCTTCGTCTTGAGCTCGTCCGGACAATCCAACGTTCACCGCGCCCGCACGAGCGTAACGACGACGCGCGAACGAGCGGTTTGGTAGTACGTCGCGATGGCATCCCCGAGCCGCTGCGCCACGACCCACCGACCGAGCGGCAACGCAACCTTTTCGTAAGGCTGTCCTGAAAAAGGTGTCGCTCCAGGCGTTGCCAAAAGCGCACGCAATTCCGATTCGCTCGGTTCGAGCATCGGGGCAACCATGCGGTCCAGATACAGACTCGCCCGGGCTTGCCGACGAAGCAGTGCGTCGATCTCGTCCGTCCCAATGCCTTCAGCCTTTGCAGCGGCGATGAGTTTGTCTCGGCCACGCACGCGTTGTTCGAGCACCGCTCGGGCAACCTCTGCACGCGATGCGATCTCGGCTGCCGTGGGCGCGGGAAGCACTGGCAAATTCGACAAGAGCGTTTCCGCAATGCGACGTTCGAGCGCAGCGCGCACGTGTCTGTCTGTGAACGGAGCGGCTTCGATGTCGGGATCGGCAAGCGCTGCAATGCGCGCCTCGAACGCCAGCTCGCGTTCGAAAATGAACTGCGGCCGTTCGACCCCGCCCGTCTCTGGCGCGTACCAACGCACGGCCACTCGATCGAGCAAGACGGCCCGCGGCGCCGCATCTTCCGCATGCACGGAAGAACCGCCGACCGCGATCGCCAGGGCGAGGAGCCAAGTCGCAAGACGCATGGATGCTGGAAATATACTCGGCTCGCGCTGTCCTGCAGAAGCGCGACTGCGCTAGCGTAGACACATGGCCAAAAGCGCCGTGAGCACGCGATCGAGACTACCCATCGTCACGCTTTGCGTTGCGCTCGCGGCAGCCGCGTCGGCGTTTTTGCCGGCACGCGTCGACGACGAGCCAAAGGGAGGAGCTCACCAAGACGTTCGTATTGGGCTCGTCTTCGACGTCGGCGGGCGCGGGGACAAAAGCTTCAACGATGCAGCGTACGAGGGTTTGTCTCGTGCGGCACGTGAGCTTGGCGTGACCACCGAGGTCCTCGAGCCGAGCGGCGCTGAAGATCGCGAAGCCGCCATGCGCCTCTTCGCAGCTCGCGGTTTCGATCTGGTGATCGGCGTCGGGTTCATCTTTTCAACCGACGTGAACGTCGTTGCCAAAGCGTTCCCCAACACGCCCTTTGCGTGCATCGATTACGCGCCGCCGTTCGATGGATCGCCCGTGCCAGACAACGTTTTAGGCCTGCGTTTTCGCGAAGAAGAAGGCTCGTTTCTCGTCGGAGCCGTCGCGGGTTCCATCACCAAGACGAATCGCGTGGGGTTTGTCGGAGGCATGGACATCCCGCTCATTCGCAAATTCGAGGCGGGTTATCGAGCGGGCGTGCGCGAAGTTTGTCCAACCTGCGTCGTGTATGCGGGCTACGCAGGAACGACACCGGATGCATTTCGGGATCCCGTGAAGGGCAAAGCGATCGCGAACAGCCAAATCGCAGGCGGTGCAGACGTCATCTATCACGCGTCCGGAACGACGGGGCACGGCGTGTTCGAAGCAGCTCGAGACATGGGCGTGAAGGCCATCGGTGTCGATGCGGATCAACACGACGAAATGCCTGGCACGGTCGTGACGAGCATGATCAAGCGTGGCGATGTCGCGGTCTTCGACACGATCCGCGCCGTGACGGAAAAACGATTCAAAGGCGGGCTCAGGTCGTTCGGATTGGCGGACAATGGCGTGGGATACGTCGACGAGGGACCTCACGCGCGAGGCGTTCCGGATGACGTGAAGAAGCGCGTCGATGCGCTGGCCGAGAAAGTCGTTCGCGGCGAGATCAAGGTGCCTGATCAGTTGTGATGAATCCGTCGTGAAGCGTCACCACTTCACGAGCACTTTTGGCGGGTTGATCTCGACCTTCAAGTTGTTCACGTCGAGCAGGACATCGAGATACGCGCTGCCGGGCTTGTTCACGTCGACCCCTGTCACGTTTTGCGGTTCGACGCGTGGCACGAGTGCTTCGGGTGAGACCGCGTTCACGTCTTCGTCGGACCCCACGAGTCGCACTTTGACCGTCGGAGGTGTCGTCGCTGCGCGCGTGAGTCCAACGACTTCGACCCGAAGGTTGGCGAACTCTTTCTTGGCCAGCACGCGCGCAATTTCAACGGTCGCGGTCACCGTATCGACGTCGTAGGTGACGAGCTTTGGAGGTTTGTCCAAAGGCAACGGGCGCCGATATACCCCCTCGGTCAAACCCGTCACGTCGAACGGTGCAGAACGTGCGTATTGCAGCCCGTCGACAAGCGATCGTGGACCTCGCGCCTGAACCTTTTCCGGCTCGGAGCGAATCACTCCTTTGACTTCAAAGGATGGCGCGGGTTCGCCCGTGCGCGCGATCTGCACAGGAATCGCATGTGTAACGACGTCGTCCCAACGGATCTCGATCGACGGCGGACTGATTTCCACGACGGAGACGCCTGCCGGCGTTCGGAACATGCCGGGTTCGAGCTCGATGTTCGTCTCGCGGCCGCTCCTCAAGTTGAGGTTCAGCGTGCCGAGATCATCGCTTCGCAAGCCGTCCAGTTGCGTGCGCGAGCCACGCAGCGTGACCTTCACCTCGTTGGGGATCTGCGTCATGATCTGCCGATTCGCGCTCTCCGGCGGCATGATCGTCACGATGCTGACCGATACCGTGCGTTCGGCGTTTTCGGCGCCGTGAATGAACGCGTAGATCCCGAGCGCACAGAGCAACGACAAGATCTTGAGTCCGATGTTGTCGAGGAACGCTCCGCGAACCGTTTCACGAAATCCACCCTTGGCCGTCATGACTCCTCCCCCGGTGGCGGGCGTTGAGCATCGTCACTCGCCCGCGCCGTCGTTGCAGCACCCCCAGGCAAAGTTGCAGGAGCGCGATCGGATGGTGTCGATCCGGCGCTTCGATCCGACGATGGTGGCGGCGGTGGGATCGATTCTTGGGGCACAAACGAACTCTGCGGCACGGGTCGCGGTGTCGTCGTCGCGGACGAGCTCGTCTCACCAGACAACGTGGCTCGCGGCATCGCCGAAGACACCGGGCCGATGCGTGCGGTCACTGGCCCTGCGATGCGCGGTGTCGTGGGCGGCGGTATCAGCGAAGGCGACGACGTAGGGCGCGCAGGCTGCGATGGGACGCGCGGCGGCGGAGGCGGCGGAGAAGACGCCCGAGCTCCACTCGGTCTACGTGTGGACGAGGGTTGCTTCCTTCGCGATGCACGACCGAACTGTCCGAGCAGCATGGTTCGCAAGGAATTGCCGTCGAGGTTCAAGACGATGTTGCCACTGAAGCAACAACTGATCGTCCCTCGCTCTTCACTCACGACGACGACGACGGCGTCGGTTTCTTCCGTGATGCCGAGCGCAGCGCGATGACGTGAACCGAGACTGGCGTCGAGCACCTTGGTTTCGGGCATCGGAAAGAACACGCCAGCGCGCGCGATCTTGAGGTCGCGGATGAGCACTGCGCCGTCGTGCAGTTTGTTGACGGATTCCGGAACGAACATGCTGACGAGCAATTCGCGCGTCACGAAGGATTCGATCGGGATCCCTTCGCTCTTGCAGAATTCGAGCACGTTGGCGTCTTGTTCGAAGGCGATGATCGCGCCCATGCGATGGCGCGCGAGCTCCGTTGCAGCAGCAACGACTTCATCGATGACGCGCGATTGTTGTTCTCGGCCACCGGAAAGCCATGCCTTCGAGCCCATGCGAATGAGCGCGCGGCGGATGTCGTTCTGAAAAACGACGACGATGACGAGAATGATCGATCCGAGCAGCCAAGACAGGATCGTGTTGAGCGTCGTGAGCTGGAAGGTCCGCGCGGCTAGATAAAGCAGAAACACGATGCCGAGGCCGATGCCCATTTGCATCGCACGCGTACCGCGAAGCACGAGCAGCGCGCGGTAGATGACGTACGCGACGATGAGGATATCGATGAGGTCCCGCGCAATTTGCGCAAGCGGTCGAGCCGCGATGAGGCGCATGAGGCCTTCGAGCATTACGCGTTCACCTCCCCCTCGATGGCCGATGCAACCGCAAGCGCCTGCACGACGGCGGCAACGTCATGCACGCGAACGACAGCCGCGCCACGACGTACGCAAGCAAGGACCGCGGCGATCGTTCCCCCAAGTCGCTCGGTTGGAGGCAAAAGCTCCGCACCTTCAGGCGCTGCAACACGCGCGAGAAATGACTTTCGACTCGGCCCCACGAGAACAGGAAACCCTAGCGCGCAAAGCTCTCCAAGCCGACGGCACAATTCAATCGAATGTCTGGCATTCTTGGTAAAACCCAAGCCCGGATCGAGCAGCAGGTCCTCCCGCGGCAAACCCGCACCGAGCGCTCGATCGGCCGCGAGCTGCCATTCCCGAGCGACATCGTCGACCACGTCGCCATACGCCGCATCCGCATAAACGGAAAAACCCTGCATGCTCGTCATCGACCCGCGAGCGTGCGTGAGCACGAGTGACGCACCTTTGCGTGCAGCAAGCGCGCCGAGTTCTTCTGCGGGATCGAGCGACACGGTGTTCACGATGCAGGCACCTTCACCAAGCGCCCAGGCAGCAACGTCGGGTGATGTGGTATCGATCGACACGAGTGCACCGAGTGCTCGGGCCTTGCGGATCGAGTTTCCAATGCGCGCGATTTGCTCGGAAGGGTCGACAGGAGCTGCTCCTGGGCGTGTCGATTCGGCACCGATGTCGATGATCTGCGCGCCGTCCGTTACGAGCCGCTGCACATGGGCATCGGCCGCGACGTCGTCGAGGAAGCGTGCACCATCGGAAAAAGAATCCGGAGTGCGATTACAAACCCCCATGACGAGCGCGCCCCGTCGGCGTGAAAGCAGCGAACGGAGCAGGGACGACATTTGGTGTGGGTAGCAAGTTTCGAGCCGAGCGGCAATCAATGAAGGCGGGCGATCGTGGGACGATGTTCACTCGGTCGTCGCGGTGCGTATTGTCGGGTTTTTGGACATCCTCAACACGCGGCGATCGACGCGCATGCCATCGAGAACGCTGACTCGAAACCAAATGACTGCTAGGGATGCAGTTCGGCCAATCATCACGGCCACGTTTCGAGCGTTTCGATGTTAGCCACGCGAGTTCGAGCTGGGGGCACGGCCGGCCTCGTGCTGAGCCTCATCTTCGCCGCCCTGTTCACCATTATCGGCACGTTCGACCTTTACGTTCCGGCGCTGGCGCCTCGGCTCGGAAACGAAACGCCCGTCACGCTGCGCATTCCTTACGGACCTCGCATCGTGCGCGATGCTCGTTCCGGGCGTTTGGCCTACGAGCACGCTCGCGTCGTCGTCCCGCGAGGCACGCTGCTGCGCGAGGAGAACGACGAGCACCGCGCCGCGTTCGCCTACGAGTCGACGCGCAGACCACCCGCAGCCGGCCGCCTCGTCGCCGTGTTCGTCATTCACTTCATCGTGTGCCTGATGCTCACGTCGTACATCAGGCGGTTCGGGCAGAATCGCGTCCGACTCCTTCGAGCACAGATCGGCCTGTTTGCGCTGATGACGGCCAGCTTGGCGCTCGGCAAAGGCATTCTGCTGCTCACGGCGCTACCCGAATTCTGGCTGCCCATGGCGACGCTGCCGCTTTGGGTAGCGCATGCGTTCGACAGGCGAACCGCGTTCCTCGTCGACCTCGCCGTCGCGTTCGTCGCGGCATCACTTCTGCGCTTCGATCACGTTCTTTTGTCCGTGCTCCTCGTTCGCGGGGTCGCTGCGACCTTGTTTCTCTTGGAGCGCAAACAAGCGCGAAACATGTTCGTCGCAGGCACACTTGCGGGCATCGCCGGAGCCGTCGCGTTCGTCGCGCTCACCGTGGTCTTCGAGGGCAAGTTCAACCTGCTTGCCGACATTCTTCGCGGCTCGAGCTCGAACGTGCTCGGGTGCATCGGCGGTGGAATGCTGGGCGGGTTTCTCGCGCGAGCGCTGCGCGATCCAGCCGAGCGCAGCATGGGGCACGTTTCGCGAGAAAAACTGCTCGACCTGACCGACCTCGAACAGCCGCTCCTGAAAAAGATGGCCGCGGAAGCGCCCGGTAGTTGGGAGCATGCGCGTGCCATGGCAAACCTTGCCGAAGCCGCTTCGAGCGCCATCGGAGCGGACGCTCTGCTCACGCGCGTCGGCGCCTACTACCACGACCTCGGAAAAACCGTTCAGCCCAAATACTTCGTGGAAAACCTCGCGCACGGCGAACGTTCACCCCATGAAGAACTCGAGCCCGAAGTCTCCGCTGACGCGATCATGGCGCACGTGGTGCTCGGCACGAAGATCCTCCGTGACGGACGCATTCCCGAACCCGTCGTCGAGTTCGCCTACACGCATCACGGAACGCAGGTCGTCGAGTTTTTCTGGCACAAGTGCAAAGAGGCCGGCAATCCGCGCGGTTTGACGCAGGAATACTTCCGCTATCCCGGCATGAAGCCGCAGACGAAAGAGACGGCCATCCTGATGCTCGTCGATTCGATCGAAGCGGCCAGCCGAACGATCTGGCCACCGGAGCAAAAGAAGTTCGAGGAGATGATCCAGCGTGTCGTCTTCACGAAACTTTCCGCAGGACAGCTCGACGAATCAGGCCTCACGCTCGAAGATCTACGCATCATCACGACCCGTATGGCGACGACGCTGGTGAATCTTTATCACGGTCGGATCAAGTACCCGTGGCAACGGGATGCGGCCGCGAAAGATGGAACCAAAGAAGCCGAGAAGACGCCTGTGGCTCACGCCGCGCCTGCTCCGAAAACTACCGAGGCGGAAGCGCAGCCGAACGAGCCACCGCCGAAAGCGGTGCGAGGCGCCGAGGCACGCGAGACGAAAAATCCACCGAGCTGATCGACACCTGTGCGGTCGGCATTTCCGACCGCAAACGTATGTGCTCCAAAGGATGACGTCGTTACCAAACACGAGGAGGAGTCTCCGTTGATCGAGCAGAGCTTCACCAAGGCGCTTTTTCACGGTGTCATCGCCGACGACATGGTCTTTCCGTATCCGGAGATGTCTCCGGACGAGCGAGAGAGCACGTCGATGCTGCTGTCGAACGTGCGGCGCTTCTTCACCGCCAACGTCGACTCGGCAAAGATCGATCGCGAAGGCGAAATTCCAGCGAGCGTCCTTGCTGGGCTGCGCGATCTCGGATTGTTTGGCCTCCAAGTACCCACGCAATACGGCGGCGCGGGTTTGTCCACGGCCGCATATGCCCGCATCATGCAAGAGATCGCCGGGCTCGATGCGTCGATCGGCGTGACGCTGGGGGCGCACCAATCGATTGGCTACAAGGCGCTGCTGCTCTTTGGCACGCCCGAACAAAAGCAGCGCTATCTCCCGCGCCTCGCAACGGGCGAGTCCGTGGCTGCGTTTGCCCTGACCGAACCCGCGGCAGGATCCGACGCAGCGGCCATCAAGACGCGCGCCGAACCCACGCCCGACGGCTCGGCCTATGTGCTGAACGGGTCGAAGATCTGGATCACGAACGGCGGATTTGCCGATGTGTTCACGGTGTTTGCCCGGACGAGCGCCATGGAAGAAGGCGCCAAACCCAAGATCACGGCGTTTCTCGTCGAGCGATCCATGGGTGTGAAAAGTGGCCCGAACGAACACAAGCTAGGCATCCGCGGTTCCTCGACGACCGAGATCTTCTTGGAGGACGTTCGAGTGCCCCGAGAAAACGTCATCGGTGACGTGGGCAAGGGCTTCAAAGTGGCGATGGAGGTGCTGAACAACGGGCGGCTGGGCCTTGCATCGGGCTGCATCGGTGTGAGCAAGACGCTCTTGCGCCTGGCACTCGAACGCGTCGGCGAACGTCGTGCCTTCGGCCGGAACATCGGCGAGTTTGGGCTCATCAAAGACAAGATCGCCCGCATGCTCGCGGAGACGTACGCGCTCGAATCGATGACGTACTTGGCGGCCGGTATCGTCGACTCGAAGGTCGCCGACTACTCGCTCGAAAGCGCGATCTGCAAAGTGAAGGGTTCGGAGATCCTCTGGGGCATCGTCAACGACACGCTCCAGATCGCAGCAGGCATTGGCTACATGCAGGACTATCCGTACGAACGGATCCTGCGTGATTCCCGCATCAACCTGATCTTCGAAGGCACGAACGACATCTTGCGGTGCTTCATCGCGCTGTCGGGCATGGCAAGCCCTGGCAAGGCGCTCGCGGAAGTTGCGCGAGCCATGCGCGAGCCCATCAAAGGATTCGGGTTGCTCAGCGACTTTGCCATTCGCAAAGCACGCGCGGCGTTCAGCCGAGAACGCACGTCACGCGCGCATCCGCTCCTTTCGCGGGAAACGGTGATCTTCGAGGAGTACGTCTCGGAACTTGCAGCTCAAACGGAAAACGTTCTGCGCAAGCACGGCCGGGACATCGCGGAGATGCAATTTACGCAGCAGCGCATCGCCGACATGGCGATGGATCTCTTCGCCATCGCCGCGTGTTTGTCTCGAACGACCCATGCCATCGAACGACGCGGCGAAGACGGCGCGAGGCGCGAGATCGACCTCTGTTCGCTGTACACGATGATGGCGCACAAGCGTCTGCGGCAGATCGTGTCCGACTTCGCTCGCAACGACGACGAGCTGCGCAAGGTCATCGCGAGCCGCGCGTACATCGACCGCGGATATCCGTTCGACGTGCTCTGAGCGTGCGGCGCGGCCCTTGCTACGGGCTGGTGCCGTGAATGCTTTGCCTATTCGGATCGACAGTGCGGGCGCTTCGAGTCACCACGACATGCTCGGTTTGCTCGCCGAGCACCTGCCCGAAACGGATGTCGCCGCGCGCGTTGCTTGGCTGTACGAGCAGAACCCGCACGGGCGCGCGCTGACGGTCATCGCCTATGACGCGCAAACGAACGCTCCGCTCGGAGTGTCCAGCGTCTTTCCGCGACGTTTGATGGCCGCAGGGCGATCCATTTTGGGCGCCATTGGCGGCGATGCGTACGTGCGCCCGACGGCGCGCCGGCGCGGCGTTGCTACGGCGATGCACCAGGCGCTGCTCGAACGGATGAAGAGCGAAGGTGTCGACGTCATGTTCGGGCCGCCCGAACCACACAATCTCCGGGCGCTCGAACGCGCAGGCTCGCGCGTGATCACGCACGTGCGACGTTACGTGCGTCCCGCGCTACTGCACGACGTTCTGCGCCCGGTATCGTGGTTTGCCGCAGGCCGAGGTACGCGGCTCGATCCGGTCACTCAGCGGGATCGGCGCGTCGACGCAATCTTCGAACGTGCGGTGAATGCGTTTCACGTCGTTGCTGTTCGTGATGCGACGTTCTTCCATTGGCGTTACGGCAAGAGTCCTTCATCCGCACAACGCGCATTCGTCGTGATGCACGAGCACCGAGCGATCGGGGTTTGCGTGCTCGAACGGAAAGACATACGCGTCGCGCTCGTGGATCTGCTCGCTCCCGCGGACGACTACGTGCGGTCGCTTCATGCCGCGGTGACCGCTTCGGGGGCTCGCTCCGTCGTCGTGCAGCTCAATGAACAAGGTCCGTTTGCGAACGAGCTTCGCTGGGCCGGCCTATTGCCTCGAGAACGCAAACCCTTCCAAGTGCTCGCCGCCACGAGCCAAGAGCCGAGCATCTTCGATGCTTCACGCTGGTACTACACGTGGGGTGATGGAGATTTGGATCGGGTGTTTTGATCAAATCGCCGCGTCGTGCAGAGCCGTCGTCGCTTCGGCCATTTGATCGGGCCACGTCGGGTCGTGTGCCGAGACAAACTCGGCAATCGATCGGGCTTCTTCTCCCGCTTCGATGGCTCGCCGAGCTTCGTCCGAACCGGTGAGGAGGTCGAACGCTGGAATCGTATCGACGTATTCATACAGTTCCGTACGAAACCCGAATCGTTCGATATTTTGCCTGCGAGCGAGAGCTACGAGGGCAACGTACGTGGCCACGGGTCGGAATGACGCGATGTCGGTCGGGTGAATCTGCACGCCTCCGCAGATCTGACCTGCGTGCTTGTGGAACGTCGGTCGGAACGTGATGGGTCTGGCAACGAAGCCGGAAAGGCCCGTGGCGCGAAGCCCTTGCGCCAAACGATGTCCGTCGATCCATGGTGCTCCCACGATCTCGAACGGCCGCGTGGTCCCTCGACCTTCCGAAAGGTTGGTCCCTTCCAAAAGACAACCACCGGGGTACACGAGAGCAGTTTCGGCTGTGGGCATGTTGGGCGACGTCATCACGAACGGACGGTCCCACTGGGTGGCGAGCGTGTAGCGTTCCCAGCCTTCGACCGTGACGATCGACAGCGCATCGCCGAGTGCGATGCCGTCACGTTTTGCAAAAAGAGCAACGATTTCGCCAATGGTGAGCGAATGTCGAACGGGCACGGGCTCGAGACCCACGAAGGATGTAAAGCCCGGGCTTTGAGATCGACCTTCGATGACGCGACGTGCACCCGAGATTGGGTTGGGTCGATCGAGCAGGATGACGGGCACGCCTGCTTTGGCCGCCGCTCGCACGGCAAGCAGCGCCGTCCAGATGAACGTGTAAAAGCGAGTGCCTACATCGGACAAATCGATGAGCAGCAGATCAATGGCACTCAGGTGTTCAGCCGTGGGGGACAGATCTTCGAAGCGCTCGCCATAGAGGCTGACGATCGGGGCACCGGTGCGGGCGTCGCGAGCATCGGCGACACCGATCATGTCCTGGGCTTCGCCGCCGTAGCCATGTTCAGGGCCCAAGAAAAGGGCCGGGCGAACGCCAATCCTCTCCAGAACGTCGCTGATGTGCTCGACGCTCCGATCGACACTAGCGGGATGGGCGAGAACGCCAAGCCGCGAGCGGCGTAGGCGTCCGGTGACTGAGTTCAGGCGTGGAAGTCGGTCAAGTCCTACGAGCACGAGGCGGCCGTACCGCGACCCCAAGCGGTCGTCTAGGGATGAGCACGAGACCCGCATGGCCGCAGAAGCGAGCTTCGAAACGATCGTGCACAAGGCCATGGCCGCCGGCGGGCAAACCCGGTATCAACGTGATTGCGAGTTGACCCAGGCGCCCGCCATGAGGCGGCATACGCCGTGTCGTGGAACGCGTAGCGCTTTCATGTTCCACCTTGGTTATCGCCCTCCATGACGCACCCCGAGGACGACGAGCACGACATTGCGGACCACGGCACGGTCATCATGGACCGCAAGGCGGCGAGTGGCATTCCGCGTTCCGTGGCAAACGCGAATCGATCGCGACCGTCGCCTCCGCCGATCCTGCCGGCAGCGGGCCTGCCAGCAACGCCTGCCTCGCAGCCTCCTGCTGCGGCTCCCACCGGGCTGCCCGTGCTTCCTCCATCGATCGCTGGCGTCCCACCGGCTCGATCTGCATCGTCGGCGACGCACAAACGCCTCGCAGCTCTCGTCGCCTTCGGCTCGTTTACGGTCGTGTTCGTGCTCGGCGCGCTCATCATGATCCTCATCAGGCTCGCTCGGGACTCGGCCGATGATGCGCCCCGCCCAACCAATGCAGCGCAATCGAAACCCGCTGCGGCGAGCAGCTCGAATACCTCACGAAACCAGGACAAGTAGAACGTTCGTGGAAGCGCGAGATTTCGCCCCGATTGCTGCGTCTACGTTAGAATCATCGCTCTCGCGACAGCCGCTCGACTGGTTTCCCTTTCCAAACCGGTGCGATCTACGACGATGACGCTCCAGCCCGGCACCATCGATCGACGGCAAGTACCGGATCATTCGGATGCTCGGCAAGGGCGGCATGGGCGAAGTCTACGAAGGCGAGAACGAGCGCATAAGGCGCCGCGTTGCCATCAAGGTGCTGCACTCGGAAGCGTCTCAGCAAGCCGACCTCGTGCAGCGATTCGAGCGGGAAGCTCAAGCAGCCGGTCGTATCGGGTCGCCGCATATCGTCGAGGTGCTCGATCTGGGCTGTCTCGTCGCGGGCGAACGCTTCATGGTGATGGAGTACTTGGACGGCGAAAGCCTCGGTGCCCGCATCAAGAGCCGCCAGCGTCTTTCGCCGCATGAGCTGGCGCCGATCCTTCACGCACTGCTCGAAGGACTCGCCTCTGCTCACGATGCGCACATCATCCATCGCGATCTGAAGCACAACGTCTTCTTGGTGAAGACAAAAACCCAGAACGACTTCGTCAAGATTCTGGACTTCGGCGTTTTGTTCGGAACTCTGTTCATCGCCGTGTGCGCGCTGCTCGTGTACACGTTTTTCTTCGACCAACCGACCGCCGTCGTCGCAGCACCACCACCTTTGCCATCGCAGGCTGCTGCGAGCGCCGCACCCAAAAATGTGGCCGACGCCGCCCCTGGAAACTCGGCCGATGCCGCGCCTTTCCCCAGCGCAAAAAGTGCCAGCGACTCGACGCCAATGTGACTCGATCGCCGTTCGTCTCTACCGCACGACCGTGTAGAACGTGGCCTTGTCCCGACGAACCCTCAGCAAAAGCCTGCCATCGTCCGCAGCTTTCCTGATGTCGGCCGCCGAGGGCAAACGCGTGAAGTCGACTTCGAGGATGACGTCACCCGCCTTCAGCCCTGCCCGAGCCGCTGGTGAATCGGGAGAGATCGCCGCGACTTGTGCAATCGATTTGCCGTTGCCAGCATCGACGTCACGAAGCGCGAGCCCAAGCCCCGCGGGCCGAGAGGTCGGTTTCTGCACCTCGAGCGCCTTCGGAACCGCTTCCTTGCGCGCTTCGAGCGTTACTTTGGTTTGGTAACGTTTGCCCCCACGAACCACTTCCATCGGCAGAACTTCGCCGACGTCGTGCAAGAACGTCTCGCGAATGATGTCCTGCGCATCGCCCACGACACGCGTGCCAATCTTCGTGATCACATCACCAGGCTCGAGATGCGCTCGTGCTGCAGGTCCGTCGGCGATGACCATGTTCACGAGCGCGCCGGACGACGGCGTGTTCGGAATTTCTGCGGCGAGCTGCGGCGTCAAATCTTGCAACCCGATGCCGATCCAAGCGCGCGTCACGTGGCCCGTCTTCAGGATCTGCGTCGCCACGCGCCGAGCGATGTTGGATGGTACCGCCAGGCCGATGCCTTGACCTTTGCTCACGATCATCGTGTTGATCCCGAGGACTTGACCGTCGAGGTTCACGAGAGGACCGCCGGAATTGCCAGGATTGATGCTCGCATCCGTCTGCAAATAGTCCTCGATCGCGTTCATCCCCACGCCAGCTCGGCCCTTTGCGCTGAGCACGCCTGTCGTGACCGTGTGACCCAGCCCGAAGGGTGAACCGATGGCGACGACCCATTCGCCCACGCGTGCTGCATCGCTGTCGGCAAACGACGCTGCGGCGAGGTTTTTCGCGTCCACTCGAAGCACGGCAAGATCCGTCGCTGGATCGCGCCCGACGACACGCGCGGCAAACGCGCGACCATCCTTGAACCGCACCGTGATGGCGCGCGCTTCTTCGATGACGTGGTTGTTCGTGAGAATGGCACCGTCGGACGAGAAGATGACACCCGAGCCCATGCCCCGGGCGACGGCGTCTTGCTTGATCCAGCGCGTGGCCGTTGCTTCGGGTTTGGCGACCGAAACCTCGATTTGCACCACCGCTGGGCTCACTTTTTCAGCAACTTCGACGAATGCGTCCCCGAGCGCTCGGATCTGCGCTGTCGATGGCGCAACCGTCGCCGGTGAGCGGGCCGGCGGTGCCGTTTGAGCTCGAACGGATGTCGTCATCGAACAGAGCCCGATCGTCACGAGCGTCGACGCGAGCATGAAGTAGGGGCGCATCGTTCCTCCGATATCAAACGGCCTCGAGCATCGAGAACGTCGTGATCCCCGAACGGACGGTCGGGGTACGAGAGCTCCCATGATGAATCCATCGAGCCGCGGGCGCAGCTAGCAACCGCGACGTCAGCGTTGTTCGCCATCCGGCCAGGGTGAAGATCCCTCGTCGGATAACGCCATGGACATCAAGTAAAGCCCTTCGGGTGGCGCCGTGATGCCCAGGTCATCGCGCCTTTGCGACGCAAGCGCGCGCGATATCGCTCCAGGCACTCGCCTCTTGCGTGCAACGTCCATCAGCGTGCCCACCAGGATGCGCACCATGTTGTGCATGAACGCGTTGCCCTCGACGTCGATTCGCACGATGCGCGGATCGGCCGCATCGATCTCGACGGACAACCGATCGATCGTACGAACCGTGTTCACCCGCTGATCGGCGCTCGAGCGAAACGCGGCAAAGTCATGCGTCCCGACCGCCAAACTCGCTTCACTGGCCGCTCTTTGCACCGCGGCGTCGTCCAGCCCTTCGACGCGCCAAGCGCGACCTTCGAGGAATGGATCGCGCAGTTTGTCGCGCAAAACAATGTAGCGGTAACACTTCTTCTTGCTCTCGAAGCGCGGGACGAATCCTCGCGGAACGAGCGCCGCACGCCGGATGGCAATCTCCGGGGGCAAACGGCGCGCCGTGGCGAGCACCCAGCCTCGAGGAGGAATGTCGCGCTCGGGATCGAAAGCGACACGCTGGCCGTACGCATGGACGCCCGAATCGGTGCGGCTTGCGCCGCGCACTTCACGAATGGATGGGTCGACATCACGGAGCGCTGCGAGCAGCTCGCCGGCAACCGTGCGTTGTCCAGGCTGAGGGACAAACCCTGCAAAGGGCCGACCGTCGTAGGCGACCGTGAGAAGTATGCCGGCGGTCGTTTCGAGCGAGCTCAACTAGTTGCTTCCGCCGCCACCACCGCCGCCGCCGCTGCTGCTCGTTCCACCGGTCGGCGCGGGGCCTGCACCGTAGCCATAGAGGCACGCTTCGAGCTCGAAGCTCGTAAGGCCTTCGCAACACTGCGTCGGATTGACGACCTGGCCGCCTTTGATGCAAAGCGCGAATGGGTTGCAGCCGTTGTCGACGGCGTCGTGCTTTTTCCCGTCGACATCCTGGACGCAGTCGGGCGTCGTGCCCTCGGGATCCGCACACGCTTCGGCGCCGCAAAGCAGCAGAGCGAACGCGGAGACCAGCAGCAAAGCCTTACCAAAGCCGAACGAAAGGGCAGCGGGTTTCATCGAGGTCTCGTCCATGGGCGGGAGGAAAAGAGCGCGTCGAGGTTACCGCTCGTCGCGCTTCCCTACCTTACCCATCCGCACCGCCGGAGGAAACGTCCTCGCGCACGCCTTCGTGCAAGTCGTCTGCCGCTGATGCGTCATCGGGCCGTGCCGCCCCGACCAAATAGAACGAAAGCGACGTATCGCCGTAGCGACGCGTTGCTTGCCAGACGAATGCCTTCACAGCAGGCGCTGGATCCCGACTCGCATGTTCGAGCACGACGCGAGCGTCGTCTGCACAGAGCCCTCCTGCGGCAGCAAGCTCGAGCGCAATGGCGGCTTCGGCAAGGTCTGCGTACGGCGGATCGACCAGCACGAGATCGAAAGGACCTTGCGACGACAAACCTCGAACGGCGCGAAGCACGGGGCTCGCCACGACGGTGCTCGATGCGTTCAATCCGAGCGTTTCCAGGTTGCGACGAAGCGGCGCGAGAGCAGGCCGTGCATTTTCGACAAACACGGCGCGGGCAGCTCCTCGAGACAATGCTTCGATACCGAGAGCACCGGTGCCGGCGTAAAGGTCGAGCACCACGGCGCCGCTCACGTCACCGAGCACATTGAAGAGCGCTTCGCGTACGCGATCGCTCGTGGGGCGCGTGCCGTGGCCTTTGGGCGCAACGAGTGAGCGCCCGCGTAAGGCGCCCGCGATCACGCGCATGGCTTGTCCGGATGATCAGAACTGGAAACCGACATCCACCTTGACGGCAGTTTGACTCACCCGCGGAAGAACCATGAGCCCCATCGCGGGTTTTTCCTTCGAACGCGTGCCGCTCGTGGCGACGAGGAAGATGCCGGCGCCCGCAGCAACGGCGGCGAGCGGGTAGAAGACGAGTTGCAAAAGCTCGGCTGTGCTGCCCGGTTCGCAGTAGTTGGTCAAAATCGTTTCTTTTTCCTCGGGCGTGAATTCCGGTGCTCCACCGACCGGCTTGCTCGCCGTATCCGTGCCATTCGCGATGTCACAGACGTTTGACGTCGTTGCATAACGTTGGCGAAATGCCGAATAGTCAGCGTCCTTGTTGAGCCCGTCGACCTTGGCCGTCCCCACGACGCCGAGCGCGCCGAAACCGACGCCCGCACCAATCGCAATGAAACCGCCAATCCGCTTCCAGTTTGTCGGAGTCTTATCGCCCACGGCAACGGGAACGACCGTCACGTCCGTTGGTGCGTTGGGTTTTACCGTGATTTCCGAAATCATGTCCGCATATCCGGGCGCTTTCACGATGAGCTCATGTTTGCCCGAGGGAACGAAAAACGTTCCTTGGCCACCGGTGAGCGCGCCGAGGGGTTGTCCATCGACGAACACCTGACCAGCAATGCCGCCAGCGCTCACTTTCACCTCGCCCTTGGGCGGGCCATCCGTGAGCTTCATGATGGCGTCCATCGCCACCTTTTTCAGCGCATCGTCCTGTGCTTCGGTGAGGTTCGCGCTGTAGTCGACTTTGAACGAAGTCGTGCCCTTTCCACGCACCCAAAAGCTCAGCTCTCCGACGACATTGTTGCTCTTACCCTTCGAGATCACGCCCCAGACGTACCTGTCGGCACGGATCTGATCGGCGATTCGAGATTGGCATCCTGCATCGGGAGGCTCGGGGCACTTCAGCGATAGCGTGAGCACTTCGAGCGAGTAGTCGCCTTCGGCTTGAGACCAGCCGGGCATCGCACGAACGGCTTGGCGGAGGGCTTTCGTGAGCGCCTCGGCTTGGTCGTCCGCGTCCATGGTTTGGACCGAGATGACGTGGATCGGCAGCGTATCCGGACCCGGCTCGGCCGCCTCCACAGGCGCGGTGAACATCGACGCAGACAGCACGAGGGCCGTTGCAAAACCGTATTGGGGTACGCGCATGATCATTCTCTCGCTCAAACTCATGGGCGAGACAACGTTAGCCTCCATTGGACTCGTTTCGCAATTACGCGGTGAAAGGATCGCGAAAACTAACGCCGCGTCAGTGCTTTGACGCTCATTCGAGGGATACGTGAGGGCGTTTTGCAGCAGCCGCAAAACGCCCTCACCCGAACTCGACCTTGCTCCACATGTCACGCCGCATGCGCTCTTTGCGCCGGTCGGTTCTCGTCACGAGGCGCGCGGCGCCCCACGCGGCGAGCAGTTGCCCCTCTTGCCCGAGGCCAGGCAAAACACTGCGTCCCACCAAAAGCGTGCGCTCGATGGGACCTCGAATCGGTTCGCCTCCCAGGCCCAAATACCCGGGCGGGTCGACGTCGAGCTGCCGAACCATCGGCTCGGATGCGGCTCCTGCTCCAGAGCGGCTCCATTTGTCCGCCATGTGCAGACGTCCGTCTTCGCATACCCACGGCGGCAAACCATCGTGCACAGAATCGACCACGCGCAGGTGCCGCTCGAGAAACGGCAGCTCCGAACAAAGCGTCGAAAGCACGACCTCACGCATCTGACCCATGGGCACCGGACTTCGATCGGGCACGAGCACTTCGGCCACGAGCAGCGATTCTCCAGGCGCACCGGCGTGACGTTGAAGGTGAATCACGGGGCGCATGGCGAGCGTCGACGCGCTGGATCGCGACACGGGCATACCCACACGCGCCGGACGCGAAGGCTGACGATCGGCAGGCAAGACGAAACATTCGACGCCGAGCGGCGCGGGCAAACCCGCGTCCCGGACGCACAAGGACATGACGAACCGCCCTACGGACGACGTGATCCGCGGCCATTCCCGTTGCGCTCGCTTGTGTATCCCCTCGCCCTGCGAGAGCGCGGCGACGCCCTCACCATCGAGGTCCGTAATGATGAAATTCGCGCCCGTCGGTGCGTCGTCGCCATCGATGACAACGCCCGCCAAAGACCCTCGACGCATGTGCAAAGCGCGAGCGCGGCGGTCGAGCATGCAGCGCCCACCATGGGCTGCGATGCGCCCTTCGAGGAACCTTTCGAGCTCGTCCTCGCCGCCGTTCAACGCGTAAAGGCCGCGCGTGAAGGCACCATGCAAACGTGCCACGGCAAACGGAGGCGGGAGCGAGGCAAGGTTTGTCGCGAAGAGCACCGATGTCGTGACGACATTGCGAAAGAAATGTCCGCGAGGAAATTCGACGAGCAAGTCGGCATCGGGTTCGGCGCGAACGTACGGCAGCATCGCGGCATAACGACCGGTTTCGCGCCTCTCCCAAAACGTCCCCGGCGGCCATACGGCGTCGCGATCGAACGCGTCGTCCGCCGATCCATTGACGCGGGCAAGCTCCGCATAGAGGTCGTCGATCACCCGGCGCACCTCGGGCATTTCGCGATCGATCTCGCGTCCGAACAGCGCCATGTCGGGCGGAATGTCGAGCCGTCTTCGAGGCGCGAGCACTTGCATCATGGGTGACGCGAGCTGCACGAGACGATTCCACGTCTGCGTCTGCGCCAGCTCCGCGAGCATGCGCGTCCACGCGGGCGAGCTTGCGGCGAGCATCGTGAAGGCGCGGCGCTGCAGCGTGCGCTCGCCAATCTTGTAACTCGCAGGCCGCGCGCCTTGGCCGAGCACCAGGACCGTAAAGTCACGCCGCGCAAGCAAAGCAGCGGTCATGAGCGCACCGATCGATCGACCGAGCACGATGACGTCAAAGTATTTCGCCGTCACGTCGAGTCCTCGGTGCGATGGCCAAGAAAAGCGTGTTCGACCCCGAGCGCCGCGGGCAAACCACCAAGGCGTGCGCGAATTCTATTTCCGTCACGAGGGTTTGTCTCGACGACGAGTTTGTCCTGCGCAATGGCCGACAACACGTGCACGAGCAGTTCGTGTTCACGATGGAGAATCCGTTCGGACAAACTTGCTTCGGTATCGTCTTCGAACACGGGCACGGCGGCTTGCCCGAGAATGGGACCGGTATCGGTGCCCGAATCGACGAGGTGCACGGTGCAGCCGGCAATCCGCACGCCATGCGCGAGCGCTGCGGCTTGTGCGGATACGCCGGGAAACGCTGGCAAAAGCGATGGATGAATGTTGATGACGCGGTGCGGGAATGCGTCGAGCAGCACGGGGGTGACGATGCGCATGAATCCGGCGAGCACGATCCATGAAGCGCCGTGCGTGCGCAGCGCATCGACCATCGCGGCATCGAAAGCTTGACGCGACTCGTAATCCTTGTGGTTCACCACGCGCGTCGGCACGCCTGCGGCTTCAGCACGAGCGATCCCCTGGACCCCGGGTCGGTTCGAAATGACGAGACGCACGCGGGCGTCGAGCTTCCCCGTGGCGATGGCGTCGAGGATGGCTTGGAGGTTGGATCCACGGCCAGAGATGAGGACACCGAGGTCGAGCGGCATGTGCGGGTGCATCGTAGCCGAGGGGGCGGGGAACGCCATTTTGCGGCCATCTCTTGTCGCGCTTGGCGAGCGCCCTCATAACGCGGCAATGCTGCGTCCGTTCGGCTTCATGCTCTTCGCACTGGTTCACGTTGCTTGCAGAGGAAGCGTCGTCGACCACACGAGCAGCACGGCGGGCGGTGGAGGAGGCGGTAGCGGCGGCGGTTCTTCCGGACCGCTCGAGTGCGGCGGCATGCCCACAGTTGGGCAGATCGTCACCGCATGCATGCCCATGGATGGCGATTACTGTTTGCCCGCGGAGACCTCACCGGGACTTCTGGTGGAACTGGCCAAGACAAACAAGGTTTGTGCGGAGACATCCCCCGGAGCGTGCTGCGACAAACCCGCTTATCGCCAGGTCGTGTGCGACCAACCTCCAGGCGTGAACGATTGTTGTTACGACGTCCATTACATCAACCCCGTGGTTTGCCCGTGAGAACACAATGAAAACGATTGACGACCTTCCGCTTTTGTCCGGACGCACCTTTTTGGGTCATGCCGCCGAATTTCGGCGCGCGCCAACGGACATCTTCGTTCGTGCTCAGCGCGAAGTTGGCGACATGGGCACATTTCAACTGTTCAATTTTACTTGCGTCATGATTTTCAGCCCAGAATTGATTCACGAGGCGCTCGTGGAAAAACAAAAGCACCTCAACAAAAGCCTGGCACTCAAAATCATGTTTTACCCCATGGCTGGCCGGGGGCTATTCACGAGCGACGGGGATCCGTGGCGAAGGCACCGCAGACTCATCGCGCCGCTTTTTCATCCAAACGCCATTCGCAGTTATGCCGCCATGATGAACGACGTCATCACGCGGTGCCTCGACCAATGGAAAGACGGGGACGTCATCGATGCGGGGCGCGAAATGACGCGCATCACGATGGGCGTGGCAGCAAAGACGCTTTTCGATGCCAATACGCTCGATGAATCCGATGACATCAGCGACGCCATCGAGGCGATGTTCAATTACATCACGGACCAGACGGGCAGCGTATCGGTCACCTCGCGGGCCGTTTTGTCCGGCATGCTGCTCGATTTGAACAATCTCCCGCCGGGTGTTGCAAGAGCGCGTGATCAAGCGGTCGAAGCATTGCATCAGCCGATTCCCGTGCCCACCCGAGAACGCCTGCGACTTTTCCGAGCCATTCGACTCTTGGACGATCGGATCCAGCGCATGACGGACGAACGACGCAATTCAGGGATAACGCGCGACGACCTGCTTTCGCGATTGCTCGCGGCGCGCGACGAAGACGACGGCACGTTCATGTCCGATCGCCAAGTGCGCGACGAAGCCATGACGCTTTTCGTCGCCGGACACGAAACCACAGCCACGTCGACCACTTGGTCGTTGTATTTTCTTTCGCGCCATCCCGACGTTTATCGTCGCTGGAAAGAAGAGGTCGCAGGGCTTTCAGGAGAGCCGCTATCCCCCGACAACACGACGAAGCTCCCGTGGACGCGCGGCGTTTTTCGGGAAGCACTTCGCTTGTACCCACCCGCATTTGCCATCGATCGTATCACCATGGAGGAAATGCAAGTCGGCGGATATTCGTTGCCGGCGCGAACGCCCTTCGTCGTTCCAATTCACGCCATTCATCGCAACGAATCGCTCTGGCCCGATCCGGAGCGTTTCGATCCCAGTCGTTTCACGCCCGAGCTCGAAGCGAAGCGCCCGCGTGCAGCCTATATGCCTTTCGGCATTGGTCCGCGCGTCTGCATTGGTGCCACGTTCGCCGAGCTCGAGGCATTGCTGCTGCTTGGTCAAATCGCGCAGCGATTCGAATTCGACCCTGTGGACACGGCTCCCATCGGCCCCGACCTTCGTACGGCGCTTCGTCCGGAAAAACCCATTCTGCTGCGAGTACGAAAAGTCAAATAACTGACAGAGGCCGAAGCCCGATTTTTCCGGCGCTCGTGGTGGGGCCTTGTTTGAGCCCGCGAAGCGGGCGAATTCGGGGGGACCACGGGCGCCGGAAAAATCGGGCTTCGGCCGGGGTTTCATACCGATCTGGAGCGTTCACCCCAGAACGTCCGCCATCGTGTAGCGCCCAGCCGGTTTGCCCACCAAAAATCGCGCCGCGCGTAATGCCCCGCGAGCAAACAAGTCCCGATTCGTCGCTCGATGCGTCAATTCGATCCGCTCGCCCAGCCCCAATAAATGCACCGAGTGATCCCCAATCACGTCGCCGCCGCGCACCGCGAACACGCCAATCTCGTCTTCGGCCCGCGGTCCCACGTTGCCCTCGCGCCCATGCACCGCGCGCAATTCCTTCCGCGCCTCGCGCGCCGCATCCGCAAGCCGCACCGCCGTGCCGCTCGGTGAATCCACTTTCCCTTTATGGTGCGTCTCGACAATCTCTATGTCGAACCCAGGTCCAAGCCGCCTCACCGCTTCCGCAACCAGCTCGGCGAGCACCTGCACGCCCAAACTCGTATTCGGCGCCCAAAGCACCGCAATCGCCGCTGCCGCCTCACCAAGCTGTTTGTCCACGGCCGCATCGAGACGCGTCGTGCCACTGACCACGGCAATGCCTGCGCGTCGCGCCGCAGAAAGCACCCGCGACAAACCTTCCGGCCGCGAAAAGTCGATCACGACATCGGCACCAAGCAGCGCCGCTCCAACGTCGTCACCAATCGCCACACCAACGTGACCCGCCCCAGCCACGTCTCCGACGTCCTTGCCAATATGCTTCGAGCTCGACGAGGCAATCGCTCCGACAATCGTCACACCTTCCTGCATTGCAATGCGGGTGATGCTTTGCCCCATGCGCCCGGTTGCCCCGGATATCGCAATTCTCATGATGCGCTCGCCATCAAGCGCGGAAATTCCTCATCGACCCGCGCAAGCGCTTCCACCACGCGCTGCTTCGTCGCCGCACTTGCAGAAACGAGCGGCAATCGCACGGCGTCCGTCATGCGGCCCATCGAAGCAAGCGCCGCTTTCGCAGGTGCCGGGTTTGGCTCGGCAAACATCACGCCGTGAAGCTCGACCAGCGCAAAGTGGTACGCCCGTGCTCGCACGTAATCGTTTGCGAGTAGCGCCGTCGTCACCGCCGACGTTTCCCGCGGTCGCACGTTCGACGTCACGCTGATGACGCCGCTTGCTCCGACCGATCCGAACGCGAGCGTCAACGCATCATCGCCGCTCAGGATCGCCAATCGATCGCCCAGGCGCCGCTTCAATTCTTGGCATCGCAGCACGTTCCCCGTCGCATCCTTGAGCGCCACGACGTGCGGAGCTTTTTCGCAAATTTGCACGGTCGTGTCCGCCGACAGATCCACCACCGAACGCCCCGGAATGTTGTACAGGACGATCGGGCACGACACTTCCCGCGCGATTGCGAGCACATGTTCGCGCATGCCGTCCTGCGAGGGCTTGTTGTAGTAGGGCATGACGACCATCACGCCATCCGCTCCTGCGGCAAGCGCCGATTTCGACGCTGCAATCGTTTTTTTCGTCGAAAACGACCCCGTCCCCGCAATGACCGGTATGCGCCCCTTGGTCACTTCGACCACTCGCTTGATGACGAGCGTCTGTTCTTCGTCCGTCAACGTCGGAGATTCGCCCGTCGTGCCGCACGGAACGAGCCCCGATACGCCGCCCGCAATTTGCGCCTCCACGAGCGCTTCGAGCGCCGCAAAATCGACCGCATCGCCGCCCGCGACAAACGGTGTCACGAGCGCAGTGAACGTCCCGGAAAACGTGATGGCTTTCATTGGTCGCGACCTTGAAGGCGTTCCCTTGGTTCGTCAAGTTCCGTGCTGGCTGCTTGCTTGCCGTTCGTTTCAACGATGTTGATCCTGCACTTGCGAAACGTCTTCCGCGGACACACCTTCCGCGCGTCATGCAGACGCTCTCGCACAAAGAACTCGTGGGGTATGTCGAGCTCCAAGTGGGCTCGCTGAAAGTGGAAGTTCCTATCCGAGCGGCAAGCCAGGGAAACCCAAACGAACCGCTCGCCAAGTTCGAAACGGAGGGAAACGCATTTGCGATTCTCGTGCGCGGCGACGTGTCGTCCAAGCCCGTCGAAAGAGCCATGCAAGAGGCTGCGATCGAAGCGGTCAAGCACTTGTCGCGCAAGCTCCTGAACTAGACGACCGCTCGCTGCTCGACGAACATGCTACGCTCGTTGCCCGCTGACCTGGCTCGTCCGGGTTTGTCGGGCACGCAGGCGGTGAGAGCATGGAGTCGAGTCGGAACAAGGCAAAGCGAACACGGATAACGGCAGCAGCGATCGCGCTCGGCATGGCGTCGTTTGTCGTGGCGGAACGCCCGGCCCGTGCCGAAGGACCCGTGACGGGGACGGGAAAAGGCATCGCGGGACTTGCGATCATCGGCGGTTCCGTGACGGCCACGACGATGGGCCTGGTCGGCGTCGAGCAGCGATGGGCCTACTTGGTGTTTCCGCCGCTCGTGGCCGTTGGTGCGGGCATTGGCGGCTACTTCATGGAAAGCGCAGCGCCTCCAGAAGTATCGACCTACATCCTTGGAGCGGGCATGGCGCTCATCATCCCGACGATCATCGTCTCGCTCAACGCCACCGTGTACAAAGTTCCTGACGAGTACCCGAACGATCCATCCAAGCGGACGCCCGCGAAAGAGCCACCTCGAGCAGGCGCGCGCGTCCAAGAATCGTTTCGCACGGGATTCGTGCCTCGATCGCTCGTGGACATTCACGAAGGATCGCTCGCCGTAGGGCTTCCTCCCGTACAAATTCGTCCGGCATTCACGACGGAAGAAATGGCAAAATTCGGCGTAGCTCAAACGCGCGAAGTGCACGTGCCGCTCTTTCACGCCTCCTTCTGATCATTGCTGCGGAAGTCTTTGCGCGATTCGCTCGAGGCGGGGACACTCGCTACTCACTCTTCGTCGCGCTCTTGGGTCGTGCAATGGGTACCGTATATTCCGTCGAAGCATATTCCTACGCGTCGCGCTTCAATTTGCGCGAGGTCGCGACGTGGCTCCCGCAAGACCGCCCCATACGCTGGTCCAAGACGCAGTTCGCCGTCGAGCTCAACCACGACAAACTCCTCTACGCGTTCGATTTCGGCGCGCTCGTGTTCATCAACATGCCCGATGCGCAACGCGAGCCCATCGCCCGCGTGTTCGACGAGAAGCTCACGCACGAGCCGCACCCGCCGCTGCGTGAAAGTTTCCTCGTGGAGGTTCGTCCTGGTGCACCGGTCGAGGTCGGTTTCGATCGCGTCGTCGTGCCCGAAATCACCGCGAGCACGCTCGATGTCATCGCCACCGTCCTCGCGCAATCAGCCGCCATCGACTACTACGACGAAGACGTGCAAGACATCCTCGATCGCATTGGTGATGTTGCACGCGAGGTTGCGCGCAAGGGACAGACTCCCGGAAAAACGCGTGACTTCGTCAAGTTCGTCGGAGCGGCCATCGCGTCGCAGGTCGAAATGATTGCTGCCATTTCGCTGCTCGACAAACCCGATCTCACGTGGGAAAACGAGGTCGCGGACAAGCTCCACGACAAACTTCGATCCAATTTGGAAATTACCGAACGTTACAAAGCGCTCGAAATCAAGCTTTCGACGATTCGGGATTCGCTTCAAACGCTCATTGAATTCAGCCAAACGCGCCGGATGCTATTTCTCGAAGCGTCCATCGTCGCGCTCATCGTGTTCGAAATCATTCTCAGCTTCATCAAATTGTAATCACTCGACGAATGGCTCGTACACGCCGACGATCGAGGAAATCACGCACGCCGATAGCGCGAAAAAAGCGGCAAATACGTACGCAGCTCGAGCCGACCGAAAGAACCGCGGGTCATTGCGGGTCAAAAGGAGCGTCAAGAGGCCGATCGAGGCGAACAAGAATACGCCGAACGACAAATGCATCTTGCGTTCGAAGAGCCATCCGAGCGAACGCGAGGCCAAGAAGAGCCGTTGCTTCAGGTGAATGCGGTAGTGCGTTTCGAGGAGCAGCCCCGAGACGAACGAAACAGCGGCGCACGACGAAGCCGATATCGAAAGGGCGCGAAACCAGGGTTTGTCCTGCGAGCGGCCTCGAACGAGCAGCGCGGCAATCGCGAGCAAGAGCAGCGCGCCGAGCCACGCGACGATGGCGTGAGGGACGAGCATGCGACGAACGACATCGGGCGTCATGAGGTTCGTCGCGAGGGGTTACTTGCCGGCGAGCGTTCGTCCAAAGAATTCTTGCACGTGGGTCCACGCATCGGCAGCGCTCTTTTGGTCGTAGTTTGGATTCGATGGATTGGCGAATGCATGCTCGGCGTCATATCGAAAAATCGTATTTTTGACGCCGGCTTTCCCCAAAGCAGCTTCGAAGGCATTCACGTCTTCCGGAGTGATGGCTTTGTCGCGATTGCCAAAAATTCCGAGCAATTCTGCCTTGATGGGTTTTAATTGTTCGGGGTCGGTCACCAAGTGGCCGTAATAAATGACCGCGGCATCGAGGTCGGGTTCGTTCATGGCGAGGCGCAAAGACCAGGCGCCGCCGAAGCACCAGCCAATCGAACCGGTCTTGGTTGCCATGACGCGCGGGTCTTTTTCGAGGAAATCATGTGCGGAAAGCAGCGTGGCGAGGGCTTTCTTTTCGTCCACGGCTTTCATGGCGGCCATTGCTTCGTCACGCGTTTTCGCTTCCACGCCGCCATAGAGGTCGACGGCGAGCGCGGCGTAACCGTCCTGGGCGAGCCTATCGCTGAAGTGCCGAATGTTGTCGTTGAGGCCCCACCATTCATGAATGACGACAATGCCTGTCGCCGCCGGCTTTTTGCCCTCGGGCAAGCTCAAGTAGGCGCGCGTTCCATCAATGGTGATATGCTCGCCATGGAGCTTTGGGGGCGCATCCGTCTTGAGGTCGTGCAAAGCCTTGAACGCTTCTTCCGAAAGCCCGCCTTGCATGCCTTCGGCAATGGTTGCTGGTTTGTCCGGCGATGCGGGTTCGCTCTTCGCGGGCGCAGGCGATGCACCACACCCGCCGAGGACAAACAAGCCGACGCCGAGCAAAGACGCGAACCGGTGGAGCTTCATGGCGGCGGAGTGTACATGGCAAACGGGAGGGGCGACAGTGGAAATGGGCACGCGACGTCGAATTCGTGCAATCGCCTCGAGGGCAAATGGCGGCGACGGATCACGAGCGCACAGCCAGTACCAAAGGGCTCGTCAAATATTATGTCCTCAAACGATCTGCCACGCACTGGTGCGCCCGGGTTTCAAAAAACAAACGCCAACTTTTCTGCGTGCTTGCTGCGCGGCTCACGCCACTCCACGCGCAACCGTCGACGACGTTTCCAAGCACGCGGTGGCCCAGAGCATCGATCCGACACCTGCGCACTCGTTCCCTCTAGGCGACGGCTTCATGAACAGCTAACGTGGATCATAAACCTTGACGCGCACTGCCGTTCCGGCACGATCGAGCCCAGTTCCCGACATGCAACCGAAGCCCGCAGACAAGAGTTCGCAAGGGGATAACGCGGCACAAGAGCGTGCAAAAGCGATGATCGGTCAAGTGATCTCCGACCGGTATCGCATTCGCGAGCTCATCGCCATGGGTGGTATGGGCGCCGTTTACCGCGGCGATCACCTCCTGCTGAAAAAGCGCATCGCCATCAAGCTCCTTCACCCGGAGACCGAGAACCTCCCCGAGCTCGTCAAACGCTTCGAACGTGAAGCGATCGCCGGCGCGCACATTCAGCACCCGAACGTCGCAACCGCCACCGACTTCGGCAAACTTCCGGACGGCAGCTACTTCCTCATCCTCGAGTACGTCAAGGGAATCACGCTGCACGAAGTGCTCGAGAAAGGCCCGCTTTCGCCTCGACGCGCCGCGAACTTCGCCAAGCAAATCGCGTCGGCGCTGCACGCCATCCACACCAAAGGCATCTACCACCGCGACATCAAGCCGCGGAACATCATGGTCAGCGAAGGACGGCCCGAGACCGTCAAGATCATCGACCTCGGCCTCGCCAAACTCAAGGTGGGAGATTTCAACGACGAGGCGCCTGCCAAAGACGACCGTGGATCGATGTCCGACGAGGACGATGCGACGGCGTTGACAGTGGCCGGGACGATTTTCGGCACGCTCGCGTATCTTGCGCCCGAGGCGGCCGAGGGAATGGACGCCGTGGACGGCCGCAGCGATTTGTACGCGCTCGGCCTCATCATGTACGAAATGCTCTGCGGCAAACGCCCCTTCGTGGCCATCAATCCCGTCGAGCTGTTCATGCAGCACCGCATTGCTCCGGTGCCGCCCATGTCGACGCGGTCCCCAGGGCTCGTGATTCCGCCCGTATTCGAGGCGATTCCCCGAAAATTGCTCGAAAAACGCCCCGAAAACCGATTTCAGAATGGGCAAGAAGTGTGCGATGCCATCGACGAGGCATTGGCAACGCTCGGCGTGGACGAGGGCGATGAAGTCGTCAACAGCGAACGCCCGAGCGGCGTGGATCAACGCGACAGCACGCCGACACCGCCCACGGTGATGCAAAAATCGACGACGTTGTCGGGCGCGACGACACCGTCGCAAAAAACGCCCCTACCCTCGCAAAAAACGCCTCCCCTTTCGCAAAAAGCGCCTCCCCTTTCGCAAAAAACGCTTCCGTCGCACCGAGCACCCGCGGCCCCCGCGAAAGAAGCGCCGTCGACGATTACGACGCCTGCGGCCGTTCACGAGCAAACGGATGCCGAGCCGGCCGTGCCCCAAAAGAAGCGCAGCTCGCTCGAAAAGAACGTCATCACCGTCGTCGCTGGCGTGCTGCTCGGTTGCGCCGTGGTGCTGGGTGTAAAGTTTTACCAGAAAAACTTTGCAGCCGCGAGTGGCAAACCAATGCCCACGACGACGCAGGCTGCGCCACAGGCGAACAAGCCGGCCCCAGCGCCGACTCCGCCCCCCGAGGTCACGACGGCTGCGCTGCCGATTTTGCCGCCGAGCGCCTCGGTTGCACAAAGTGCAGCCGCTCCTCCGGAACCAGCGCCGTCGGCCGCGCCTCCAACCGCGACGTTGTCCGATGCGGAAATTGCGACGCTAAAATCGAAATACCAGATTGCATGGCGCGGCCGAGATTGGCGCGGCGCCGCGCGCGAAGCCATTACGCTCGCCAAGGGCGCTCCGCAAGCATTCGACGAGGTCGACCTCGCGCAACGCACCGAGCGATTGGCCATCATTCTGTCGAAAGAAAATGCGGAGACCGAGCTGCTCGAGATGCTCGCCAATGACCTCGGCAGCAAAGGGATCGACATCTTGTATGCGCTCGTCGAAGGCCAGGGGCGCGCGCCCGTTGCGGTTGCTGCAATGAAGCTTTTGCAAGACGAAAAAATTCGTTCCAAAGGGACGCCGGCCATGCAGATTGCGTTTGCCCTGCGTATCGGCGCGTGCGACGAAAAGTTGAAATTGCTCCCGCGCGCCGCCAAAGAAGGCGATTCTCGCACGCGCCAGGTGCTCGAAACCCTGGGACGCGATTGCTTCCCGCGAAGCGCGGACCTCGAAAAAACGATTTTCGATCTGCGCGTCCGGTTCCCGAAACGATTTTCCTACGATTGACCCGCCCCTCTCAGTATCGAGGACGGCGCGGAATCATCGGCAACTCGGCCGGCGGAAGCTGCTGCAACATCGCCAGAATTCCAGCCGCGCCTGCTCGTGTCTTTTCGAGCGCCGGGGCGACGGGCGCATTTTCTTCCCGTTCTTCGTAAAGCTCCTTCGGCAGCTCGAGCAAAAAACGGCTCGGCGTTCGCGGAACGACTTTGCCCCGCTGACCTCGCGTTTTGCACCGCGAAATGACCAATTTTTCCTTCGCCCGCGTCACGCCGACGTAAAAGAGCCGCCGCTCCTCTTCGAGGCTCACCGCCGCGTCACCATCGCCCGCGATAAAATCGGTCGCGCGTTCGTTCGTCGTGCGCGCATGCGGACAAAACCCTTCTTCGACGCCGATGAGGAATACGTACGGAAACTCCAACCCCTTGGCACCGTGCATCGTCGTGAGCGTGACTTTGTCCGTGGCTTCCGCTTCGTCTTCGTCCGTGCGTAATGCGAGAAGCCGCAGAAATTCGGCGAATTTTTCGCGATCGCCTTTTCCTTGTTCGTCACGACGCGCAAATAGCTTGAACAGCCCTTCGACATTGCCCCAGCGCCGCGCAGCGACCTGCGGATTGGCCGAACCCACCATGATGTCTTCTTTCAGGCCCACGGCATCGCATATCTTTTGCGCCACCGTCGCGCTCGGTTCGCGCTGCTCGAATGCCAAACGCCCGCCTTCGATGATTCGTACGAGCTTGCGACAACCATCGAGCGCCACGGGGGGCAAATCGCGCACGGCGTGCGCTCGTTGAACCACGGTCCACAGCGACAAATCATGGGCCGTTGCGTGATTGAGCAATTTTGTCAATGCCGCTTCGCCAATACCCCGAGCCGGATAATTGATGATGCGCCGGAGCGACATTTCATCACTCGGTACGAGCACGCATTTGAGATACGCGATGAGGTCTTTGACTTCTTTGCGTTCGAAGAATTGCTGTCCACCGATCATCCGCATGGGAATCGAGCGTTCCTTGAGCGCGCTTTCGATGGGTTGCGCCTGCAAGTTCGATCGATACAGAACGGCGATGTCTTTCGGACGAACGCCATGCTTTTCAATGAGCTCTTGCGCCTGCGCTGCGACGTAACTCGCTTCGACGTCCGGATCTGCCGCGGCCACGACGAGCACGCCCGGACCTTCGCCACGCGTGGCCAGCAACGTCTTTTTATGACGTTTGCCCGTCGTACGCGCGAGCACCGCATTGGCCAATGTCAAAATGGGTGCGCGTGAACGGTAATTGTGTTCGAGCTTGACGACTTTCGCGCCGGGAAAGTGTTCTTCGAATTCGAGGATGTTGCGAACATCGGCCCCACGCCACGAATAAATGGATTGATCGTCGTCGCCGACGACCACGACATTCCGATGGCTTCCGCCGAGCTGCAAAACGAGCTCGAGCTGCGCGTGGTTCGTGTCCTGGTATTCGTCGATCATGAGATACCGGTATCTCATGCGATATTTTTCCAGGACGTCCGTGCGCCTTTTCCACAATTTTACGAGTTCACAAATGAGGTCGTCGAAGTCGTAGGCTTGGAATGCGCGGAGTGCCGCCAAGTACTTGGGGTAGACGAGCATGCTGATTTCGTCGTAATCATCGACGCCGCGGCTTTTGCGCTGTTTTTCGAGCCACTCTTCGGGCTCCAGAAAATCGTTTTTTGCGGCCGATATACGCGCCAAAATGGCGCCGATGTCGAAGTTTTTCCCTGCGCGGATTTCACGCAAAATTTCGCGAATGGCGCTCGTCGCGTCGGCTTGATCGAAGATGGCAAACGAGGAACCTCGCAAGCCGAGCGCACGGACTTCCGCTCCGAGCGTTTCGAGGCCGAAACGATGGAACGTACACACGCGCAGGTCCTTGCCTGCTTTGGCGCCCACGATGCGCACGACACGTTCGTGCATTTCGGCGGCGGCCTTGTTCGTGAACGTCATCGCGAGGATGTTTTGCGGAGACACTCCCCGTTCGAGCAGTCGCGCGATGCGTTCGGTCACGACGCGCGTTTTGCCGGAACCTGCCCCCGCGAGCACGAGCATCGGACCCACGTCGTGCTCGACAACCTGCTTTTGCGAAGGATTGAGTGCGATCGCCACGGCGACGGGGTAGCGCGGCGAGGGCGCGTTGGGTAGCGATTTTTCTCAGCGCGCCCGCAACTTCGCGATCCGCGTTGCACGAGTTCGTCGTGTGCTCATGCTGTAACGATCACGCGCATTCGTTGGTGGTCAAAGTGTTGGCCAGGACGAGCAGATCGCGTCTCCAGATCTTGCGACAACGTGTCCACGCGCTTCGGCGTCAGGTCCACGCGCCGCTTTCTCAACCGCGCACGTCATCTGCATCAACCACGTGCGCTCCCGCGTCAGGTCCACGCGCTGCTTTCTCAACCGCGCACGTCATCTGCATCAACCACATGCGCTCCCGCGTCAGGTCCACGCGCTGCTTTCTCAACCGCGTACGTCATCTTCATCAACCACGTGCGCTCCCGCGTCAGGTCCACGCGCTGCTTTCTCGACCGCGTACGTCATCTTCATCAACCACGTGCGCTCCCGCGTCAGGTCCACGCGCTGCTTTCTCGACCGCGTACGTCATCTTCATCAACCACGTGCGCTCCCGCGTCAGGTCCACGCGCTGCTTTCTCAACCGCGTACGTCATCTGCATCAACCACGTGCGCTCCCGCGTCAGGTCCACGCGCTGCTTTCCCAACCACGTACGTCAACTTTCCAGTCACATGCGGTCGCGTCCAAGGTCCCGGCGTGTGTGCTTGAACGAACCATGCCGCTCAGCATACAAGGCGAACGCTGTCAAGTCGTCCAGATGAACTTCTGCCGGTAACGTCGGTAGGTGCAATTGCTCGGCGTCGCCGCAACCGGTGACGCGTATGCGCACCATTTTCCCCTCGCACATTCTCGGTCCCATTGACGCGTTTCAAAATGGAACCGTACCGCCATAGCGGTATCAGCATAATCGCATTGACATTCGCGTTGCTGGGAATTCTGCCTGCAATGGGCGCATATCGTTTGCCATTGCGATACTTACGCGCACCGAATGGGATCGAGGTCACCAAATTTGACAAATGCAAAAGCGCATATTTGGCAGCCGCGCCAAAGGCATTAGCGGCGGGTATCAAAATCCCCCTATTCGATAAAAGTTATGGCCTCATCCATTTCGCCCTGGACGTGGGGGGGGGTTACACTCCATAAGGTGGTGGCTTGCTATTCTTGGCGCCGATACGCGGCGAATGGGCCGTCGTGTGCATGCAATGCGCTTTGGGCAATTGCGGACATTGCAATTGAGGTGCCAATTCATGAAGGGCTGCGGAGGGCGTCATGCACGATCAATTCAATCATTCGAGCGCATCGGTCACCACGTATCGACTCGAAGGCCAGACAGTCGACTGGGAAACGGGATTCGGCGTGGGCGACTTGCGCGTCGACGATATCGATTACCTATGAGCGTGTCAACCTTGGCACGTCGTTTTTTCGAGAGCCAGCGGCGTTTTTCTGCTCCCTTGGTTGCATGCGGTGCGGGGTCTTGGTTTTCTCGGACTTGGGCCCCACACTCGTCGGGGTGGTCTTTGGTTTGCGCGTGCGAGGGATACGTTCGAGCGGGGTATGACCGTCAATTGTGCGCTTTGGTGTTGGATACATTCATTCGAGAATTGCAGCGAAGTTATCGATGGCGAGCGAAACGTGAATTTGGTTTACCGAGTGTGGATGATGCCTTTACGGGGATGGTGACGGTGATTCAGCGATTCGACTCGGCGTTGCGGTCAAGCACCATGTAGAGGTCAGCATTTCGATCTCGGGGGGTATGGGGGGCGGAGCCGTCGGCGCAGTTCTTTTTTGGCTGAAGGCCAAAAAAGAATTGTGGCGCCGCCGGCGTAGCCCCCCATCGTAGACCAGCCTCGCGAAGCGCGCGTCTCACGCGCGCTTCGCGAGCGTACAAGCTCGGGCCCGGCTTCGATCCGGCCCTTGTCGTGTTACGACATTGCGGGCCGAGCACCGAAGACGAGGATCGTGGATGGTCCGCGCTTGGGCAAAGGAGAATGTGCGGTCGTCGTCGACGGATTCAACGTCTATGCAGGCGACAGCATCGACGGTCGGGATCGTCGGCGAATCGAGCGGATGTGTCGGTATTTGGCGAGGCCGCCGATAGCGATGGATCGATTGACGGAAATGGATGACGGGGAATTGCGTTATGAGTTGAAGAAAGCGTGGCGAGATGGCACGCGCTTCGTGACGCTGGGTCCGTATGAGTTGATTGCGCGAATATGCGCGATGGTGCCTCCTCCACGATTTCACATGGTCCGATTCCATGGCGTATTGGCACCGAATTCGAGATTGCGTGAACGAGTCGTGGCATCGGCGCGGCCGTACGTGCCACCGAATGTCGAGCGACCAACGCCATTGCAATTGCCGTTGTTTGGAAAGCTCTTCGAGCAGCCGGATGCCGAAGTCAGTCACATGCGTCGAAAACCTTGGGCGTGGTTGCTTCGGCATGTGTTCGCTATCGACGTGAATGTATGTCCGAAATGCAGTGGGCGAATGAAATGGCGTGAGGTTGCATTGACGGCCGACGCCATACGCGAAGGTTTGGCAAGGGCGGGTTTCGCACGTGGGCCGCCGAAGCGGAAGAGTGCGCCGCTCGGGCAGATCTCGCTCCCGTTTGCGAAGATGCGTCGGGCGTGAATGGCGACGCATCTTGCGTGACGTTGCGCTCGCTTTTGCCGGCGCCAATGCACACGTGTGTCTGCCGGTCAAGAAAATTCGACACGAGTCACTCTCGACGCTCCCCGAGCGAACCAGGACTGTGTCTAAATGCGTGCGAGTGCACAACTCCTCACGGATGACGCGTGGCGACGTACGCGCGTTAATGGCGAATTTCTGCCTTTGTTTGCCTTAGGCGCTAAAAATCGTCCACCAGGCTGTCCGGAAGTTCCGACCCCCAACAACATCCAAGTGACCCCCAAAGATGGCCCCAGCGTCCAGATGCCGTCTCGACGCGTAGGTCATTCTTGCGGGCTCATGCGTTCCGGGAAGGGCGCGGCGGAAATCGATCGGGATAAGTCTGGGCATAACGGGATCTCCGCTCGTGGGCAAGCACCGCCGCGTCCTTCTCGCGAACGCGCGTCAAAACGGCGTCAATTGACACGATAGGCACGTTTGTCGTGGAAGCCGAGCATTTCGCGTTGGGAGCGGTGTGTCCGCTGAACCGGAGGAGTATGTTGCGTCAACAATATGCAGAAGATTCGCTGGTCGTTCGAGTGGGCATGAGGATCCGCAAATTGCGCATGGAGCAAGGAATGTCGCTTCGCGATTTCGGAAAGCATGCGGGTGTGCACCCGTTCCACGTCATGGCCATCGAGCTTGGGCAATTGGCAACAACCACCAAAACGCTTCGCGCCATCGCAAAGGCGCTCGGCGTCGCTCCGGTCGACCTATTGAATCACGACACCGAAAACGACGATATCGGACACCTCGTCGAGTTGATGCGCAAGCAGCCTGATTGCGTGCGGAAAATCATGCTCAAGGTGAAACCGCGCGTGGAAAACTGACCAAGCAGTGGGAGAAATGGCCAAACGAAAGGGCCCTTTTTCGACTGCCGCTGCCGGTAGGCAAGTGGGCACCCCAATTATTGGACTTCATCGAGTGCATTGCCCGAGCCTCCGGCGCCGATGATTGTGTGAAACTCATCGATGAAGAGGATCAAATTCGGATCGCTCGAAGCTGCACGAATGACAGCCTGGACACGGTCCTCGAATTCACCGCGAAACTTCGTTCCTGCCACGAGCGCCCCGAGCGACAGCTCGACGATGCGTTTGTCGCGCAGTGCCCGCGGAGCCGTTGCGCTTGCGATCCAGCGCGCAAGCCCTTCAACGAGGCACGTCTTGCCGACTCCCGCGTCCCCGACGAGCAACGCATTCGCCCTTGCGCCGCTGGATGAGCACTTGTCCGAGTCGTCGAGTCTCATCGTCGCGACCAATGATCGGGTCGAGTTTGTCTTCGCGAGTAAGCGCCGTGAGGTCGCGTCCGACCTGTTCGAGTAGCGTTTCTTCGGGTTTTGCAGGTGACGCGTCAGGGCCCGCTCCGTTTGTCGGTCCGGAGCTCACCGTCTCGAGCTCCTTGGGAAAGTCCATGACGGCGATGGCAGCACCTCCATCGACCGATGCATGCGCCGACGCACGAAAGACAGCAACACACGCCGCTTGTGCAGAACCTGCGTTGCGCAGGATCGTCGCCAACGGACCATCGTCGATCGGATCCCATACACGCGAAGGACAGAAGAGAATTCGGTCACCAACCACGGGGTTGATGATGACAAACTCCAGTCGCGCGGCCCTAGTGATTCCGTGGATCGCAGGCGCAGTGGGTTCGTCCGCGCTGCGGCGCGGTCGAGTTTGTCTGCTTCGACGAGCGGAGCGACCGGGCTTTGATCGTGCCCATTGGGCAACTCGTGCTGCCCTTTCCGAAGATGCGTCGCGTGTGAAGCATGCGCTTGCGTCTTGCGTGATGCTGCGCTCGCGTTAGCCGGCGCCAATGTACGCGTTTGCTTGCAAGTCGAGGAAATTCGGCGATAACCCGCGCGTCTTGCCTGTCGCGATGGCGTGCTCGCATCATGCCGTGCGATGGAATACCAATCGTCGCGTTCGCCACAAGGCTGGCCAGAGGACGCGGTGTCGAAAATGCCGGTTTGTTCACCCTATGCGCAAAATCGCCAAATCCAATGCGCGCGCATTATCAGCAATCCCCGTCAGAAACCTTTCGCGCTCACTTGCATCGGAAATCTTGCTCGCTTTCGCCTTGACATGCTGACGTGCGCGCTCGAGCACATGCACCGACTCCAGAGCATTGCCATTCGCCTTGTGCGCTTCCGCATACACGAGCCGCACCGTCACTTCTCCCTCTTCGATGGTCCCGAGTGATTCGAGAAGTGCATGGGCTTCACGTGCCGCAACCAGCGCCTCGGCTGCACGGCCCTGAGTAAGCAACACGCGGGCCAGCACTGCATACGCAAGCGACAATAATGGCGGCACGCTGGAAAGCGCAGCGATAGCTGCCTTGGCGTGATGCTCTGCGGCCATCGCATTCCCGGACAAACGTTCGAGGTTCGCACGATACACGTGTGCAAAACCCTCCAAGCGCGGGTGGTGGTGTTTCTGACCAGCTTCTAGTGCTCGCATAAGCACTTTTCGTCCTTCCTCGAACGCACCCAAATGGCCAAGGACCAATCCTAGGTTCACGAGCGTGTATGCGACGACCTCGTGGAGGCCCATTCGCTCGCCTACAGCCAGAGACGCCTGCAAGACCTGCTCCGCTGCTCGATAATCCCCAAGCTCCGCCAGCACGAATCCAAGGTTTTGACGGGTCAAACACGCATTTCGACGATCACCCGCTTGCTCGAACGCCAAGAGTGACGCCTGAAGATGGTCGCGACATGCGCATGGATCTCCCGACGACGACGCTCGAATTGCCCGAAGTTGGTGCAACATTCCGGCCACATGTGCATTGGACACCTCCGCTCCTGAACAAACTTGCAACTCGGCAATCACATTGTCTGCCACTCGATAGCGTCCGCCGTAAATCAAGTGATTGGCGCAAACGCTGAGGCACGTCGTACGCGTAGTGAGAGCCTCTGGCTCAGGCTTCGTCGGCATCACCTGTTCGACCCATGATTCAATTCGGGGCCATCTCGCCTTGCTTACCCGCAACATCAAACGCCTGTTGAAAGGCGCGAAACCACAACACTGTGCCAGGGACAAATAACCTCGCGGCTTCCATCGCGCGCTCTTCCGACACCGCCAACTCACCTCGCCAGTTGTGTGCCTCGGCTTGAGCCAAACGCAGCGCCCCAAGCTCGTCGCCCGTTGCTCCACGGATGATACCTCGCTCCGCTCTTGCAATCGCCGCCTCGAGATCGTCCGCCTCGAGCGCGTGCTCCGCTGCACGTCGATACGCTCCCACCGCCCGCATCGGTTCGTCGCTGCGCTCGAAATGATGTGCCAGCACCATTGCGTCTGGCTCACCGTGCTCCTCGAGCCACCGGCCTCCGAGGCGATGCCCCAGCTTGCGATCGTTCTCCGTGAGCATCGTATATGCGCTCTCCCGAATGAGCGCGTGTCGAAAAGCGAATTGTACCTCCCCTGCAAAACGGCTCTGCTCTTGACGTTGAATCAATTCGCGTTCCACGAGGTCGTCAACGGCGCTCTGGAATGCTGGAGTTTGGCTTTTCATCCCCAAAAGCGTTGCGAGCCCGCTAAGGTGAAATACTTCGCCAAACACGCTCGCCGCACGCAAATACCGCCGGTTCTCCACCGACAACGCCTCGACCCGCGATTGCACCATGGCCAGCACCGTTTCTGGCAAGTCCGCACCATCGTTCATCGTCGCTTTGGGGCCATCCGCCAGCGCCCGAACGAGTTCCTCCAAGTAAAACGCATTTCCCTCGGCACGCGCGATGATACGAGCAAGCAAATTTGGATCGAGGCGCTCGTTGAATGCCTGCTCGACCAGCCGTTCACTTGCTTTTCTCGACAGAGGCCGTAGACGAATCACGTTCACGGATCGATCACTCCAAAGCGTCGGAAAAACGTCTTCGACTTCCGGACGCGCAAGCGCCAGAACAAGCAGTGGACGATCCGCCCAATTACGCAAAACAGCGTCGACGAAGCGAACTGTGGGGCGATCTCCCCATTGCAAATCCTCCAGCACGAGCAGCACCGGATGGGACGCCGTTTCCGCGTCGAGAAAAATCCTCGAATGCCTGGCGAAGTTGTTCGCTCATCAGCCGGGCGTCCTGGCGCGCAGCTTGGAAGCGGCGGACTGGCCACATCCGGAAATGGCACGCCCATCAATTCACCGAGGAACGCGGCCATTCGATCCACTCTCGGCAGCAGGAGCATGTTGGGCGACACGTTCACGAATTTTTGCTGTCGCACCTCGAGCGCGGCACCTTCTTGCATACCGAAGATACCGCGAAGCGTATTGGCCAACAGTGCAAGTGCTGATCCGGCGGCCAACAAATCGCCACGACCCAGCCATACGTCGACATCGATCGAACTGCGACGAACTGAATGCAAGAATTCGTGGAGCAGTCGCGATTTCCCCATTCCAGGTGCAGCCGTCACCAAAATCGCGGTTGCCACATGTTCATCGAGGCATTTGCGCAAGTGTTTTCCAAGCCCCGAAGCTCCGCATCACGACCAACGAATGCGGTTGGTTTGCCCAAGAGCGTGCGTAGACCGGCATCACGAGCGCCTTTCAGCGTGTATACAGTGCCGACACGACCAATGTCGAAACGGCCATCGAGCAAATGGGCTGAGGTTTCGTCGATGACGAGACGACCGCGGAATTCGTCCACGTCACATTCGATGACCAGGTTGGCTGCTCGATCGATGACCGCACCGACCAGCAGTTTTCCTTTGATCTCTCCGCGTCCTGTCGTCAGGGCCATCGGTCGATCCGGCGCAAGGGCTTTGATTGCCAGTGCACAATAGGCCAACTGTGATGTTTGATCGGGAATGACCTGGTTTGTCGGCAATGGTCACCAGGGCCGAACCATCGGGGAACAGATTCAAGGTGCCGCTAAATCGCTTCACCGTCGATTGCAGCGCCTCCTCCTCTTTCGTCCAATCGGCTGACCGATGCGTCGGAGTGTCACCCGTCGGTCTTGTTCGGGCGATCAGCAGAATCGTAATGATTCGCTGCTCCTCTTCCGTTAGGCGAGCTGGAGGTGGAATGGTCAGGTCACTCCAGTAGGCAGATGTTGGTTGCGAATGTTTCTCAATGCAGCCGCGACCGCCGCTCCATCCCGCGGACGACCATTCGGATCCTTGGACAGCATTTGCAGGACGAAAGAATCGAGCTCGCGTGGAATGCCTGGACGAACCTCACGCAAGCGGGGCGGCTGTTGCATGATGATTTTGGCCATGATTGCAAAGGGATGATCACCTTTGAATACCGGCTCGCCAGTCAGGCATTCCATCAACACGCAACCAAGGGCAAACACATCCGTCCGCGAATCGACGCTTTCGCCCTTGCGGCTGCGAATCTGCTCGGGTGCCATATATGATGGCGTTCCAACCATGGCGCCGGAACGAGTTAGCGACGTTGCTCCTGCCATGGCAGCAATGCCAAAATCGAGCACTTTGACCAATGCAAGGTCCCCACCCACGAGAAACAGGTTGCTCGGTTTCAAGTCGCGATGAACAATTCCTCGCGTGCGCGACTGCCACGGCATTCGCCGCGTGTTCAACGAGGACCAGCGTTTCACGGAGCTCCAGCGGGCCACGTTTGAGGCGTTTGGCCAGATCTTCCCCCTCGAGCCATTCCATCGCCAAGTACGGCTCGCCGGCTTCGGTCTTACCATCCCCAACATACTTGACGATGCTGGGATGATGAAGTTGCGAGAGCAACATGGCTTCGCGAATGAATCGTTGCGTATGCGAGAATTCATCGCCGAGCATGACTTTCAGCGCGACGAGTTGACCTGTCGTGAGATCCTTCTGCGCGAAAGATCTGCCCCATGCCTCCTGCCGCAACACGCTGCTCGAGCTCGAAGCGCCCTCCAATGACCTGACCAGCACGCATGAGCGGAGTATTCAGGTTCGCATGGCGCCGTCTACGAAAATCGACTTTGGGCTTGTGATCCGTTCACGATTGGCGTTCCATGGAACCATCGAGAGCCGAAGTCCTTTTTTGATGGGTCGTTTGTTGAGGCATCTAACATGCGAAGTTTGCAAGACATTCGTATTGGTCGTCGATGGGTGCGCAACGTTGCTCACGTACCCGTGCTTCTGCGACTGCTCCGCTTGCGCCGCTTGCTCTGGTACTTGCAACCTGCCAGTTCGACTCTGAAACCGAGCCAACGGATCCAACCGAGCCGCCAACCGCCGAGACTCGGCAGGCGGCAACCACGAACGCGAACATCAACGGGACGTACAACGGTTCCTACAACGGCACGTTCAATGGTTCGATGAATGGCAGTCTGAATGCGGCGCTCAATGGGTTGAACGGGACGCTCAATGGCAGCATGAACGGTTCGATGAATGCCATGAACGGGACGTTCAATGGGGCGCTCAATGGGCTGAATGGCTCGATGAACAGCGCGCTCAATGGGAGCATGAATGGGACATTCAATGGGAGCATGAACGGGACATTCAATGGAGCGCCGATCAACAATCCCGCCTACAATGGCAGCATGAATGGCAGCTACAACGGCAGCATGAATGGCTCGATGAACGGGAGCATGAACGGTGCATTCAACGGAGCATGAATGGCTCGATGAATGGCTCGATGAACGGGAGCATGAACGGCACGTTCAATGGCAGCATGAATGGCTCCATGAACGGCTCGATGAACGGTACGTTTAATGGCAGCATGAACGGGACGCTCAATGGTGTGCCCATCAACGACCCTGCGTACAACGGGACCGTCAATGGTACGTTCAATGGCAGCATGAATGGCACGTTCAACGGCAGCGTAAATGGCACGTTCAATGGGTCGATGAACGGGTCGATGAATGGGTCGATGAATGGCAACATGAACGGTACGTTCAATGGCTCGATGAACGGGAGCATGAACGGGCTCAATGGTGCCGTCAATGGCACGTTCAATGGTAGCCTCAACGGGTCGATGAACGGCGTGCCCATCAACAACTCGGCCTACAACGGTAGCATGAATGGCACATTCAACGGGTCGATGAATGGCTCGATGAACGGGAGCATGAATGGCTCGATGAATGGCAGCATGAATGGCTCGATGAACGGCTCGATGAACGGGAGTATGAATGGCACGTTCAACGGATCGATGAACGGGTCGATGAATGGCTCGATGAACGGGACATTCAACGGGAGCATGAATGGCGTACTCAATGGAGTGATCGTCAATGATTCCGCATACAACGGCACCGTGAATGGGACGTTCAACGGCAGCATGAATGGCACGTTCAACGGGTCGATGAACGGCACGTTCAACGGGAGCATGAATGGGTCGATGAACGGGTCGATGAATAGCTCGATGAACGGCAGTATGAATGGCACGTTCAATGGCACATTCAATGGCTCCTACAACAACATGCTCGACAGCTTGTGGACGGGTCCCGCGGGGGGAACGCTCATCATCGAGGAGGAAAACAAGCTCATTCCCAGCACGTCGATTACGGATTTTTCGCAGTATACGCTTGACCAGATGGACGTGCTCTGCCCGGCGACGACCATTCGCGATACGTTGACAGGCGGCATCGACGTGAACTTGGTGTTGCCGAAGCTGATCACGATGAACGGCGTGCACGAACGGCTGTACCAAAGTTGCGGTAATGCGGATCCGACGACGTGTCCGGTCGCGAGTGTCGTCATTCCAGAGGACTTCGATGGTGATGGCAATACCGAGACAAATGTCGATTATGAATTGTTTGCGAGTTACTCGATCGCGTGTGGCGACAAGGTGATCCGGCCGATTCCTGCTGCATCCGACGAATGGCCCCGAAGCACGAACGGCCAACCCCGATGGTACGCCTCCACTGTTCAGCACGTATTTTCGCTTATTTTTGCATCAAGGCGTATGATGAGACGTCGCTGCCGGTGGGATCGAAATGGCTGTGCGGCAAAGGGCGTCTGGCAGGAGGCGTCGTGGGATATGCGGTGAAGCGTATTCCGGATCCGGCACATCCGACGGGGGATACCATTGCGAGCTTGTCAAGGCGATCGTTTTTTGCGCGGCAACTCGTGTGGGGACCGAATTCGTGGACGACGCATTGGGAATTCACGCACAACCATATTGGCGCGTTGCTCGAGAAGGCGGAGCCTGGTGGTGTGCCGACGGGGTTTACGTCGAACAATGCGTGGAACTTGAATCCGCTCGATTTTCACGCAGATGGGACACTGAAGGAGCAGGACTACGTCGCGGCGGTGGGTCTGAAAACATCGACGGATCGCTCGGGCGTGGCGATCAGCGTGTACAACAACGCGGATCATACCGGGGGAAAACCGTTCGACCCGAATGAGCTGAACCAATGCGAACCTGGCTATGACGTGCCGGATTTGGCTTCGGCGGGGACCATTCAAAATGACGTGCTCATCGATGTGCAGGCCGCGCCGTGGTATGGGGCGAATTGCGATTGGGCATCGGATTGGGATCTGCCGACGCTGTCGCCGGTATCGGGTCCGACGTGCAATACGTTTGACGTGGGGACGACGGTAAAGGTCGGCGTGAATTTGGGGGATGACGTTGCTCGTCGGTGTCCGACGTACATTACGTGTCAACCGGGGCAGAATTGTTGTATTGGGCGATTTGATGCGGGGGTTCACGGTGCGGTGAAACTGACGGTACCGTGTGGTGCTGGAACGACAGCCCTATCGATTTGCTGTACGGCAACGCCAGGCAAATTAAAATAAGTGACGGAAGTCCGCTTACGGGGTGCTAGCGGTTTCCACCGGCGAATTCCACGCGTGTGCACGAACTTCGTCGCAAAGGGTTTACTGCTGGGGAGACAATCGTTTTGGACAGATTGGCGACGGCACCACGATCCACAGATCTCACGCCGTATTGCTCGGAATACAGAATGTGCAGGACGTGGTGACTGGCGATGTCCACAGTTGCGCACGCAAAACCGATGGCACGCTCTGGTGCTGGGGAGAGAACCAGAGCGGACAGATTGGCAACGGCAATACGGTGGATGTGAAATGGCCAGTGCAAAGTGGTGTAGGGACACTCGATAATGACGTAGCTCAAGTCGCCCTTGGTTCTCAACATACGTGTGCACGTAAAACCAATAACACCCTCTGGTGCTGGGGAAATAACTCATCTTTGCAACTCGGTGTCCCTCCCCCAAAACCAACAAGTGCCCAATCCCGTCAATGTCGGTATCAACCTTCCTGGCCCCGACGTGATCGATATCGCGCTTGGTGGTGATAACACCTGCGCTCGCAAGACTGATGGTACTCTCTGGTGCTGGGGGAAAACGATCGTGGCCAAGTTGGTAACGGATCCACTTCCTCTTCCAGTTCACCCGTGCAAGCGGGGGCAAGCACACTCGGCAATGCCGTGGTACAGGTTGCGATTGGGGACGATCACCTCTGTGCACGGAGAAAAGATGGCACGCTCTGGTGCTGGGGGAGAAATGATATGGGCCAGCTCGGCAATGGCACCACGATGCATTCATCGACACCCATACAGGTTGGGCCCAGCATTCTGGGCAATGATGTCACGGAAGTCGAACTCGCGAATTCGATCTCCTATGCGCGTAAGCGAGACGGAACGTTCTGGAGCTGGGGACTCTATGTAACAGTCCCAAGCATCGCCAGCGCAGTGCGATGCGACACCAACGACGCAATCTGCGGCGTCAGCGAGACGCAAGCAATCAGCGCGGCCGATTGTCGCACGTCGAGCTGCGGCGATGGCAAGTGCACGCGGGATGAAACTCCGCAGAATTGTCCGAGCGATTGCAAGATGGCGGTCAAGTTGCCGTCGGCGGTGGTCACAGTTGTGCGCGCAAAAGCGATGGTACTCTTTGGTGCTGGGGTGGCAACTACTGCGGTCAGTTGGGCATCAACCAGTTCAGCGGTCTATACGCAGCGAAACCCCTTCCGATGCAAGCTGGGGCATTCACGCTTGGTTCTGACGTGGCCGAAGTTGCGCTCGGCGGCAAGCAGTTTGTTGTCTTCCAAGAGCCAAACCAAGAGCATTCGTGTGCACGGAAGACCGATGGGACCCTCTGGTGCTGGGGCAACAACGACTACGGCCAGCTCGGCAACGGAACCACCATTAGCAAGAGCACTCCAGTGCCGACGCCCCCATCCTTGGCAATGACGTTGCTGAGGTCGCGCTTGGTTGGCTTCACACGTGTGCACGCAAAACCGACGGCACAGTATGGTGTTGGGGCGCCAACGATTGGGGCCAACTCGGCATTGGAACGACGAGCAACGTGGCCTTCCCAGTGCAAGCAGGGCTGAGCACCTTGGGCAGCGACGTCGCGCAGGTTGAGGCGGGCGGCGAGCAGACCTGCGCTCGGAAAACCGATGGCACAGTATGGTGTTGGGGAAGAAGTGGCGTCATCAGTACGGGAGATCCCCAGCAAGTGGCTGGGCTTGGCAACACGGCAGTTGATATCGCGGTTGGGGGCAACCATGCCTGTGCGCGCAAGACCGATGGGACCTCTGGTGCTGGGGACACAACTTCTCGGGTCAGCTTGGCACCGGAAGCACAGGTACGATAAGCCCTGCCGTGCAGACGGGGCCACCACGCTCGATAACAATGTTGCCCAAGTCGCGCTTGGCACGGACCACGGCTGTGCAGTCAAAACCGACGGCACGCTCTGGTGTTGGGGACTGCGGCTCCACGGCGCAATTGGCGACGGAAGCGATGAGACCGATGGTTGCTGTCAGACGACACCCGTGCAAATTGGGGAGAGTACACTGGGAAACGATGTCGCGGAGGTTGCTCTGGGTGACGGCCATGGGTGTGCACTCAAGGTTGACGGAACCATCTGGTGCTGGGGCGAGGCACCTGGCATGTTCAAGTATGGAATGTTCAACTACAAATACCCGGTCGAGGTACCATGGTGCGGCGATGGCGTTTGCACCTTTATGAGCGCGACAGCGGAAACTGCCCGGACTGCACGCCTACGGTCGGCGATGGGGTATGCGACCCATTCCTCAATTGTATTTTAATCCCAGAACTGCCCGCTTGGGAATGCGATACGGATTGCAACCCATGTGACGATGGCGACGTGCACGCAAACCGATACATTGTTCAATGGCATTTGCATGGACTGAATCCAGTGAAATGCCCAGTAGACGCTTGCCACGATGCGGCGGGATGTGATCCGGCAACGGGACAATGCTCAAATCCTCCTAAACCTGACGGAACCCCATGCCCGGGTGGCGCGTGTCAAGTCGGAATCTGCACGCCTAATGGTGGGTCGGGTGGTCCAACGGTCACCAGCAGCAGCTCGCGCGGCTCGGGCAGCAGTGGCGCAGGAGGAGCCGGCGGAACTGCTGGAAACGACGTCGGTGGCAATGGCGCGATCACGAGCAGTAGCTCGAACGGCGGACCTCCCGATGATAGCAATGGTTGCTCCTGTAAAACCACGGGAGGATCGTCGTCCGGGGCTGCGGCATGGCTCGCGCTCGGACTTCTGGCAGTGGTACGACGCAGACAAAACGATTCTAGGGCGATTTTTGGAGATAAATCATGCAGCCTTTCGATATCGCTCTTGCTGCCATTTGCACCGTTGGCACTGCTTTTGGCAACCCGCCAGCTCGAATCCGAGACCAACGCCAACCGAGCCGGCAACCGCCGAGACTCGGCAGGCGGCAAACCACGAACGCGAACATCAACGGGACGTACAACGGTTCCTGCAACGGCACGTTCAATGGTTCGATGAATGGCAGCCTGAATGCGGCGCTCAACGGGTTGAACGGGACGCTCAATGGCAGCATGAACGGTTCGATGAATGCCATGAACGGGACGTTCAATGGGGCGCTCAATGGGCTGAATGGCTCGATGAACAGCGCGCTCAATGGGAGCATGAATGGGACATTCAATGGGAGCATGAACGGGACATTCAATGGAGCGCCGATCAACAATCCCGCCTACAATGGCAGCATGAATGGCAGCTACAACGGGAGCATGAATGGCTCGATGAACGGGAGCATGAACGGGGCGTTCAACGGCAGCATGAATGGGTCGATGAATGGCTCCATGAACGGGAGCATGAACGGCACGTTTAATGGCAGCATGAATGGCTCCATGAATGGCACATTCAATGGCACGTTTAATGGCAGCATGAACGGGACGCTCAATGGTGTGCCCATCAACGACCCTGCGTACAACGGGACCGTCAATGGTACGTTCAATGGCAGCATGAATGGCACGTTCAACGGCAGCGTAAATGGCACGTTCAATGGGTCGATGAACGGGTCGATGAATGGGTCGATGAATGGCAAACATGAACGGTACGTTCAATGGCTCGATGAACGGGAGCATGAACGGGCTCAATGGTGCCGTCAATGGCACGTTCAATGGTAGCCTCAACGGGTCGATGAACGGCGTGCCCATCAACAACTCGGCCTACAACGGTAGCATGAATGGCACATTCAACGGGTCGATGAATGGCCTCGATGAACGGCAGCATGAATGGCCTCGATGAATGGCAGCATGAACGGGTCGATGAACGGCTCGATGAACGGTAGCATGAATGGCACGTTCAACGGATCGATGAACGGGTCGATGAATGGGAGCATGAACGGCACGTTCAATGGGAGCATGAATGGCGTACTCAATGGAGTGATCGTCAATGATCCCGCCTACAACGGCACCGTGAATGGGACGTTCAACGGCAGCATGAATGGCACGTTCAACGGGTCGATGAACGGCACGTTCAACGGGAGCATGAATGGGTCGATGAACGGGTCGATGAATAGCTCGATGAACGGCAGTATGAATGGCACGTTCAATGGCACATTCAATGGCTGCTACAACAATCAATTCAACAACTTGTGGACCGGTCCTTCGGGCGGCACGCTGATCGTCGAAGAAGAGAACAAGCTGATCCCGGAGCACGACGATTACGGATTTTTTCGCAATACACGCTCGACCAGATGGACGTGCTTTGCCCCGCGACGACGATCCGAGATACGTTGACGGGCGGGATCGATGTAAACTTGGTGCCGCCGAAATTCGATCACGATGAACGGCGTGCACGAGCGGCTGTACCAAGATTGTGGCAATGCGGATGTGACGACATGTCCGGTGGCGAGTGTCGTCATTCCGGAGGATTTCGATGGTGATGGCAATGCCGAGACAAATGTCGATTATGAATTGTTTGCGAGCTATTCGATCGCTTGCGGCGACAAGGTGATTCGTCCGATTTTGCTCCATCCGGTGACGGGGCCCGAGGTACGCACGGAAAACCCGGATGGATCGCCGCCGTTGTTCAGTACGTATTTCCGATATTTTGCATCAAGGCGTATGACGAGACGTCGCTCCCCGTGGGCCCGAAGTGGCTTTGCGGCAAGGGTCGCTTGGCCGGTGGTGTCGTAGGATACGCGGTCAAGCGCATTCCGGATCCGGCGCATCCGACGGGCGATACCATTGCGAGTTTGTCGCGGCGATCGTTCTTCGCCAGGCAACTGGTATGGGGGCCGAATTCGTGGTCGACGCATTGGGAGTTTGTTCACAACCACATCGGAGCGCTACTCGAGAAGGCCGAACCGGGTGGCGTGCCTACGGGATTTACGTCGAACAATGCGTGGAACCTGAACCCGCCCGATTACCATGCCGATGGGACGTTGAGGGAGCTGGATTACATCGCCGCGGTGGGTCTCAAGACGTCGACGGATCGATCGGGCGTGGCCATCAGCGTGTACAACAACGCGGACCAAACTGGCGGAAAATCCTTCGATGCGAATGAGCTGAACCAATGCGAACCCGGGTACAACGTGCCGGATTTGGCTTCGACGGGCACGTTCCAGAACGACGTACTGATCGATATGCAGGTGGCGCCGTGGTATGAGGCGAATTGCGATTGGGCAACGGATTGGGGTTTGCCGCAGCTTTCGCCGGTATCGGCGCCGAATCAATGCAGTACGTTCGATGTGGGGACGACGGCGAAGGTAGGCGTGAATTTGGGGGGACACTGGTGGCGCGACGCTGCCCGACGTACATTACGCGTCAACCGGGACAGAATTGTTGTGTGGGACGATTTGACACCGGATTTGAATCCACGTGTACGGTGAAGACTGACGGTACCGTCTGGTGCTGGAACGATAACAACTACGATCCACTGTATGGCCATGCCAAACAAATTAAGACAAGTGATGGAAACCCACTTCGGGGGTGCTAGGAAATCGCCACCGGTGCGTTTCACGCGTGTGCACGAACCTCGTCGCAAACGGTTTATTGCTGGGGAGTCAATCAGTTTGGAGAGCTTGGCGACGGCACCACGATTCACAGCTCGGATGCCGTATTGCTCGGATTACAAAATGTGCAGGAAGTGGAAGCTGGCTTCAGGCACACTTGTGCTCGTGAAACAGATGGCACACTCTGGTGCTGGGGAGCTAACGAGAGCGGCCAGATTGGCAACGGAGGTACCGGGAATGTGTTATTGCCAGTGCAAATTGGTGCCGGGACACTCGATAACGAAGTCGCTCAAGTCGCCCTTGGTTCTTATCATACGTGTGCCCGAAAAACCAATAACACCTGTTACCGCTCCCTTTCAGCAATGCCTCCCGCCTCATTTTCAATCAAGCAGCTTGATGGAGACGCCATCAGTCTTGGCAAGAGGCCATTGCGCAGCGTGACTTCTTTTCTCTCCGTGGAAGCTCTTCAAATGTCGTCGTCGTAACGGCGACTCCAGTAAGATCGGCAACTCACTACGCTTCCGGTGGATCGAGGGGGTCCAGGGGGAGACTGAAAACTTGTGGGGCCTGTGGAGAGCTGGGGAAACCCAAAGGACATCAAAAGTTTTCTTGACATCACGGTTCGAGTACGTCCTGGAACATGGAGGACGGGGCATCAGCGTAGGGCTAGCCAAAAAGGCGACGAGGAGGCCTTGTCAAGCCAAACACGCCCTCCTCGTCGTGCTCCGAACCCGTGAGTCCAAACGACAAGACTCGAAGCGGCGTAACCATAATCCAAAGCCACATCGATATCAAGAGCTGGATTGAACGCACACCGACCGTCGACGAAGCGCGGCCTGCACGCTGCCCGAAGTGTGGCGCGCCAAGCTGTCCGGTTGGCGCGCCAATCGTGATTCACGGCCATGGCCTCCGCGAGCGGCAGGTGCGCGGCCCGCGCACGCCTCATGCGCCACCCGCCACGATCGTCATCTCCGTACGACGGTACCTCTGTACGGCCTGCAAGGCCGTGCCCATCGTCGTGCCACGCGAAGTCCGCGCCAAACGCCTTTACATCGCCTCCGCAATGGCCTTGGCGCTGGCCCTGTGGGGCCATGTGAAACTGTCCGCAAAGGCCGTACGCGAACGTGTCAACCCAGCCAAAATCATGGGAGATTCCGTCATCGGCTGGGCAACGCTGCGCCGCTGGGCCAAGGATGTCGCCCATGGCAAACTGTTTGTCGATGTACCACACCCACCAGTAGGCTCGAGTTTGCGAGACGTCGCAGCAACGGCCGCCGCAGCCCTTGCCGCAAACGCCGATGCGCAAACGCGCGTTTTACCGCTCGAACACCGCGCATTCATCGGTGCCGCGCACGTTGCATGATGGGGACAAACCACCGAACCGAGAAAAACAGCGGCCCACCTCAGAGGATCCATATCGCAAGGTCAAACGATCGCTTATGAGGGTGCCACCGCTTACGCAGCGGAGAAAGGCACCTGATCAAATGAGCATTGCACCTACGGACCATAACGAAGCCGTGGCGATTTTCCGCGCCTCGGTGATCGGCCCGGTCATGCATCGAGAACTCGCTCGCGGGCAGCTCGTCCACGAGTTGCGGAATTGAGCGAACAACGGTTTCGCCCACCGGATGCAAGAGTACACGCACGTTTTCCGTGCCGACGCTCGAACGCTGGCTTTACGCGTATCGCGCCAAAGGATTGATGGATTGCGCCCTGCACGGCGCAGCGACTCTGGCTACGCACAAGAATTATCGAATGAAGAGCGCGAGCTGTTGCTCGATATTCGACGCGAACATCCGGGCGCCTCGGTGTCGCTCATCATTGACACACTCGTCAACGAAGGTCGACCTCGAAGCGGGAAAGATCTCGGAGCCCACATTGCGACGCCTTTATGAAGCTGCAGGTTTGCCTCGGCGCGCAGCGAAGAAAACGGTGGGCCCACGACGCGATTGCGTTGGCAGGCCGAAAAACCGGGTGCATTGTGGCATGGCGATGTATGCCATTGGATGGCATGCAAAATCGCCGCAAAACGACTCCGGTCCGTATCCACGGAATGCTGGATGACGCATCTCGCGATAGCATTGCGCTCGAAGCACGCAAGACGGAAAAAGAAGAGGACATGCTCGTCATCCTCGTGGATGCATTTCGCCGCCATGGACTACCGGATGCGATGTATTTCGACAATGGGTCGACGTACCGCGGTGACATTTTGCAGACGGTGTGCGCCCGTCTCAAAATTACGTTGCTCCATGCCAAACCTTACGATCCGCAAGCGCGCGGCAAATGGAGCGATTCTGGCGGACGTTGCGTGAAGGATGCCTGAACTTCATCACGAATGTGGAGTCACTCGAAGACCTCAATGCCCGACTAAAAGCATTCGTCGACAAGCGGTACCGTGTATCGCCTCACGGCGGTTTACTCGGAAAACGCCGGCGAAGGTGTATGCGTCGCGAGACGCCAAGGTGATTGACGAATCGACGTTGCGCAATGCCTTGACCATACGCAATCGGCGTCGCGTCTCGAACGACAGCGTGCTTTCTTTCGATGGCACCTCGTGGGAGCTCGACCAAAGCTATTTGGCCGGCCAAACCGTCACGGTAGCGCATTGCTTCGCGACGCCGGGCGAGCCGCCGTGGGTCGAGCACGAAGGAAAGCGGTATCCACTTCGGCCGCTCGATGCGGTCAAAAACAGCGCCCGAAAGCGTGCTCAACGTCCAGACGCGCACGAGGACAAACCGACGCGATTCGTTGAATTCGACCCGGTCATGGCGCTTTGGAAGCCGAAGACGAGATGCGATATTTTGAGGAGGTGAACCCATGAACGAGCAAAACGAGCCGATGGTCCGATTCTTCAGCCTCACGGTCCTGCCTTTACGAAGGAGATTCTGGCCCCGATTTGTGGATGCCGCCGTCGAGGCAAATCGTGGTCGACGAAATACGCGAAGCCGTCCACGACCATGCAAGTGCTCTTGGACGGGGAATCCGGTGCAGGAAAGACCTGCATTCTGCGCGCGATTCGGACGTGTTTACCGCAGGAAGGCTACCGATTAACGTACTGCCCAATGCGACACTTGGAAGGCGCGATTTCTATCGCCAGCTATGCATCGCATTGGGTTTGTCGCCTTGCGCGACCGCCGCGGCCATTTTTCCATGCGCTGAGCACGCACATCGAAAGCTTGAGCCGCGACCGGATTCACCCGGTTTTTCTCCTCGACGAAGCGCACATGCTGCACCAGGACACGCTCGACCATTTGCACATTCTCTTGAATTACGAATGGGACAGCCGAGCGCTCTTGTCGCTCATCCTCGTCGGACTGCCCGAACTGCGCGACAGGCTCGAACTGCGCAAGAACCGCTCGCTGTATTCGCGCATCGAGCGACGCATATCGATAAAGCCGCTGACTGCAAACGATACGCATGAATATGTGCGAATGCGCTTGCGGCGTGCTGGCTGCGATCGAGAAATCTTTGCCGACGAAGCGCTCCAGTTATTGCACGAGGCCTCAGGGTCGAGCCTTCGCAATGTCGATCGGCTTGCGACGGCTGCCCTTCGAATGGCTGCTCGTCACAAGAAAAAGCGCGTCGAGCGCGACATCATGGCCAATGTGGTCGGTGAGAATCAAGCCGAGCATTGACGTGCCTTGACCCATTGATGCGCCAGCTTGCCATCGGGCAGCTGACGCGTCGACGTCATTCCGCCTGATGACCATCACAATGCGTGACGATGCACGATCACGCGCTCGATGGGCATCGCGATGTCCCCATGCGCTCACGACCACAATGGCCATCACGCACGCGACGCACCTCGTGCATGGGCGCGATGGCCATCGAGCAGCTCGAGCGGAATGCCATCAGCTAGATTGAGCGGTAACAACACCCTCTGGTGCTGGGGAAGCAACTCAATTTGCAGCTCGGTGCCCCAATCCAGAATCCACTCGTGCCCAATCCCGTCAGCGGCGATATCACCTTTCCTGGAACCGACGTGATCGATATCGTGCTGGGCGGCGATAACAGCTGTGCCCGCAAAACCGATCGTACGCTCTGGTGCTGGGAGACAATGCGTACGGCCAAGGGGGTAACGGATCCATTTCCCTCGAGCAGTGCGCCCGTGCAAGCGGGGCGAGTTCACCGGCACCGACGTGGTACAGGTCGCGCTTGGTGGCGGCATGTTAGTGCACAAAAAACGATGGCACGCTCTGGTGCTGGGGGCAAAACAATCAGGGTCGCCTGGCAATGGCACCACGACGAATCTCGCCGACACCCACAGGCTGGGCCCAGCATTCCAAGCAATGATGTCATGGAAGTCGAACTTTCGTATGACCTCACTTATGCGCGCAAGGACGGCACTTTTGGCGCTGGGGATTCAGGGGCCGGGACCCCTGGTACAACAGTCCCAAGTATCGCCGGCGCCGTTCGGTGCGAGACGAACGACGCTATTTGCGGTGCCAATGAGTCGCAAGTACTCAGTCCGGCCGATTGTCGCACATCGACATGCGGCGATGGCAATGCGCGCGGAATGAAACTGCAGAATTGCCCGAGCGATTGCAAGATGGCGGTCCGGATTGCCGTCGGCGGTAGTCACACTTGCGCACGTAAAAGCGATGGTACTCTCTGGTGCTGGGGTGGCAACGACAGCGGTCAGCTGGGCATCAACACGAACTGGTGGATACAACCGCAACCGGTGCAGGCTGGGAAATTGATTTTTGATACCGGTGTGGTCGACGTTGCACTCGGCGGGAAGCAGATTTTTATCGGCCTTGATCCAAAGCGAGAGCATTCGTGCGCAAACAAGACGGGCTGGGGCCTCTGGTGCTGGGGCAACAACGATTACGGCCAGCTCGGCAACGGAACAACCGTGAGCAAGAGTAATCCGGATTGGATTAACTTCTTTAACACCAGCAATCCATTAGCCGATTTCGCGCTTGGCTGGTTTCACACCTGCGCCAGCAACATCGATGGATACCTATTTTGTTGGGGCCGCAACTTCGGGCCAACTCGGCGACGCAACGACGACCAATCGGACCTCTCCCATGTTTGCTCAGATAAGCGACGTCGCGCAGGTCGAGGCAGGGCGAGCAGACCTGCGCCCGAAAAACGGATGGCACGGTCTGGTGCTGGGGAGGCTGAAAGGTTACAATTCCACAACAAGTGACAGGGGCTTCGGCGCATCATGGTCGAGATCGCCGTTGGTACCGGGACCACGCCTGCGCACGTAAAGCGATGGCACTCTGGTGCTGGGGAAGCAACTCCCATGGTCAGCCGGTATACGACGGGTGGGATAACCCCTACAGGCTGACCAACCACGCTTGGCAACAATGTCGCCCACGTCGCGCTGGGCAACGACTTCAGCTGAAGGATCAAACCGACGGCACGCTCTGGTGTTGGGGAGCGCAGGACCACGGCGCACTTGGCAACGGAAACGATCAGTTTAGTGGTTGTTGTCAGACAACACCTGTGCAAATTGGCGAGAATACACTCCGGAAACGGCGTGGCGCAGGTGGCTTCGGTGACGGCCATGCATGTGCACTCAAGGTTGACGGCACCTGGTGCTGGGGCGAGGCAACCTGAAATGGATCACAATGGCTGGAATGGCTTGACCAACTATTACTACCCGGTCGAGGTACCCTGGTGCGGTGATGGTGTTTGCACGCTCAATGAGCGCAACAGTATCAATTTACACTGCGCGGATTGCACACCCAAGATTGGCGATGGATTTGCGATCCATTCCTCAATTGTGTCCTATCCGCAGACATTCCCGCGTGGGAATGCGACACGGACTGCAAAGTGCGACGATGGAAACCCTTGCACACAAAGTGACACTCTTCAAAATGGCATATGCGTCGGGACGAACCCAGTGAAGTGCACAGCTACGGACGCTTGTCATGACGTTGGGGTATGCAATCCATCGACAGGACAATGCTCGAATCCCGCCAAACCCGACGGCACCGATTGCCCAGGTGGCTCGTGTGAAATGGGATTCGTACACCAGCTGGTGCTTCGAGTGGTTCATCTGCTACGAGCAGTGGCGCTGGAGGCTCGGGCAGCGGAGGCGCTGGAGGCTCGGGCAGCGGAGGCGCTGGAGGCTCGGGTAGCGGCGGCGTAGGAGGCTCGGGCAGCGGAGGCGCTGGAGGCTCGGGTAGCGGCGGCGTAGGAGGCCTCGGGTAGCGGCGGCGTAGGAGGCTCGGGCAGCGGCGGCGTAGGGAGGCTCGGGCAGCGGCGGCGTAGGAGGCTCGGGCAGCGGCGGCGCTGGAGGCTCGGGCAGCGGCGGCGTAGGAGGCCTGGGCAGCGGCGGCGTAGGAGGTCAGGCAGGCGCTACCTCGAGCAGTTCGTCGAGTAGCAATGGCGTCGGCGGCAGTGAATTGACGACCAGTAGCAGTTCCAGCTCCGGCGCATCGGCAAACGGCCCAGCTTATCCGACCGGCGGCTGCTCCTGCCGCACCACGAGCAAACCGTCCAACTTCCTGCATGGCTCGCCCTCGGCTTCGTCGCATTCGCCCGACGCCGCAAACGAGCTTCGTAATCACGCCACCGCCCGCGCAAGCTCCAACGTCCGCGCATTGTCCGCGCAATATCCTGCAAAAACCGCTCCCGTTCCCTCCGCCCTCCCAATCCGCTCCGCCTTTGCAAGCACTTGATCACGCGCCGTCGCAACGACCCGCGCGAAACCCTCTGCGTCTCCATTCGCCTCGAAACGCTTCCGCATACACGAGCCGCACCAGCGCCTCGCCCTCTTCAATCGTGCCCAGCGATTCGAGCAACGCATACGCCTCGCGCGCCACCCCGAGCGCCTCCGCCGCATTTTCCTCGCGCAGCAACAACACGCGCGTGCACCGCCAACGCACCCGCACGCAATGGCGGCACTCCCGCGAGCGATTCAATCGCCGCTCGCGCTTCCAGCTCAGCAGCCGTCAAGTCACCAGCCGACAGTTCCAGCTCTGCCAGATACACCTGCGACAAACCCATTCCCCGAGGCTGCTCCTGCTTTCGAAAAGCGTCGATGGCCCGTTTCTGAATGCTTCGCCCCTCCTCGAAAACTCCTCGATACCCAAGTACATGCCCTAAATTCTGAAGCGTGTACGCCACGACTTCTGCAATCCCATCCGCTCGCCAATCGCCAAAGCACTCCGCAACCTCTGCTCGGCTCCTTCGTAATCGCCAAGCTCGGACAAACCGAATCCCAAATTTTGGCGCGTCACGCAACTATTCCGACGATCGCCCGCTTGCTCGAAAACAGACGAGTGCCCTTCCAGATTGTCACGAAATCCGCACGGATCCCCTGCCGCCGAGGCTCGAATTGCACGCAATTGATAATACATGCCCAACGCTCGAGGCGGCTGCGCGACCAGATTTACGCCGTCCGTCAATGCGCGATCACCGCATCTGCAAGGGCATAACGGCCACTATACACCAAATGATTCGCACACACGCTCAGGCTCGTTGTGCGGAAACCCGCCGCTTCTGCCTCGAACTCCACCCCGCCCGCCGGGTTCCCAATGCTCAATCCGTTCAAAGGCGCCAAGCTTGCTCCGCTGCATCCACGATTTGGTGCAATGCGCGAAACCACGCTGTCGTTCCTTCCGCGAACCAGCCCAACCGCTTCCATTGCCCGCTGTTCCGCCAGGACCAACTCACCCCGCCAGTTGTGCGCCTCCGCCTGAATCAATCGTAGCGCAGCCAGTTCCTCTCCGGAAGCTCCCTGAATTACGCCACGTTCCGCGCGCGCAATCGCGGCATCCAAGTCATCCGCCCTGAGCGCATGCTCCGCCGCCCGACGATAAGCGCCGATCGCCAATGATGGTTCATCACTTCGCTCGAAATGATGCGCGAGCACCATTGCATCCGACTCACCGTGCCGCTTCGAGCCACTGACCCGCGAGCCGATGACCCAACTGGCAATCGTTCTCCGTGAGCGCCACGTACGCGCTCTCCCGAATGAGCGCATGTCGAAAAACGAATTGCTCCTGCCCCAGAAAAACGGCTCTGCCTTTGCCGCTGAATCAACTCATGTTCGACAAGCTCCTCGAGCAGCGTCTGAAGGGGCCTGAGCTTCGGTGTTCATCCCGAGCAACTCGGCCAAACCGCCCCGGAAAACACCTCGCCAAACACGCTCGCCGCCCGCAAGCAGCGTCGAGTTTCTGGGGATAGCCCCTCGAGCCGAGAGATTGAACCACCGCCAGCACGGTATCTGGCAACTCGTCGCTTTCGTTGCCAATCGTTGTCCGCTCTCCAATCGTGCGCACCAATTCTTCCAGGTAAAATGCATTTCTCGGCTCGGGCGACGAGACGCGCCAGCAGCGTGGAGTTTGCCCGGTCACCCAATGCCTGCACGACCATTTTTTCACTCGCTTTTCGAGATAGCGGTTGCAAACGCACGACGTTGACCGAGCGTTCACTCCACAAGTGTGGAAAAACTCTTCCACTTCCGGTCGCGCAAGGGCCAAAACCAGCAATGGTTGGTCCGTCAGATTCGTAACGCTCCGTCGACGAAACGCACGGTGGGCAAGTCTCCCATTGGAGGCCTTCGGAGCACGAGCACCACCGGATGATGCGGTTTCGGCATGCAGGAATTCTCGAATGCTCGGCGGAGTTGTTCGCTCATCAGCCGAGCATCTCGACGCGCTGCCTGGAGGTGCGGACTTACCGCATCAGGAAATGGCACGCCGACCAATTCACCAAGGAATTTCTGAAATACGTCCGACGTCGGTCGAGGGCACATGTCGGGCCACCTGCTCGCGTATCTTTCGTTGTTGCACCTCGATGGGAACGCCTTCTGCAGATCAAAACACCGCGTAACATATGTGCTAAGAGCGCGAACGCGCGACCCCGCGGCCAACAGATCACCACGACCGTCCATACGTCGAAGTCCGCCGATGTACGTCGAATCGAATGCAAAAATTCATACAAGAGGCGTGATTTGCCCATACCCGCCTCGGCCATGACCAAAATCGCCGTGGCCACTTGGTCGTCCGTACATTGTTGAAAATGGTCCTCGAGGGTCTGGATCTCCGCGTCTCGTCCGATGAATGCCGTTGGTTTGCCCAAGAGCGTGCGGAGTTCCTGCATGGCGCACACCATTCAACGTGTACACCGTACCTACGCGACGAACATCAAAACGGCCATCGAGCAGATGGGCGGATGTTTCATCCATCAGACATGTCCGAGGAATTCACTGGTGTTGCATTCCACGACCATCTTTGGCCGCTTCGTTCAATGGCTGCTCCAACGGGTAGTCTTCTTTGATTTCACCGCGACCCGTGGTAAGTGCAAGAGGTCGATCCGGCGCCATAGCTTTCAGGGCCAGTGCGAGACGCGAGCTGCGTCGCAGGATCGGAGTGCGCGCGTTTGTCCCCAATGGTCACCAGCGCCGATCCATCCGGGAGAAAACCTCAGAATGCAGCCGTTTTTTGCGCTGCAATGATCCAGTTTTCGGCTTTTCATTCTCCCACGTCGAACGCGCCAGCGTTGGACCATCTCTACGGGACGTTCGCGACCGATCAAAATCAACGATACGATCCGTTGTTCGTCGCTCGTGAGACCCTGCCGGAGGCGGGACCGTCAACGTCATTTCCACCGGCGCGGGATATTGGCGAATATCTTCTTAATGCAGTCGCAACCGCTGATCCATCACGTGGACGAGCATTCCGATCCCTGAAAGCATGAGTTGAACGAATGCGTCCAGTTCGCGAGGAATCCCTGACGAACTTCACGCGCAAACGTGGCGGTTCTTCCATGAGATCTTAGCCATCACCGCAAAAGGGTGATGACCGACAAATACTGCGCTCCCGTAAGGCATTCCATCAGGATATACCAGTGGCAAACATATCGGCACGAGCGGTCGAGCCCCGCCCGTTGTGTTTAAATTGCTCCAAAGGCCATATACGAAGGAGTTCCAACCATCGCCCCGAACGCGCCTTCCGCCAGCCGTGTTGGGACAGAAATGGCGGCAATGCCAAAATCAATCACTTTTTGACCTCGGTTCGATTTCGCCAACGACCAAGAACAAATTGCCAGGCTTCCAGGTCCCGTTGAATGATCTCGCGTGCATTGCGCCAGCGCGAAAGCGCGTCAGCGACGTTCGATCAACACAACGCCTGGTGCATCTCGGAGCGGTCTCGTTTCAGACGCTTCGAGAGATCTTCCTTCGAGCCATCTCCATCACTCAAGTAGAGCTGTCTGAGTCCGCTAATCTCGTCAATACGCACTTGACGATGCGTGGATGACGAGCCTTCTGACAACAGCATGGATTCACGAATCCAGCGCCAGCAGTGCGTCGGCTCATCTTCGAGCATGAGTTTCAGGGCGACGATATTGCCTGAGGAGCAGACCTTTCGCGCGAAAGATCTGGCCCATGCCTCCCGTTTCAACATCGTTTCCTCGAGTTCCAGTTGCCCTCTTCTGATGACCTGACCTGCTATGTATGGTGAAGTACTGCAGTTCCTTTGCGATCGTCGAAGGTGGTGATAGTACGCGATCTGGATTTGCACGACGAACGGAATGTCAAGGGTAAACGTATAGTTGTGTCGTCTTTCACGGTGGTAGGGGTAAGAATGTCGACACTGAACCGGCA